>CAMCNL010000255.1 GCA_945876205.1 Candidatus Sulfopaludibacter sp. SbA3
ACGGGCCACCGCGAAATGAACTGTGATCGGCGACGCCGGCGGCGATGAGTGGATGGGAGAGCTGGAGGAGGATGGCGCGCGACCAGCCGAACAGGACTATACGCTCGGCGTTGATGCGGCGCGCCACCCCTCGCATTGGCTCTGGGCTAGAGCCCAGTTATTCGATGATCGTGAGCTGCGACGCGGCCACTTCGAAGGGCTTGAACTCCCCGCTCCGGCCCTGCGAGTCTTTCGCGGGATTGAGCGCGGTCATGCGGAATGTGGTGCCTCTGACGTAAACAGATGTTGGTGAGGCGGGGGGGAATCGAACCCCCAACCCGCAGATTAAGAGTCTGCTGCTCTGCCAATTGAGCTACCGCCCCATCTGTGAACTTCCCATTCTACGTTCCGCATACGCCTCAGGCAACAACTCATGTTGGTCTGAATCGGTGACCTGAGAAGTTGGTGCGCCCGACAGGATTCGAACCTGTGGCCTTCGGCTTCGGAGGCCGACGCTCTAATCCAGCTGAGCTACGGGCGCGTGGGTAGGACGGTCGCCGGGTCCGCGGGGCGGAACCCAGCCTACTCAAACTATCACGAGTTCAGTGCGTTTCGTTTGACGCCGACCCCGTGACGTTGAACTTGAAGCGCAGCGCGGGAATCTTGTTGCCGGGATGATCGTCGGCATACGTGAGCTGCGCGTGCCGGTAGAGCAGTTGCGGCTCCGTCTGCGGTCCCTGGTAAATCCCCGGATACAGATCGATGATGTGCTCGCCCGGAGCGCCGGTGGCGACGAAGTTGATCACCACGTCGCCCTGGCTGTTGAAGCCGCACGCATATCCCATGTAGGCGTTATCGTAGGTGGCCACATAGATATTGTCGTATTCAGTCCAGCCGACGCCCTTGAGATGAATGCTGATGGGCGTGCCGACGGGCCCTGACGTCGCCGAGATGCCGACGATGCTGGTTTCGGTGACGAAGAAGGCGCGTCCAATCGTCTTGTCGCCGGCGCGCAGCGCGAGGCCGTGAAGCCCGCCAAGGTCGTCGGGAATGGTGATCGGCGCTTCGAGACGTCCGTCGGCGCCCACCTTCACGCTGCCGATCGGTTTCTCCGACGCTTCGAATCCATCGCTCGTCACGCGGCTGCCGACGTATGTCTGCCAGACGAGCTCGAGTGACGTGTTCGCGGCAAACCCGTCGCCGCGGAGCGTCGTGCGCGTGCCGACCGGTCCCTGCGCGGGACTGATCGACAGCGTCGAGCCGGCGACGCTCAACTCGCTCTTCGGAATCACCTGCGGCTGGTACGGCTCCGCATACGCCATCGGCGACGATGAGCGGCCGGGTGTGGTCTGAAACGTGAACTGCGGACGCGGCAGGTGCGCGACCGGCGACTGCTCGTAGTTCAAGTAGCCCTGTCCCTGCCAGCCGGTGAGGAGCTTGACGACGTGAGCGCCTGACGGCCCCGAGGCGCGAAAGCGCGCCGTCGCCGATCCTTTTGACGAAGCGGCCGAGACGAAGCCGACCAGGTTGTTATCCCAGTTGACCACCCACGTGCTTTCCATCGTCCGCCAGCCGAGGCCCTTGACCTTCAGCTCGATCGGCGTACCCACCGGACCGGACGTCGGGCTGAACTCGAAGCTCTGGGTCACCTCGACGCCGTTCTGCGCGACGTTGGCGCCGTCCACCATGGCGATGATGTCGTGCACGCCGCCGTAGTCTTCGGGGATCGTGAACCGCGCATCGAGCCTGCCGTTCGCGTCGATCGGAAACTTGCCCAGCGAGATCGTCGACTCGGCGTATTTCTTTCCGCGGAAGTGATAGTAGTCCTCGATCACCCAGCCGCCGGTCGCCGTGCTCCAGACGAGCTCGGCTTCCTTGCCGGCGGGCAACCCGGACACAGACGCCTGGACGTCGCGGCCGACGATCGCCGGCTTATCGTAGGTGAGAGTGAGCGTCTGGACTGCGGCTTGAGGCGCGGAGGCCGCCGCCGAGGCGGGCGCGCTGGCCGCGGCTGATTCCGATTCGGCGTCGGTGCGCGAGCATCCGGGCAGCACCGACACCAGCGCCACCGCGAGAAAGACAGCGGTATGGAGCAACTTCATTGACCGGAATGCTAGCGCGTTCGCGAAGCCTACGGCAAGGTAATCAGGACGCCCGCGCGGGCGGCGCGGGGGAGTCCGGTCGTGAGAATTGGCGTGCGTCCGACGTCGTAGGTGGCGTCCAGCAGGTTCTCGACCGCGGCGAACGCGCTCACGCGTCCGGCGATGGTCCGGCTGAGGAACGCGTCCCAGACCTCCGCGCGGCGAAGCGTGAAGAGGTTGAGGTCGTCTTCGAACTGCGGACCGGTCACCCTGAACTGTGACGAGGCCGTCCACGCCGGATGCGTGTACCGCACGCTCAGGCCGACGTTGTAGGTCGGCACCTGCGGCACGCGCTTGTCGCGAAGGTTCGTGTCGCCCTTGAAGCGCGAGCTGATCAGGCCGCTCGTGAAGGCGAGCGAGAAGGAGCGCGCGACACGCAGCTCGCCTTCGAGCTCCACGCCCGCGGCGCGCAGCGTATCGGCATTCGCGCGCTGGCGGATGATCGCTTGCGGCGTGCTCGAGAGCGTCACTGTGGTGATCGCGTCATCGAGCACCGTCCAGAAGCCGGTGACTCTTGCCGACGCCGGACCGTGGCTGATCAGGATGCCCGCGTCACCGCCGGTCAGCGTCTCCGGACCGAGCTCCTCGTTGGGCCGCGTCTGCGTGTTGCCGGAGCTGAAGTTGCGATAGAACTCGTTGAGCGTCGGTGCGCGGAAGCCGCGGTAGACCGCGCCACGCACGGTCACGCCGCTGTCAGCGATCCGGTACGAGGCCGACGCGCGGGGATTGATCGCGTGGGATGACTTCGAGTTCGAGGTCTGATTCGACGTCGAGTGCCAGATGTCGCCGTGCGCGCCGAACACGACCGTAAACCGATCGGTGACGTCGATCGTGTCCTGCACGAATGCCGAACCCAGTCGCTGCTTGCCGCCGGCCTCCACCCTGGCCAGCGCGCGGCCCTGCGCATAGGGCGTTTCAAGCGAGCTGCCCTGGATGTATCGCCCTTCACCGCCGACCAGCAGCGCGTGGGTGCCGATCGGTCGCAGCCACTGGCCGCCAACGCCGGCCGACGTCGTCGGAATGATCTGGTCGCGATTGAGCACCTCGGAGGTGCGGGCCGCGTTCACGGTGGTGAATGACTGGTGGTAGTCCTGTGTGCCGCCGAACACGCGGAACGTCAGCAGCCCGCCGCCGATGCCGCCGGCGACTTCGCCAGACGCCTGCCGCGATGCGGTGGTGTTGATCGAGAGGAGCGTCCCGTTCTGCCGATCCTCGGAGAACACGTTCCCGGTGAGATCGACGCGCCATCCGTTGACCGCCTGGTACGCGGCGGATGCGATCGCGGAGCGATGGTTCGACCCGAGATTGCCGTCGACCGGGCCGCGCGGTGCGATGCCGGGATCCTGGACTTCGGCCACCGCCTTGTAACCGTCGATCGTGAACCACTCGCCGCCGGTGCTGTATCTCCAGTTGCCGGCGCGCGCGCCGCCGAAGAGCGAGACGCGTCCCGTGCCCAGGTTGCCGCCCTCGAGCAGTGCCCGTCCACTGGGACGCCCGGGACGGAGCGTCAGGATCTGCACGACGCCGCCCACCGCATCCGCGCCGTACAGGTCGCTGCCGCTGCCGCGCTGCACCTCGATGCGATCGATGGCTGCCTGCGGCACCTTGTCCCAGTACACCCATCCGCCGAACGCGTCGTTGAGCGGTACGCCGTCGGCCAGCACGAGCGATCGACTCTGCGCCGTGCCGCCGATGCCGCGCAGCGACACACCCTGCGTCGTCGGGTTGGCGGTCCGCGATGTCGTCCGGCGAAACAGCGTGAACCCCGGCACCATCTTCAGCGCATCGTCGATGCTCATCGCCGCGGATGTGAGCAGCTCCGAGGAGGAGATGACCGTCATCGTGACGGTCGGATCGGCCTTCGGGATGCCGGTGCGGGACGAAGTGACGTTGACCGCTTCGAAGAACGGCGCGGGGTGAAGGGTGACCTGCAGGGTGCGGCGACCGGAGGGCACGGCCTCGATGGCCTGCGCGAAGCCGGTGGCGGTGACGATGACGCGGAGGTCGCCGGTGGATTCAACGGTGAGCTCGAACTGGCCGTCGTTGCCCGTACGGAATTCGCCTGCCGGCGTGCCCGCGACCTCGACGCGTACCGTCGCGTCGGGCACCGGTGCGCCAGAGGGATCCAGGACAGTACCGGTCAGATCGCCGCCCTGGCCGAGTGCAAGAAAGAGGGCGAGGCAAAAAGTGTGCATGGACAACCTTCGCGCTGGCGTGCCAGCCGTAGCTCACGCTCAGCTGGCACGCGTGAGCGAAGGCTGGTGCGCCCGGCAGGAGTCGAACCTGCGACCTACGGATTCGAAGTCCGGCGCTCTATCCAACTGAGCTACGGGCGCACATGGCGAAAATCTTACCATGCACATTCGCGCACACTCGCCTGCCGGAGGGTGGCCTACAATGCCACCCATGAATCGACATCTCGTTGCCGGCTTTCTTGCCCTGCTGCTGGTGCCTCCCGCGTATGCGCAGGGCACACAGGCGCCGCAGACCCCCGCGGACCAGGATCCCGACGAGCCCTTCTCGATCGAGGAGCAGGTGGTTGTCACTGCCTCCAAGTCCGAGGGGACGCTCGTGAATGCGCCCGCCACGGTGAGCATCATCACGGCAGAGACGATTCAGAATTCTCCGGCCACCAATATCGGCGACCTGCTGCGCGCGGTGCCTGGCATGAACGTCACGCAGGTCTCGGCGCGTGACATCAACCTGACCAGCCGCGGCGCGACGGCGACGCTCTCGACCTCGCAGCTCGCACTGGTCGACGGCCGCAGCGTCTACCTCGACTTCTTCGGGATGGTGATGTGGGACCTGGTGCCGACCAATCCCGACGAGATCCGCCAGATCGAGGTGATTCGCGGGCCTGCCTCCGCCGTGTGGGGCGCCAACGCGATGACCGGCGTCGTGAACATCCTGACCAAGTCGCCGCGCGAGCTCGCCGCGCAGCGCGCGAACCAGTTGACCATCGGCGTCGGTACCTTCAATCGCAATGTCACGGGGCGCGACATGAGCGCCGGGTCGATGTTCTACGTGAACGGCTCGCACGCGCAGGCGGTGGATGCGAAGTGGGCGTTCAAGCTCTCGGCGGGCTACGTGACGCAGGATCCGCTGCCGCGTCCGACCGGAACCCTTCCCAACGCCTTCAACACGCCGTATCCCTCGTTCGTCAACGAAGGGACGAAGCAGCCAAAGTTCGATGCACGCGTCGACTACGACATCCCCTCCGGCGGAAGCGTGTCGTTCAGCGGTGGCGTCGCCGGCACGCAGGGCCTCATCCACAGCGGCATCGGTCCGTTCAATATCGCGAGCGACTCGCGGATGACGTATCTCTCGACCAGGTATCAGAAGGGCGGACGCCGCATCGCCTTCTTCACGAACCTGCTGGACGGCAACGCCGCCAACCTGCTCGCCTTCGGCCTCAACGGCCGGCCGCTGCCGCTCGACTTCAACACCAAGACATTCGACGTGGAAGCCAACGACGTCAAGGCTGCGGGCACCAGGAACGTCCTCAGCTACGGCGGTAACTTCCGCCACAACACCTTCGACATCTCGCTCGCGCCCAACGGCGACGATCGCAACGAAGGCGGCGCCTACCTGCAGGACGAAATCTTTCTCAGCGATCATTTCCGCTGGGTCATCGGCGGCCGCGTCGACAAGTTCTCGTCGATTGAGGACGCCGTGTTCTCGCCGCGCACGACGTTCATGGTGAAGCCGGACGCCGCGCAGACGTTCCGCGTGTCGTTCAATCGCGCGTTCCGCTCGCCGTCGTTCATCAATAACAACATCG
>CAMCNL010000256.1 GCA_945876205.1 Candidatus Sulfopaludibacter sp. SbA3
CTTCCTGACTCACCTCTACTGGCATTCTTCTTGGAATGGTTGAGCGCTGAGGGGTGTAGCGATCAAGGAATGTGTATTAAATCTTGCTTGCAGGCTACAGAAATATTGCTACAATGCCGACACATTCCGTAACAACTTGTCGTTACCCAAAGGTTTAACCGTGACCCAAGCCCGGCTTTTCACGATCCTGAGACTGATCTGTGCGTTGGCAACCGCCGGCGCGGTCGGGCTTCCGGTCGAGGCTGTCGCCCAGACGGCCACCAAGTCGACCACATCAGCCCCCCGCGGGTCCACCGTCAAGAAGCCGAAGCTTACGCTCAAAAAGAAGAAGGCCCCCACGAAGGCCAGCACCGCGAGAGCGCGTCGAGCCCAGACGGCTCGTGTCCGCGCGGCCGCGGCGCTTCGTGAAGCCCAGGAACCCAAGTTCAAGCTGAATGATGCCGGCGCGCTGATTCCTGATGTGCGCGCGGAAGCGGCCATCATCTACAACCCCGAGAACGGCCAGATCCTCTACGAGGAGAACTCGCAGGGTACGCGCTCGATCGCCAGCATCACCAAGATCATGACGGCGGCCGTGTTCCTCGAGAGCGCCCCCGACCTGTCGCGGGAGATCGTCGTCGAGCGCGCCGACGTGCGCGCCGCCTCGACCACCTACCTCCGCGCCGGCTACAAGCTTCCGCTCTACGACGTGCTGCACCTGATGCTCATCGCGTCGGACAACGCGGCCGCGCGAGTGCTCTCACGCAGTTCCTCGCTCGGACCGTACGACGCGTTCATCGCGCGCATGAATGAAAAGGCGCGCGAGCTCGGGCTCACGAGCACGCACTACGCGGATCCCTCCGGTCTGCTGTCGGCCAACGTCTCATCGGCCTACGACATGGCGAGGCTGATTGCCTTCGTCGCCGGCGACGAGCGCATCTCCAGCGTGATGCGCAAGCAGTACCACTCGATCAACATTGGCCGCCGGACCATCACCGTGCACAGCACCAATCAGCTGGTGATGAAGGGCGACGTCGATGTGCTGGGCGGGAAGACCGGATTCATCAGCAAGGCGGGCTATTGCCTCGCGACGCTCCTGCGCCTGCCGCAGGGCGGGCCCCAGGTGGCGGTCGTCATCCTGGGCGCCAAGTCGAACGCGGGCCGTTTCTGGGAAACGCGCCACCTGTTCAACTGGCTCTCGAGCAAAGCGGGCGACATCTTCGCAACGCCGGTGCAGGCTGCCGGCGCCTCCGCGACCAACTAACTCGTATATCCCCTCTGGATCGCCGCCGCGTCGAGCGGCAGCGTCGCGACGCTATCCACCGTCGGCATGACCGGCCGCGTGGCGCGCCGGCCGTCGTACGCCTTGAGATACCGGTGGCAGGCATCGCACGCATAGACGCGGTACTGGCCGTCGGTCGTGGCGAATGACGTGATACGCCCTCGGTCGCTGTTGCGGCAGTAGGGACAGGTGAGCGGCTCGAACTTCCAGCGCATCGCGCAGCGGCCGCAAATCAGGTGACGCTCGGCGGCGGGCGTAATCACCGCGAAGTCAGGCTCTCCGCCGCACAACGGGCAATGCGAGTGCGTCCACGTCGCCAGGTCGGAGCGCTGCTGCAGCACTTCGGCACAGCGCGACAGGAAGGGCCGCATCGCGACAGTCAGCACCTGGTCGAGGATGCCGTCGACGGGGGGCTCCGGCGCGGAGAAGCCCACCGCCACCACGTGCCGCTCGGCTCCGGTGCGATACCACTGCGCCACCACCGTCACCAGCGTCATGTCGCGCCCGACGGCCTGTACTCTCTGATAATCCGCATCATCGAGCGCGCCGAAGCGGCGCAGGACGTCTGCCGTCTGCCGCACCATGAGGCGGAGGTCGGTCAGCTCCAGCGGAATCGTCTCGAAGCGCAGGAGAGGACGGGCCTCGACGGCGTGGCGGGTGAGGATGTCGGCGCTGAGTTCCAGGGCGGGTAGCGGCACACGCCCCTGGATCCGCCGCTGCAGCTCGTTCAACTCGAGTTGCATGTCGACGGCATCGGCCAGCTCCGGATGCTGTTCCTTCAGCGCGCGGAGTTCGGCGGCTTCCCGCGTATCACTGCGTGCGGGACGAGGGGGGCGTTCGCCCGGTTCAGCCACGGTGCGATCATACTTAAGTAGCTAGGTGGCTGCTACCCAGCTACTATCGTGACCGATGCGGATCCTGATGATTGCGTCCGAGGCCACGCCCTTTGCGAAGACCGGCGGACTGGCGGAGGTGCTCGGGTCATTGCCAAAGGCGCTGGTACGCCTCGGCCATCAGGTCGACGTCGTGATCCCCCGGTACCGCGGCGTCACGGCGGGTGCGCTCATCGGCCGGCTCCAGGTTCCCCTTGTCGGCGAGGCGCCCAGCGCGGACGTCTACGCGGTGTCCGCGGGGGGCGTGCGTACGATCTTCATCGACCAACCCTCCTACTTCGATCGCGACTACCTGTACGGCGCCTCCGGCCACGACTATCCCGACAATCCCGACCGATTCGCGTTCTTCGCCCGCGCCGCCCTCGAGTGGGCCGCCGGCACGCCCTACGACGTCATCCACGGCCACGACTGGCAGGCGGGCCTGGTGCCCGTGCTGCTCGCCAATCACCCCACGCTTGGCCGGATTCCGACCGTCTTCACCATCCATAACCTCGCGTACCAGGGCGTCTTCGACGCGAGCTGGCTACCGAGGCTCGGCCTGGGCTGGGAGCTGATGCGGGTCGACGCGCTCGAGTTCTGGGGACGCGTCAGTTTTCTCAAAGGGGGCATCGTATTCAGCCGGCTGATCACCACCGTCAGCCCCCGCTACGCGCGGGAGATCCAGACCCCCGAATACGGCTTTGGCTTCGACGGCATCCTCCGGGAGCGGGCGGCCGACCTCGTGGGGATTCTCAACGGAATCGACTACGATCAATGGGATCCGGCGCGCGACCCGCACCTTCCAGTGCCCTTTGATGCGTCAAACCTGGCAGGGAAGGCCGCCGCCAAGAGACGGCTCCTCGAACGGGCTGGATTGCCGGTCACCGCGGTCACGCTGGACCGGCCGGTGGTGGGGCTGATTTCGCGCCTGGTGGATCAAAAAGGCTTCGATCTGCTGGAGGAGCTGAGCGACGAGCTCCCGCGGTTGGACGCCTCGTTCGTGCTGCTGGGCAGCGGCGAGCGGCGCTACGAGGATTTGTGGCTCGGCCTGGCGGCGCGGCATCCGGACCGGATTGCCACGCGGATTGGGTTTGACGAGCCGCTGGCGCACCTGATCGAGGGAGGATCGGACCTCTTTCTGATGCCGTCGCGCTTCGAGCCGTGCGGGCTGAACCAGATGTACAGCCTGCGGTACGGAACGGTGCCGGTGGTGCGCGCGACGGGCGGCCTGGCCGACACGGTGCGGAATTTCGATCGCAGCAGCGGCACGGGCAACGGGTTCAGCTTCGAGGATTATTCATCGCAGGCGTTGCTTGATACGCTGCGGTGGGCGTTGAGCCTCTACGAGAACAAGCGGCTGTGGCGGCGCATCCAGGTCGCCGGCATGAAACAGGACTTCTCGTGGGACCACTCGGCGCGGCAATACGTGGGCGTCTACGAACGAGCGAACGGGAGACACAATGGCATCAGAAAAGATCAAGACCTTCACCGACAGTAACTTTGACGACGAGACGAAGACCGGTGTGGTCCTCGTCGACTTCTGGGCCGAATGGTGCGGGCCGTGCCGGCGCCTGGCGCCGACCGTTGAAGCGCTGGCCGGCGAGTACGACGGCCGCGCCACCGTGGCCAAGCTCAACGTGGACGAGAACCCCAACGTCCCGGGCCGCTTCATGATTCGCGGCATCCCGACGCTCCTGCTCTTCAAGAACGGTGAGCTGGCGGAAACGATGGTCGGGCTCTCGCCGAAGGAAGACATCGCGAAGCTGATCGACAAGCACCTCGCCTGAGACCCACATGGCCGACCGCAAAGTCGTCATCATTGGGTCGGGCCCCGCGGGCCTGACCGCCGCCCTCTACGCCGCGCGCGCGAACCTCTCCCCGCTCCTCATCGAAGGCCTCGAGGCGGGGGGACAGTTGATGCTGACGACGATGGTCGAGAACTGGCCCGGCTATCGCGACGGGATCATGGGTCCCGACCTGATGGCGGAGATGCGGGCGCAGGCGGAACGGTTTGGCACCGAGGTGATCCAGGGCAACGTCAAGAGCGTTGACCTGCAGATGCGTCCGTTTACGCTCTCCTTCGGCGACGGCCGAACGGCCGTGACGACCGAATCGCTGATCATCGCCACCGGCGCTTCCGCCCGCTGGCTCGAGATCGGATCCGACCGCAAGCTCTCCGGACACGGCGTGTCGACCTGCGCCACCTGCGATGGGTATTTCTTCCGCGGCAAGCCGATTGCCGTTATCGGCGGCGGCGACTCCGCGGTGGAAGAGGCGGTCTACCTCACCAAGTTCGCCTCGAAGGTCACCGTCGTCCATCGGCGCGACACGTTGCGCGCGTCGAAGATCATGCAGGACAAGGCGTTCGCCAATCCGAAGATCGAATTCATCTGGGATTCGGAAGTGGCCGAGGTCAAGGATCTCGCCAAAGGGGAGGTCACCGGGATCGTGCTCCGCAACCTCAAGACCGGGCACCTGAGCGAGGTGCCGCTCGACGGGGTGTTCATCGCCATCGGCCACACGCCGAACACCACGCTCTTCAAGGGGCAGGTCGATCTCGACGGCAACGGCTACATCGTGACGCATCACGGCACCCGCACCAATATTCCAGGCGTGTTCGCGGCGGGCGACGTCCAGGATCACATCTACCGGCAGGCGATCACCGCCGCCGGGTCGGGATGCATGGCGGCGCTCGACGCCGAGCGGTATCTCGAGCATCTTCCCGAGATTGACGAGAGTACGGACTCCGCGGCCTGCGCCACGCTGGTGCCCTGATTCCTGGTTCCTAGTTCCTAGTTCCTCATGATCACCGGCTTCCATGCGCTGATCTACACGGACGAGGCCGAGAAGGTCCGCGCCTTCTTCCGTGACGTCATGGAAGCGCCATATGTGGATGCCGGCCAGGGCTGGCTGATCTTCGCGCTCCCGCCCGCGGAGCTCGGCATCCACCCCAAGAACGCAAACGATTCGCGAAAGACGACGCACGAGTTTTATCTGATGTGCGACGACATCACGAAGACCGTCGAGGATCTGCAGAAGAAGGGCGTCGAGCTCGCGCGTCCGATCGAAGACCAGGGCTTCGGCCTGATGACCGCCATCAAGCTGCCCGGCGGCAGCGAGCTCGGGCTCTACCAGCCGAAGCATCCCGTACCGCCGCGGGGCTGACCGAAGCTGATCGAAGTGGGGGCCGGCTTCAGCCGGCCCAGGGATGACGCGGGTGGCGACTGAGACTGAGCAGCTCCGTTCGATTCTCGATGCGGCGTATAACCAGCCGTCCTGGCACGGGACCAACCTGCGCGGATCCATTCGAGGCCTGTCGCTGGAGCAGGCTGCCTGGCGTCCGGCCCGCAACCGTCACAACATCTGGGAACTGGTGGTGCATTCGGCGTACTGGAAGTACACCGCCTGGCGGCGGCTGACTGGCGCTGACCGCGGATCGTTTCCGCTCGAAGGCTCGAACTGGTTTCGACGCCCCGAGCAGACCACCGAGCGCGCCTGGCGCGCCGACATCGCCCTGCTCGACCGCATGCATCGTCAGTTGATGGAGGCGGTGGGGAGGCTGACGTCGAAGGACCTGTCCCTCATCCCGCCCAGGAGCAAGGTGAGCAACTTCGCGCTGCTGTCCGGCATCGCCGCCCACGACCTGTACCACGCAGGCCAGATTCAGCTCTTGAAGAAACTCTCGAGGCGTTAGCGCCACCACCGTGTCTCGTCGCGAACCAATGGCGCGAT
>CAMCNL010000257.1 GCA_945876205.1 Candidatus Sulfopaludibacter sp. SbA3
ACGCCATCGATGTGTTCGATCGCCTGGAAGTCTTCACGGCGCAGCCGATAGAGGACGCTCCCCCAGAACTTGGTGTTACCACCCACCGAGTAGTGCGTGTACGGCAGAAACTCGTTGCCGCGATCGTCGAGCCAGCGTTCCTGGATGCGGTAGCGGAGGTCCTTCCAGACGGCGGTCGGGCTCCAGTTCTCCTCTTCCTGCGGTACGAAGTCGCCGCGCTCGAGGATCAGGATGCGCGCGGATGACGCCGCCAGTTCGTAGGCGATGGTCCCGCCGCCTGCGCCGGTACCGATGATGATGATGTCGTATCGTGCGTGCGGCATCGGCAGGTCAGCAGACCGCGAGGCTGGCGTAGATCTGGTCCATCAGCCGCTGGTCCTCGATCGCGCGTTCGAGGCTCATCTCCGGATCGCCTCCGCTCCTGATCGCGCGCACGAAGTCCCGATACATCGCCTGGTAGCCGCGGATGTCGCGGACGCCGGGGAAGATCAGCCGCGGCAGTCCCCTGCCCCTGACCACGACGAACGCCCCGTTGGATTCGAAGGTGATGATGCCGTCGCGGCCAAAGAGCTTCGACAGCCTGGCGCCGCGAAGCAGCGACGGAATCTCGCGCGAGTAGTAGAGCGAGCCGACGGCACCGTTGTCATAGCGAAAGGCGACCATCATGCTCTTGACGCGCGTGTCGGGGCCTTCGCGCGATGGCGAGGGGCGATATCCCTGGACGCTGGTGATCTTCGGTCCGAGGCTGCCGGCGAGGTGCAGCCAGTGGATGCCTTCCTCGAAGAACGCATCACCGCCGGCCATCGTCTCGTCGTTGCGCCAGTCATCGGCGGCCTTGAGCTTCTTCGCGACCGTGGAGAAATGTCCGAACACCATGTCGCCGATGGCGCCTTCACGGAGCAGCCGCCGCAGCCGCACCGCGAGCGGTTTGTAGTGGTCGTTTTCCCCGACCAGGATCACACGCCGCGCGCGGTCGCGCGCTGCCAGCGCCGTCTGGTAGTCCTCCATCCGCAGGTAGGCCGGCTTCTCAACCAGGACGTGCTTGCCCGCGCTCAGCGCCTGCAGCGTCAGGTCAAGATGAAATCGTGGCGGCACCGCAATCACCACCGCCTCGATCCGCGGGTCCTCGATCGCCGCGGCGTAATCCGCGTAGCTGCCCGCGCCGCCGTGGTCGCGGCAGAAGGCATCAGCCTTCCCGCGGTCACGGCTGGCGTAGCTGCAGACGATGTCGCTTCGCAGGGAGCGCAGATTCCGGCTGTGTACGCGCGTGATGAATCCGCAGCCCAGGAAGGCTATGCGCAGTGGTTCGGGCATCGAGCAAAACCATGATACCGCGAGGGATCGAAGCCGCCGGGACCGCTCGGCGGCCAGCGCCGCCATGTCGCTCCGAAAAACCCATGGGCCCGCCCTGGATCGACCAGTATTTGATGAACGGGTTTTTCTCCGGACATGACGGCACTCGCCGCCGAGCCTGACAACTCCGCGCGCTCTGCGTGCCGGGGCTTCGCGATGCGCCGCGTTCGACATGCCGGGCGCGACGTGGCACAGCCAGTGGACGCGCTTTGTCATCCGTCCGACCTTCGTTCGACTAGGCAGGAGCGAGGGACGACAAGGGACCGCGCCGAGAACGGGATTAGCCGCCCGCGATCACTTCCTGAGCGTGTTCTTGATTGAGGCCCACTCCTCGAGCGTGCACTCATAGCGATTGACCGCTTCGCTCGGATTCCACACGAAATACGCGTTCCAGACGAACGGCTTGACGAGCGTTGCGGGCTCATTCACGGTCATCACATAGTCGAGCCGGCTGCCGTCCGGAACAACGGTCAGACGTTCGTTAATCGCCACGTTCCGGGTTTGCGGTGCACCCGATCGGTCGAAGTACGGCCAGTTGATCCTGGATGTATCGACGACGAGTGTCTTGCCTTCCCAACGTCCTACCGAGTAGCCGAGGGCCGATAACGGCACGCTCGTCGGACGGACGACATTGGCGCCCATGTGAATCTTTCGTCGCGCATCGAACTCCTCGAATCGCACCTCGATATCGCGGCCGACCTGTACGAACTCCATCGGGTAGGGGTTGCCCATCAGTGCCGGCATGCCCGGCGCCACGCACTTGGTCAACGGGTTGTCCGCGATGTCGTCCCATTTTGCGACCGCCGCCGCCGCCGACTTCGTCAGCTGGTAGTTCGATCGCCCCGCGAAGAACCAGGCGCCGGTGCCCTGGCTCCAGACCCGAAATATGCTGTCTCCCAGGGCAGCGGCTGGTTTCCTGGCGCCCGCAACCACCGTACTGCCGGCGGTCTTCCCAGACCAGCGCGGCTCCCGTGTGCCACCCACGAGCAGCTCGACGCCATTCGGCAGCAGCACGTGATTGACCTGAAGGTATCGGTCTCTGCGAGTCGATGGCCAGCCGGCCACCCGAACCAGATCGCCGAGAGCGAGGCTCTCGCCCGTCAGCCCTCGGCGGCGTTGCGCGCTGACCGCGCCGCCCTCGAGGGTCCACACAGCCTTCACGCCGTTCCTGTCGGTGCTCGTCACTTCCAACAGGATGTGCGGGTTTGTCCACGAGACTCTCGAGACCACGCCTTCCACTTCCGTGACGACGCCGCGATCGAATTCGGACATCGAATGATGCGCGGTGGCTGAGAAAGGCACGGTCGCCAGGATGCCCGCGACTATTGCGCTGGCGAGTCTATGACGTCTCTTCATGGCTTCCTCCAGGTCACGCTGTTTCGTGTGTGGTCGGCCAAACGGGGGAGAGTATAGCGGGAGTAACGCGTGCTTCGAACAGAGGATTTATGCCTTATGCTGAACCACGCGGAAACTGGTTCACCTGTGACGTGGAGGCAGCGAATGAAGAAGACGGTTGTTGGCGGAGGCCTGATCCTCGCCGTAACACTCGCAATGTCTACGACCTTGCTGGCGCAGGGCGGCCAGGGATTGCCGATCCCAGGCGTCGAGCCTGCGAAGGACATCGCGGGCGCCAAGGAAGTGCCTGACGCGAAGACTGAGTACAAGGTGCTCTTCGATGTCGGCAAGGCGGCCGCCACGCCGTCAGACGTCAACCCGATGCTGCAGGCGGCGGCACGCTACCTCAACACGCTCGCCCACGTCGGCGTCCCACCCGAGCACCGCAAGCTCGCCGTTGTCTTCCACCAGGGCGGCACCCACGCCATCCTGAAGAACGACGAATACAAGGCGCGGAACAACGGGAAGGACAACCCCAACATCGCCATCATCCAGGCGCTCAAGAAAGCCGGCGTCGAATTCCACGTCTGCGGGCAGGCCATCCTGGCTGGCAAGATCGACCAGAAGGACATCCAGCCGGAAATTCAGGTCGACCTCTGGGCGCTGACGACGATCATCAACATGGAGCTCCGGGGCTACGTGCGCATCGGCGGATAACCCGCAGCGAGGGTGGCGTTGCGGGAACGACGTGGCCAAGACCAACTATCAGAGCGTCGGCGACTATCTCGCCTCGCAGCCGCCGGCGGCGCAACGCGCGCTGAAGCGGGTACGGAGCGCCATCCGTAAGGCCATGCCGGCAGCCGAAGAAGTGATCTCGTATCAGATCCCCGCGTACAAGCTCAACGGCCGCGCCGTGCTGTATTTCGCCGGGTGGAAGGCGCATTACTCGCTCTAGCCCGCCAGCGGCCGCCTGGTCGCGGCATTCAAGGCTGACCTCGCGCCATACGAGGTCAGCAAGGGGACGATCCGCTTTCCGCTCGCCGAGCCGGTACCGGTGACGTTGATCGCCGCCCTCGCGACATTCCGCGCGGCGGAGGGCCTCGAGCGCAAGAAGACGAAAACGGCAGCGGCGAAGAAGCGCTAGTCTTCAAGGATGATTGACGCCCTGGGGTTCGCCGCGGCCACGCTCACCACGCTCGCCTTTCTTCCGCAGGTGCTCAAATCGTGGAGACGACGCGCCGTGGACGACCTCTCGCTGGCGATGCTGGTCGCCCTGAACATCGGCATCGTCTTATGGATCGCCTACGGCCTCGCGATTGCGGCCTTCCCGCTCATCCTCGCCAACGTCGTCACGCTCGTGTTCACCGCGATCCTGCTGGGACTGAAGATCGGCGTTCGACCCCGCCAGGGCTGACGGGTATTTTTGACACTCACCCGGTATTTATTGGCTGCTTAAACCGACCGCGGCGGCGATACACTGCTCCCCGCCCAACCGTGGAATCCGCAGAAAGAAGGATGACGTGACTCGATCGATCGCGGCCGCGTGCGCGGCGTGCCTGCTGCTGCTCACCTCGCCGCTCGGCGCGCAGGACCTGGGTCCGGCTTTCCGCAAGATCAAGGAGGGAATCTACGTCCAGTCGTCGCGCGAGGTCAGTTCGACGTCGACGATCGTCCTGACGTCAGAAGGACCGGTCATCATCGACACCGGCCAGACGCTGATCGACTCGCGCGAGGTCCTGGCCGCCGTCAAGAAGCTGACCCCGCTGCCCGTGCGGATGGTCATCAACACCGAGGTCCATCCGGATCACACGACCGGCAACTTCGTCTTCTCGCCGCCCGCCCTCGTCATCAATCACGCCGGCGCCGGCGAGGCGATGCAGAAGGCGTCCGATCCCAACCGCGCCGCGACGCTCGCCGCCCAGTCTCCCGAGATGCGCATCGCCGCCGAGGGCTATCGCCTGGTCACGCCGCACATCGAGTATCGCGACAAGACGACGCTGCACATTGGCGGGCGTACGTTCGAGCTGCTCCACATGAAGAACGTGCACAGCGAGGCTGACACCGCGGTATGGCTCCCGAACGAGCGCGTGCTCTTTGCCGCCTCGGTGGCGCTGCCCGGCTCGATCAACAACATTCGTCCGTTCGTCGACATTCGCGACATGCTGGCCGCAATGAAGATGATGAAGGCGCTCAATCCCGACGTCGTCGTGCCTGGCCACGGCTCCTTCGGGACGACGAAGATCTTCGACGACAACGAGCGCTATTACACGCTGCTGCTCGAGCGCGTGGGCGCGATGGTGCGCGCGGGAAAGACTCTCGACCAGATCAAGCAGGAGCTGCGCATGCCTGAGTACGCCGACTGGTCATACCAGGAACGAATGCCGTCCAACATTGAGGCCGCCTACCGCGCGGCACGAGGAAACTAATGGCGCAGACTGTCGAATTCAAGAGCAATGGAAGCACCGCCTCCGGATACCTGGCGACGCCCGCCTCGGGCTCGGGCCCGGGTGTGTTGGTGATCCAGGAGTGGTGGGGTCTCGATTCAGAGACCAAGCGGCAGGCGGATCGCCTCGCCGCCGACGGCTTCGTCGCGCTGGCACCGGATCTGTATCACGGCGAGCTGGCGGGACACACCGAAATGGACAAGGCCGGCAAGCTGATGCACAGCCTGCCTCCCGATCGCGCCGGCCGCGACATGAGCGGCGCGATCGACTATCTCGCCAGCCACAAGGCCGTCACCGGCACGGGCATCGGCGTCGTCGGCTTCTGCATGGGTGGCATGCTGGCGTTGATCATCGCCGCGAATCGTCCCGACAAGGTCAAGGCGGTCGTCCCGTTCTACGGCTTCCCGCAGGGCGAGATGGAACCCGACTGGTCGAAGCTGACGGCGTCGATCAGCGGTCACATGGCCGAGAAGGACGACTTCTTCCCGCCCGACGCAGCGCGTGCGCTCGAGGCCAAGCTGCGCGGACTCGGCAAAGACGTCACGCTCACCGTGCATCCCGGCACCGGCCACGCCTTCATGGCGAGCCACAATGCGCTCGGCACCCATAACGCCGCGGCCGCGGAGAAGATCTGGCCCGAGGTCGTGTCGTTCCTGAAGGCGACGCTTCAATAGAAGTCGTGCGCGTCAAC
>CAMCNL010000258.1 GCA_945876205.1 Candidatus Sulfopaludibacter sp. SbA3
GACCGAACGTCGAACCTGGAACAGCGAACGCCGAACCGAACCTGAACACGAACTTGGAAGTCGGAACCGGGAAGTCCGAACGACAGAGTTCTCGACGTCCATTTGTCTCACCGTCGTCTTGATGAGCTATGAACGTACTGGGCGAGCATTTGCACGTGCTCGACGGGGGTCGTCGGGAGGATGCCGTGGCCGAGGTTGAAGATGTGACCGGGGCGGCCGCCCACGCGTTCGAGGATGTCGTCGGTCTGGCTGAACATCCGCTGCACGGGGCCGAGCAGCAACGTCGGGTCGAGGTTGCCCTGCACCGCGTGGTCGTATCCGATCCGCTCCCACGCGTCGTCAATCGGGCTGCGCCAGTCGACGCCGATCACGTCCCCGCCCGCATCGCGCAGGTCCTCGAGCGTGGTGGCGGTGCCGGTGCCGAAGTGAATGGTGGGAACCCGCGTGCCGATGGCGTCGAAGATCTTCTTGGTGTGGGGCAGCGCGAACTCGCGGTAGTCGGCGGGGCTCAGCGTGCCGACCCACGAGTCGAACACCTGCACGGCGTCAACGCCGGCGTCGATCTGGGCGTTGAGGTAGTCACCGATGATCGTGGCAAACATGTCGCAGAGGCGATGCCACGACTCGGGATGTCCGTACATCAGTGACTTGGTGCGCGCGAAGTTGTTCGAGTGGCCTCCCTCGATCGCGTAGGACGCGAGGGTGAAGGGGGCGCCCGCGAAACCGATCAGCGGAACCCGGCCGGCGAGCTCGCGCTGGATCAAGCCGATCGCCTCGAGCACGTGCGACAGCGACTCGCGCGGCTCGAAGATCCGCAGCTTGTCGATGTCCTCCGGCGATTCGATCGGTGTCTCGATCTGTGGACCTTCGCCCTTGATGAAGTCGAAGGGGAGTCCCATCGGCTCGAGCGGCAGCAGGAGATCGGAAAAGAGAATCGCGGCATCGACTTCGATCCGGCGAACCGGTTGAAGCGTCACCTCGGTGGCGAGGTCGGGATTGCGGCAGATGTCGAGGAGCGTATGCCGCTCGCGCAGCGCGCGATATTCCGCCATGTAGCGGCCAGCCTGGCGCATGAACCAGACGGGCGTCGCGTCCACCGGCTCTCGCCGGCAGGCTTTCAAAAACCGTGCATTTGTCACTTGGGTTATTCCTGGATGGGGACCTTGAGCAGCTCGCGCGCCAGCGTCACCAGCTCTTCGAGCCATAGCGGCTTGTAGCGCAGCTGCGCGCCAAGCTCCGCGATCTCGTTCGACTGCGCTTCGTCCAGGTAGTAATCCCCGGTGACGATGGCGACAGGCGTGTTGGTGAGGCCGGGAATCTCGCGGATGGCGCGGAGAAACTGCAGGCCGCTCGTGAGCGGCATCCGCAGGTCGAGAATGATGGCATGCGGTCGGTGGGTTTGCGCGAGACCCAACCCTTCGTCGGCGGAAAGCGCCGCCCACACCTCGTAGCCCTCGAGACGAAGCATTCGCGAAAACGTGTCAGTCACGCTCACATCGTCATCGACGATCAGCACACGAGCGGCGGAGTCAGCGGGGGAGGGCACGGCTCATTGTGGAGCCCGACCCATCGATCGTCAAGGCATTCAGAGTGGGCGATGCCCCTCGCTTACGACGGGTCGGCGAACTCGTGCTATATTCACCCGGTTTAGCACTGGGTTTGCCCAGTTTTGTTGCAGCACACGTCGGAGGGTCCTATTTGAGTCCGATCCTCGTACGGCCCGTCCGAGAACAGCTCGAGCATGACCGGGTCATTCGCCTCCTGCAGGCACGATACAAGAGAAAATTCGAGGTCGGCATCAATCCGGGCAACGAGCAGGCATTCCCGGTGGGAATTGCGCCTAACGCTTGGTTCCCGGATCTGGTCCTTCAGTCGACCGAGCGGAGCCACAAGCTTGTCGGTATCGTCGAGGTAGAGACCGCCGAGTCGGTCAACAACCTCGAAGCGATGTCGCAGTGGGGCGCCTTCTCCAAGCTGCGCGTGCCGTTCCACCTGTACGTGCCGCAATCGATGATCGATCCGGCGCGGCGCCTCTGCCAGGACCTGCAGATCTCGATCTCCGAGGTCTGGATGTATCACATGCTCGGGGATCAGATGCGGTTCACGCTGGTGCAGCGGGCGCAGGGCTCCGAGCCCAAGCCGCGCGCCACCGCCGCGGTTGCGCGGCCCGCGGCAGCGGCTGCGGCGCGTCCACGCCCGGCCAACGGCGCACGCCCCGCGGCACCCAGTGCACGCACCAGCCGCACGGCGGCCGCCCGTCCGGCGCGTCGTGCGGCGCCGGCGCCGGCACGCAAAGCCAAGCCGGCTGCCAAGAGCAAGACCACGCGTCCGGCGGCGCGTCCCGCCGCGCGCAAGAAGACGTCGGGTTCGTCCAGGTCTCAGAAGCGTAAGTAGCGCCCCGTGCCCTTCCTGCGCGTCATCCGTGACAAGCGCGGGTACGAAACGACGTACCTGATGCATTGGTACCGCGAAGGCCATCGCCAGCGGTCGCGGATCCTGTACGTGTTCCGCTCCCCTGGCGGCGTTCGCGTCGGCCGCAATCCGCTCGAGCCTGACGTCCTGCGGATGCTCGAGAGCCAACATCCGGACATCGATTTCGACTGGAAGGCGGTGCTCGACAACCAGCAGGTGGTCGAGCCGGTGTCCGAGCAGCGGCGCCCGCGCAGGCGCGAGTCTCCGCCGGCGCCGCGAGCCGCCGTCGAGCCGCCGCCCCGCGCAGACGCGGCGGCCGCGCCACCGGCGCAGCAGCAGCCCCAACGTCCGGCTGTGCCGTCGGTGATCGAAGGCGCGACCCCTGACGAGCAGATCGCGTTTCTCGCGATCTGGTATCCGCAGTTGCGTGAGCGCGTCCCGAAGCGCACCGGCGACCCTGCGCGCCAGGAAGCGCTGCTGGCGCTGTGCGAACGGCTCAATACGACGAACTGGACTGACGCCGACGAGATCACGACCGGCTTGCAGCAGGCGGCGGAGGCGCTCGAACGTCTCTCCCACGTCTTTGCCAGGCGGCGCCGGCGATCGCGTCGTCCCGCGGCCGCACCCGGCGCGGCCGAGCCATCGCACCCAGATCGAGACTCCTCGGCAGCCGCCGATCCCCCCACGTCATCGGAGGAGTGATGGACTGGCTGGCGCCGGTTCTTCTTCGCCTCGCGAAGCTCGGGCCCTGGGGCCCTGTCGTCTTCATCGCGCTCTACGTCGTCGCGGCCGTGACGCTGGCGCCCGCATTCTTTCTGACGGTGGCCGCCGGCGCGCTCTTCGGCGTCTGGAAGGGGAGCCTGATCGTGTTCGTCGGCGCATCGCTCGGTGCGTCCGCCGTCTACGCGGTCGCCGCACCGCTGGCGCAATCGCGATGGCTTGCACGGGTCACTCGCGACCCGCGCGTCACCGCGGTGCGGTCGGCTGTCCGAGGCGAGGGCGTCTGGGTGATGTTCCTGCTTCGCCTCTCGCCGCTCGTCCCCTTCAACCTGCTGAACTATGCGCTGGCGCTCAGCGGCGTGCGGTATCGCGACTTCGTGATTGCGCTGGTCGGAATGATTCCGGCGATCGTGATGTACGCCTATTACGGCAAGGTCGTCGGTGATGTCGCGGTGCTCGCGGCCGGCGTCTCGCCGCCGAAAGACGTCGCCTACTACGTGCTGATGGCGGTGGGACTGGTCGCGACGGTGGTGGCGACGACGCTCATTGCGCGGTCGGCGCGTCAAGCGATCGAGCGGCAGCGCGGTCAATAACCCATTCGACGCGGTCTTCGGCGCGGCGAAGCAGCTGCGCCGGATAGCGCGTCACATCCTCCGGCAGCGCCAGCGCCGCGCGCACGGCGTCCGCCTTCTTCGGCCCCGATGCCATCACCATCGTCCCGCGCGCGGCGAGCAGCGCCAGCGGTGTCAGCGTGATGCGCCACGCCTGCAGGTGCGGGACCCACGCCGCAGCCGCGCGAACACTTCGTTCATCGGCCAGCGGACGTCCCGGAAAGATCGACGCGATATGCGCATCCTCGCCGATGCCGAGGAGCGCCACGTCGATGGTGCGATCGCGAAGTTCGGCTTCGTAGTCGCGCGCCGCCTCGCGGGCATCGGGACGCTCGCCCTCGATCCGGTGGATCTGCTCTGGTGGGATTGAGACGCGTGACAACAGCGTCCGGTAGGCCATCCCGTAGTTGCTGTCCGGATGATCCGGCGGCACGTGCCGTTCGTCGCTCCAGAAGACGTGGACGGCGCTCCAGTCGATGCGCGTGCGCCACGGCTCGCGCTGGTCGGCGAGCGTTTCATAGAGACGCTCGGGCGTCCGTCCGCCGCTCAGGCAGAGCACGGCGCTGCCGCGCTCCGCGATCGCGAGCTCGATCAGGGTCGTGATTCGGAGCGCGCCGGTCGAGGCGAGCTGAACCTCGTCTTCGACGACAGTTACTCTCGCCACTTTCGACCGTCCTGCTGGATCAGCCGATCGGCTTCAGCGGGTCCCGACGTGCCTGGCGTGTAGGTCGGCACCGGAGACGCATCCCTCTTCCACTCGTCGAGGATCGGCTGGACGGCGCTCCATCCGGCTTCGACGATATCCATGCGGTGGAACAGCGTCTGGTCGCCAGACATCGCGTCGAAGAGCAGCGTCTCGTAGCCGGTGCTCGGCTCGACCTTGAAATACCGCGCGTAGCTGAAATCCATCGTCACCGTTTCGAGCCGCTCGAGCGGCCCCGGCGCCTTGGCGTCGAACGAGAGCGAGATGCATTCGTCTGGCTGGATGCGCAGGACGAGCACGTTCGGGTTGGTGCGCTCGACTGGAGTCTCGCGGAACAGCGTGAACGGCGCCGGCTTGAAGTGGACGGAGATGTCGGTCGATCGGCGGGGAAGCTTCTTGCCGGTGCGCAGGTAAAACGGCACGCCAGCCCAGCGCCAGTTGTCGAGGAGCAGCCGCATCGCGACGAATGTTTCGGTGTGCGAGTCGGGCGCGACGTTCCTCTCCTGGCGGTAGCCCTGGTACTGCCCGCGGACGACGTGCAGGCGAACGTCCTCAGGAGTCAGCGGCGGAACGGCGTGCAGCACCTTGACCTTCTCGTCGCGCACGTCTTCGGCGTGAAACGAGACCGGCGGCTCCATGCCGACGAGCGTCAGCAGCTGGAACATGTGGTTCTGCACGATGTCGCGCAGCGCGCCCGCCTGGTCGTAGTACGCGCCACGCGATCCGATGCCCTCTTCCTCGGCGACGGTCATCTGCACGTGGTCGACGTAGCGGCGATTCCACACCGGCTCGAAGATGCCGTTCGCAAACCTGAAGGCCAGGATGTTCTGGACGGTTTCCTTTCCCAGGTAGTGGTCGATCCGGTAGATCTGCGACTCGCCCAGGCCGCGCATGAGCTCCGCGTTCAGTGCTCCGGCACTCTCGAGGTCGTAGCCGAACGGCTTCTCGATGATCACGCGCCGCCAGCCCTCGTCTTCGCTCGTCAGCCCCGCCGCGGCGAGGTGCCGCGCCACGTGCGCGAAAAGATCAGGCGGAGTGGCGAAATAAAACAGGTAGTTCGCCGGCGCCCGATGACGCTGCTGGATGTCGGTCAGCGCCTGCTTGACGCGCTCGTAGAGTCCCGGGTCGTCGAACTCGCCAGGCACGTAGTAGAGGCGCTCTTCGATCGTGCGCCACTTCCCGGGCTCGAGCGGCTCGCCTTCGGCCTGCTTGACCTGCGCGCGCATCTGGGTGCGGTAGGCGTCCTGATCGATCGCAGGCCTCGCCACGCCGAGAATCGCA
>CAMCNL010000259.1 GCA_945876205.1 Candidatus Sulfopaludibacter sp. SbA3
TAGACGGCTTCGGCGGTCTGCGCGCGGAGATCGACAGCGAACGCCGCGATGGCGAGCACGGCCGCGGCCGCCATCGCTCTAGCGAAGCTGCGCATCCACCTCCTCGAAGTAGCCACGATCCACCAGCACCTCGCGCGGCTTGCCGCCGGCGCCGGGGGAGACGAGCCCTTCCGCCTCCATCATGTCCACCAGCCGCGCGGCGCGGCTGAATCCAATCCGCATCTTCCGCTGCAGGTACGAGATCGACACCTGGCCGCTGCTGACGACGATGCGCGAGGCCTCGTCGTAGAGCTCGTCCTTCTCGTATTCGATCCCGCCAGGGCCGGTCTTCTCGTCCTCGGCGGTAATCGTCTCGTCGAAGGTCGGCTTGCCCTGCTTGCGCAGGAAGCTGGCGAGTCGCGCGCTCTCCTGCTCGGAAATGTACGGCCCGTGCAGGCGAATGCAGCGCGACGAAGCCGGCGGCAGGAATAGCATGTCGCCCTTGCCGAGCAGTTGTTCGGCGCCGTTGGCGTCGAGAATCGTGCGCGAGTCGGTCTTCGATGACACGCGGAACGAGATGCGCGACGGCAGGTTGGCCTTGATCAGGCCGGTGATGACATCAACCGACGGACGCTGCGTCGCGAGGATCAGGTGAATGCCGACCGCGCGGGCCATCTGCGCCAGGCGGCAGATCGATTCTTCGACCTCGTTGCTGGCCACCATCATCAGGTCGGCGAGCTCGTCGATGACGACGACCACGAACGGCAGCGGCTTGGGCATGTCGTCGTTGCCGCTGTTCTCGGCGAGCGCGAGGCGGATGTTGCGGTTGTACTGCTCGATGTTGCGCACGCCTTCGGCGGCGAGCGTCTTGTAGCGCTCTTCCATCTCCCGCACGGCCCAGCGGAGCGCGTTGGCGGCCTTCTTGGGGTCGACGACGACCGGCGTGAGGAGATGCGGGATGTCCTCGTACATGCCCAGCTCCAGTCGTTTGGGGTCGATCATGATGAGTCGCACGTCGTCGGGCGTCGCGCGGTAGAGGATGCTGGTCAGCATCGAGTTCAAACCCACCGACTTGCCCGTGCCGGTGGACCCCGCAATCAACAGGTGCGGCATGGTTGCAAGATCGGTGAAGTACGGCTCGCCGTGGATCGTCTTGCCGAGGGCCAGCGTCAGCTTCGAGGCGGACCTCTGATACCCATCCGATTCGAGCAGCTCGCGCAACGAGATGCTCTCGCGCTTCGCGTTCGGAATCTGGATACCTACCGTCGACTTGCCGGGGATGCGATCGATTAATACCGACTCGGCCCGCATCGCCAGGCACAGGTCATCGGCGAGGCTCGTGATCTTGCTGTACTTCACGCCGGCGTCGGGCTTGAACTCGTAGGTCGTGACGACAGGACCCGGATGGATTTGCGCCACCTGGCCCTCGACCGCGAACTCCCGGCACTTTTCCCCGAGCAGCTTGGCGGCTTCCATCAGGTCGCGCTCATCGATCTTCTGCTCGACCTTCGGCGCATCGAGGAGCGACGACGGCGGCAACGTGAAGGCGCCCTGACGACGCTGTGGTCTCGGCTGGTCGGGCTCCGTGAGGGGTAGTACCGGTTCGGCGCGCTTGCGGGCCACCACGGCCGGGGCAGCCGGCCTCGGCGCTTCGTCAGCATCGCGCTCGGCGGCAGCCACCGTGATGGCCTCCTTCTCGACCTTCAGGGTCGTCGAGGCCGCCTTCTTCGTGTGCTTGGCGATGACGTCCTGCCGCTGCTTCTGCTTGCGCCGCTCATCGAGCCACGCGCGCACCCGGCCGATGCCGCGCGCCGACAGATCCTTCGAGCCGTCGCTTGCCGTCGAGAACAGGCGGCCGAGCGAGACCTGCGTCGAGAGCACCGTCGAGAGGGCAATCAGCGTCAGGAGGATGATGATCGAGCCCGTGCGATTGAAGTACTCCGACAGTATCGATCCGAGCCAGTTGCCGAGCGAACCGCCGGCGTAGAACGTCTTGCCCGCGACCTCGGTGCTGCCAAATATCAGGCTCAGAAACGAGGTGGCGCAGGCGAAGAAGAGCGTCATCCCGAAGACCTTCGTATAGGCCGCGTCCGGTGGCTGGCACCAGAAGTAATGCCATCCCACGACGGCGATGACGCCAGGGATCAGGTACGACGTGTATCCAAAGAGCTGAAACGACAGCTCCGAGAGAAACGCGCCGACCTGGCCCACGAAATTCGCGGGCGCATGCGTGGCGCCGGTCGTGAAGAACCAGACCGGGTCTGTGGCGTCGTAGGTGACGAGCGCAATCAGCCAGATCAGCGCGAGCGCGAAGAGCGCCACGCCGACGAATTCGCTGATGCGCCGAGGCAAGGTGGACTCGGACAAGGTCAGATCTCCATGAGTACCGGCAACACCATGGGCCGGCGCCCCGAACGTTTCTTGAAGAATCTTCGCAGCTCGCCGCGAAGCTTTTCCGTCATGAGCCCCTGATCCGTACGTTCCTCGACGCTGGACGACTCGATGCACGCCGCAATGACGCCCGCCGCATCGTCAAACAACGACCCACTGTCGCGCTCGTCAACGACAAATCCGCGGGCCACCAGTTCGGGCTCGCCAATCAGGACCCCCGTCTGGCGGCTGATCGTGACGACCGCGACGACGACGCCGTCGCCGGCGATGTGACGCCGATCGCGCAACACCTCGTCGCCCACTTCGCCCGTGCGAGTCACGTCGATCAGCACGCGGCCGGTCGGCGCCTTGTCGGCGATCCGCGCGCCGTGCTGATCGAACTGGATGATGTCGCCGTCGGTCGCGAGCAGCGACTGCACCTTCCGGTCGGTGCCTCTCATGACGCGCTCGGCGATCCGCGCGTGCTGCGAGAGCTGGCGGTATTCGCCGTGCACGGGGACGAAGTAGCGCGGGCGGACCAGCGAGAGCACGAGCTTCAGCTCCTCGGCGCTGCCATGGCCCGAGACGTGAACGTGCTTCATGTTGTCGGTGATCACGTCCGCGCCGCGGCGCGCGATGTGGCTCATGGTGCGGGCGATCGCCTTCTCATTGCCGGGAATGGCGCGCGCGGAGAGGACGACGGTGTCTTCGGGCCCGAGCTTGACGAAGCGATGGTCGTCAATCGAGATGCGGGCCAGGGCGGCGCGCGGCTCGCCCTGCGATCCGGTGGCGAGGCACAGGATGTCCTGCGAGGCGTAGTTGCTCACGTCTGAATCGCGAATCTGCACACCCGCCGGCACCCGCAGGTATCCGAGGCGCTGGGCAATCTCCGCGTTTCTCATCATGCTGCGGCCGACAAACGCGACCTTGCGCTCGAACTGCACGGCGAGATCGACCAGCACCTGCATCCGGTAGATGCTCGACGAGAACGAGGCGACCACCAGCTTGCCGTGCGTGCTCGTGAAGATCTCTTCGAAGGCCTCGATGACCTCCACTTCTGAACCGGTAAAGCCCTTGCGATCGACGTTGGTACTGTCGGCAAAGAGCGCGAGCACGCCTTGCTGGCCCAACTCGGCGAAGCGGTGCAGGTCGAAGTGCTGGCCGTCGATCGGCGTCTGGTCGATCTTGAAGTCGCCGGTGTGGATGATGATGCCGGCAGGCGTGGTGATGGCGAGCGCGACGCAGTCAGGCATGCTGTGCGTCACGCGGATGAACTCGATCGTGAAGGGACCGACCGTGATCGTGTCGCGGGGCTGGACGGTGGTCAGCCGCTCGGGCCCGATGCCGTGCTCTTCGAGCTTCGGCTCGAGCACGGCCAGCGTGAACGCGGTGCCGTAGACCGGGCCGTCGAAGAGCGGCATGACGTGGGCGACGCCGCCGATGTGGTCTTCGTGGCCGTGCGTCAGAATCAGCGCCTTGACCTGCTTGCTCCGGGCCTCGACATAGGCCATGTCCGGGATGATCAGATCGACGCCAAGCTGGTCCGGGTCCGGGAACATCACGCCCGCATCAATCAGGACAGTCGTGTCCTCCCATGACACGGCCATCATGTTCATGCCGAACTCGCCAAGGCCGCCACGGGCGACGACCTCGCGGGTGGCCGGAGACACCGCAGGTAGCGCGGACTGATTCATTAGGAGCCCAGCAAAACGAGAACTGAATTCTTCAAAACCGTCCATCGGCCCTGGCGGGTCGGCGAATCGGTGGATCAGGACGCTGGGAACGCCTGAAAAGCGGGCAGGGTCAACGACTTCCGGGGAAAACTATAGCACAGCTCGTGCAAGCCGTGCCATTTCGGCGAGGGTCAGCGCCTCGGGACGCTTGGAGCCATCAACCCCCGCCCGCTCAATAAGTTCCGAGGCGGATCGGCTGAAGGAATCGGCCACGGGCTTGAGGGCGTTCAAAAGGGTCTTCCGGCGCTGGAGAAAGACGCCCCGAACCACCCGTTCAAACGTCGCCCGGTTGCCCACGTCTTCGCGTGGCGGGTGGAACTGGAGACGGACGACGGCGGACGTGACCTTGGGCGGGGGACGGAAGGCGCCTGGTGGCAACGTCAGGATCCGATCCACCCGGGCCAGCAGCGACACCTGGATCGCCAGCGCCCCGTAGTCGTCGGAGCCGGGTTCGGCGACGAGCCGGTCCGCGACCTCCTTCTGCAGCATCAGCGTGGCATCCACGAACCGTCGGCCATCGTCGGCCGCGTCCAGCAGCGCGAAGAGGATGGGTGAGGCCACGTTGTAGGGCAGATTGCCGATGACGCGCATCGGGACCTGTTCGCCCCGCAGCACCGCGTCGAGATCGACGTGGAGAAAGTCACCCTCGACGACCCGGACGTTGGGAGGGACCTGGGCCGGCAGCGCCGCGGCGAGGTCGCGGTCGATCTCCACGGCGACGATCCGTCCGACTAGCGGGGCCAGCGCCTTGGTCAGGGCACCGCGGCCCGGACCGATCTCGAGAAAGGTGTCGTCAGTCGACGGGTTGACCGCGGCAATGAGCTTGTTGACCCAGGCCGGTTCGAGGAAATGCTGGCCGAAGCGCTTCCTCGCCCGGTGCTTGCCAGGGCTATTGGTCGTCGACATCGCCTCGCCAGTAGCGCTCTTCGATGTCCTCGATCTGTTCCTCGCTCATGCCGAAGTAGTGACCGACCTCGTGGATGAGCGTCTCGCCGATCATCGTGCGCATCTCGTCCTCGTCGTCGCAATCCTCTTCGATCGGCTGCTGGTAGATGGTGATGCGGTCGGGAAGGTTGTTGCCAAAGCCCCAGGTCCGCTCCGGCAGGGGAGTGCCATGGTAAAGGCCGTAGAGAGAGTCCGGCGGCTCGATCTCCATATCCTCGAGAAGCTCGGCGCTCGGCGCGTCTTCGACCACCAGCGCGAGGTTCTTCATTTCGCGCCGGAAGCGTTTCGGAATGAGATCGACGGCCTCAGCGACGAGACGTTCGAACTCGGCGCGTGTCATGCTTTTTCGCCCCACTCACCGTGCGATCGCGGAGGTCAGCTCGAGCCGGTCCAACGCGCAGGTAGTAATCGCAGTCTTTGCGCACCATGCAGCGCTCGCAGAGCGGCTTTGTCGGACGGCAGATCCGCCGGCCGTGCAGGATCAGGACGTCTGACGCGAGCGTCCATATCTTCGGCGGCAGCTTCTCGCCGAGCTGCGCCTCCACCTGCACTGGATCGTCGCCGCACGCGACCCCGATCCGGTTGGCGACGCGCAGCACGTGCCGATCGACTGGCAGCCCCGGCACGCCGAGCGCATGCCCTAACACGACGTTGGCCGTCTTGCGGCC
>CAMCNL010000260.1 GCA_945876205.1 Candidatus Sulfopaludibacter sp. SbA3
CGAGGAGACCGCTCGAGGCGGCATCGTTCGGATCTCCACGGGCGACGCCGAGGCGCGTGCGGCGCTCCACGAATTCCTGACGTACCAGGTCAAGGAACATGCGACAGGCGATCCAGTGTCACTGCAGAACGGCGCGGCGCCTGATCACGGCGCGCAAACGGGCGGTGCACACGCACCCGCGACGCAGGCTGACCACTTCGGGCGCCACTTCGACAACGCCGACGAATGGGCGAAGAGCTTCGACGACCCCGCGCGCGACCAATGGCAGCTACCTGCGCGGGTCATCGACGCGCTACAGCTGAAGTCTGGGCAGCTCGTCGCTGACATCGGTGCTGGGACTGGCTACTTCACCGTTCGCCTGGCGAAGTCTCCGGCCGCGCCGAGAGTCTATGCCGTCGACATCGAACCATCGATGGTCGAGTACGTAAAGCAAAGAGCCCTGCGAGAGGGGCTGAAAAACGTGGTTGCCGTACAAGCCGGCGCCGACCGGACCAACCTGCCGGAACCGGTGGATCTCGTACTCGTCGTTGATACGTACCATCACATCCCGAACCGGGTGGCGTACTTCACGGCGCTGAAGGCCCGCATGAAACAGGGCGCGCGGCTCGCCATCGTCGATTTCCGCAAGGACTCGCCGGATGGACCGCCCGTGGAGTTCCGCTTCACTCCCGACCAGATCAGCACGGAACTGGCCAAGGCTGGCTTTTCGTTGCAGACCAGCCACGACTTCCTGCCGCGGCAGATCTTCCTGGTCTATGGCGTGAAGTAGCCGTCGATCAAGCCTCACCGCACCGCTCTGCGCTCCGTGCCCGCAACGCGGCTCTCTGGAAGTCTTCGATTTGGCGCATCCCGTTGGTCAGTGGGTTCCATCTGGGATAAATCAGGCCTGGCCCGCACGTGACACGAGCAGGAGCAGCACATCAAGCGTCTGATTGGGTAGAAATACGGTCTCGGCGCCGCGATTCAGCAGCCGGCGCGAGGAATCGGGCTCGAATGGCCCGAAACGCTGACCGAGCCGCCGGTAGCCACGTCGGAATGGCGGAGTCATGCGGTCGAATAGCGGGATGGCGCAGTCGAATGGCCGCTGATCATCTCGAATGGCGAAAAACCCGCGCACGATGACCGCTGCGCAGCTCGAATGGAAATGTGACGCGCTCGAATGGCCTGTGTTCGAGGTCTACCGAGCACTCACAGGCTAGACGGCGGTTGGAGGCAGCTTCTCTTTCATCATCGAGTGGAATGGTGAATACGTTCGCTGCGCTCTTGCTTCGAGCGCAGCCCGTCCGGTCGCCGGGGCTGCCGCAATCCGCGCGAGCAGTTTGTTCCGCTTTTTCGTCCGATGTTGACGCAGATGTATGTCGGTGGGGCGATGGCTTGCACTCATTGATCAAGTATATCTCGCCGATGTTCCCGTCAGATGTTCACAAGTGCACACCGAACCTCCCGATTCGCTCGGCCCAGGGGGGCGCCAGCCTTTTCTCTTTAAAAACCCCTCGCGTTCGGACATCATCCTGACCTCTATGGGAGGAGAACGATGAGAGGCGTCATTTCCGCGCTGTTTGTTCTGATCTCGCTGCCGGCGTTTGCACAGACACCGGCGTTGCAGCCCGCATCGTGCGAGCGATTGGCGGCGTCGCTCAAACTGCCCAACACCATCGTCGTGTCCGCAAAAGCCGTGGCCGGCGGACGATTCGCGCCGAGCGCCGGCCTCGCGATCGCCAACCTCCCACCGTTTTGCCGCGTCGCACTCAGGCTCACGCCGTCTGCCGATTCCGACATCAAGTCAGAAGTCTGGCTGCCGCTGTCTGGATGGAACGGCAAGTACCTGCAGGTCGGCAACGGCGCCTGGGGCGGCTCGATTAATTACGACGCCCTGGCGGATGGCCTTCGCCGCGGATACGCGGTGGCATCGACCGATACGGGGCACACGGGTCCCGACGCCAGTTTTGCGATGGGCCATCCCGAAAAGCTCGTCGACTTCGGCTACCGGTCGGTGCATGAGACCGCGGTGCAGGGCAACGCCACGACCGCGGCGCTGTACGGCAGCAAGCCACGGCTCTCGTACTTCAGCGGATGCTCGGGTGGTGGCCGCCAGGCCTTCATGGAGGCGCAGCGCTTTCCCGGCGACTTCGACGCCATCATCGCGTCCGCTCCCGGCTACAACCGGACAGACACCGCCTTTCAAACGCTCGGCATGGCGCAGGCGACGCACGCCAGCGCGGCGAGCTTTATTCCGGCCAGCAAGCTCCCGCTTATCCACCAGGCGGCGTTGAACACGTGCGACGCTGCGGATGGTCTCAAGGACAACCTGATCAGCGATCCGGTGAAGTGTGACTTCGATCCGGGCGTGCTTGCCTGCAAGGGTGCCGACCACGCCAGTTGTCTGACGACGGCGCAGGTGACGGCCGCGCGCAGGATCTACGCGCCGGTGGTGGACCCGAAGACGGGCGCGCAGCTTGCCCACGGCCTCGAGCCTGGCAGCGAGCTGCACTGGGACACCGTCGCCGGCGCGCGGCCGCACGACATGTACCACGACCTGATGCGGTTCGTGGTCTTTCAGGATCCGAACTGGGACTTCCGGAGCCTCGACGCCGGAAAACATCTCGAGCTGGCGAGAAAGGCGGACAACAACGTCCTCGCGGCGACCTCGACCGACCTGACGCCATTCACCGAACGCGGTGGCAAGCTGATCATGGTGCACGGCTGGGAAGACCAGAACATTCCTCCCCTCGGATCGATCGACTACTTCAACAAGCTCACGGCGACGATGGGCAAGGATCGCGTGGACGCGTCGGTGCGTCTCTACATGGTGCCGGGGATGGGGCACTGCGGCGGCGGCGATGGCCCCAATCAGTTCGACATGCTGGCGGCGCTCGACCGGTGGCGTGACCAGGGCAGCGCACCCAAAGAGGTGCTCGCGTCGAGAGTGGAAGGCGAAGGCGTGATTCGCACGCGGCCGCTCTGCCCGCACCCGACGGTCGCCAAGTACACCGGCACAGGCAGCATCGATCGCGCCGAGAGCTTCGCGTGTTCAATGCCATGAGCGGTGCATCCATGCGTCGCCTGGTCTTGCTCATCGTCTTGAGCCTGCTCGCGCCCAGGTCTGTGGCCGCGGCGCAAGACACGTTCTTCGACTCCGCCGGGGCGAAGATCCGCTATGTGGACGAAGGAAGGGGAGAGCCGGTCGTCCTTGTTCATGGCTTCACCGGGGATGTGGAGGGAGGCTGGATCGCCACCGGCGTGCTCCCCGAGCTCGTGAAGGACTACCGCGTCATCGCGTTCGATCTGCGAGGTCACGGCAAGAGTGACAAGCCGCACGCGCCTGGTGCCTATGGACGCGAGATGGTGCTCGACATCGTTCGCCTCATGGACCAGCTCAAGATTCGTCGCGCGCATATCGTTGGCTACGCGCTCGGCGCCAACATCGTCGCAAAGATGCTGGTCATGTACCCGGACCGGTTCATCACCGCCACGATCGGCGGCGCAGGTGGCCGCCAGCCGTTTACGCCCGCGGAATTGAAGGCTGCCGAAGACGAGGCAAAGCAGTTCGAGCAGCTACGCGAAAAAGCGCGCCCTGGGCTGGGGCCGCTCAACGATCCGCTCGCATTGGCGGCGATCGACCGTTCGAAGAGTGAGCACAGCGTCACCGATCAGGAGCTGAAGGCGGTGCGAGTCCCCGTCCTGACGATCGCAGGGAGCCTCGACGGCGCGTTGCCTGCAGTCAAGCATCTGGGCGAGGTGCTGCCGAACGTCAAGGTTGTCGTGATCGAGGATGCCGTTCACGCCACCGCCGATCCGCGTGGCGCGCCGCGCCGAGCTGAATTCCTGGCGGCGATGAAGACGTTCCTCGCGTCTCATCGAGTGTCGGAACGCTGAGGCTTACCGCATCATCGCCACGATGAGGGCGATGGCCGCGAGAAGCAACGCGACACCACTGAGGACCACCGGTAGCCAGCGCATCATCTGAAACGCGGGCACGGCTCGAATCGCTTCCTCGAGTTGCACCTCCGGCGACGGTGGCGGCGTGAAGAGTGACTGTCGCATCACGTGTTTCGCGCCCATCACCTCTCGGATGCCGTCTTCGAGGTGGCGGTGGTGGATCGCCTTGAACGCATCGCCGCCAGTTTCGCCCGCCGCCGCCATGGCCGCCTTCAGCACTGCGTTGCGGATGTCGCCGCCGGTGGCCTCATAGGCTTCCGCCAGCTTTCGAAAGTCCACATCGGCGGCCAGCGGCGTGAGGGTCGGGTGCATCTGCACGCGCCAGATTTGCTCGCGCTCGTTGACGCCCGGCATTTCGAAGAGGACATGCGTGCGGATGCGGCGCTCGAATGCCGGGTCGAAGTTGGCGGCGAGGTTGGTCGCAAAGATCACCACGCCGCTGAAGGTCTCCAGCTCCTTGAGCAGCACGTTGACGACGGTGTTGGACTCGCGGAGGAAGCCGTGTTCGACCGACGAGGAGCGGCGTGCCGCGATGGCGTCGGCTTCGTCGAAGAGGAGCACGGCGTTCTGGTCGCGCGCCAGGCGAAACACCGCGGAGACGTTTTTCGGCGTCTCGCCCATCCAGAGCGATTCCATTTCGGCGTAGCGGACGACGAGCAGTTGCCGTCCGAGCGCGTGGGCGATCGCTTCGGCGCAGATCGTCTTGCCCGTGCCGGGCGGTCCAGCGAAGTTGAAGGCGAGGGCCAGGCCCGACGGGTGGCGCTCTCCGAGGCCCCAGCGGTTGAAGATCAGGTCATGGCTCGTGACGTGGACCAGGGCCTGGTCGAGCGTGCGGCGCGTGGCCGGCGGGAGGATGACCTCGTCGAAGCTGCGGCGGGGGACAACCGTCTCGACGGTTCGCCGGGTGCTCGTGAGGCCGAGGGCGCGAAGAAGTGGATTTGCCACCAGGTGAGAAGTGGATGCAAGCCCAAAACCAAGGCGTCTGTGTCAAAATGGTCTGTCGTATACGTCTCGACCAGAGTCCCCATCGTCCAGAGGCCTAGGACGCGGCCCTTTCAAGGCTGAAACCAGGGTTCGAATCCCTGTGGGGACGCCACTCCCTTACGCGCAAAAACTTGCGTGTAAGCGCGGTCCAGTAGCCTCCCATAGTCGCCGTCGAACGTATCCTCTGGGCCGATATCCTCGGTCCCTGTGAGGTCGTTCGGGTCGAGATCCTTAGGCCGCTCGACTGTAATCCCCGTGAACAGCTTGTCGAAGCGCGTAGCGCCCTCGAACTCGTAGCCGTCCACGTCGCCGCTTAGTTCGTTGGTTCGCAAGGTGAAGGTCAAGCGCCCACGGAGGATGCGCTGGAGCACGGTCCTCGCTTGCGTGGTGGACTGGCGAAGTAGCCGTCGCCATTCCGCCAGGCGGTTCTCGATAACGGCCGGGGCTAACCGGGGCACCGGACACAGACTGCGAAGCTCCTGATCGATGGCCTTGAGTCGATTCTCCAATTTATGGAGCGATGTGACCAAGACGGCCATCTCGCCGCCAGTGGCGATTGCCTCTGCGATTCGCTCGCAGTGTGCTTGATCCGCTTTCGTGGACACGTTCCGAAAGGTGGATACGATGTCCCGCATGTCCCGAAGCAGCAGTGGCCGGCGCCCCCGCCGGCAGTTCTCTGACGAGTTCAAGGAAGGCGCCGTCCGGCTGGTCTTGGACGAAGGCAAA
>CAMCNL010000261.1 GCA_945876205.1 Candidatus Sulfopaludibacter sp. SbA3
CGACGCGAGTTCTCGAGCGCTGCATTTTAATGACAACCGACCCTGGTGATCTCGTGCTGGATCCCACTTGCGGAAGCGGCACATCAGCATACGTCTCGGAGCGATGGGGCCGTCGCTGGATCACGATCGACACGAGCCGCGTGCCACTCGCGCTTGCTCGTCAGCGCCTGCTGACCGCTACGTACGACTACTACCAGCTCAAAGAACGAGAGCGCGGCCCGGGCGGCGGGTTCGTCTACACTCGCAAGCAGAACAAGAAAGGCGAAGAAGTCGGCGGCATCGTGCCGCATGTCACGCTCAAGAGCATCGCGAACAACGAACCACCAGATCAGGAAGTGCTCGTTGATCGGCCGGAGATCGACAAGAGAATCGTTCGCGTCACGGGTCCCTTTGCATTCGAAGCGACGATTCCAGCGCCGATAGACTGGGAAGGCGATGGCATCGAAGACTCGGGCAGCGAGCAGGCGGAGGAGTACGGGTCGTTCGTCGAGCGCATGATCGAAGTCCTCCGTCGCTCGCCCGTACTGCATCTGCCGAAAGGTCAGACGGTGACTCTTGGCAACATCCGGCCGCCGGCGAAGTCGTTGTCGTTGTCAGCCGAAGGCGTTGCCATCAATGGCGAACCGAAAGCCGTCGCGTTTGTGTTCGGCCCCGAGAACGGCGCGATTAGCGAGAAGCTCGTGTACTCGGCCCTCCAGGAAGCGCAACTCAAGAGCTACACGCACCTCTACGTCATCGGCTTCGCCATCCAGCCGCACGCACGCGAGTTCATCGAGAAATCGATCGACATGGGCCTCGTGCCGGCCACCTACGTTCAGGCCACGCCGGACCTGATGATGGGCGACCTGTTGAAGAACATGCGGTCGAGTCAGATCTTCAGCGTGTGTGGTTTGCCGGACGTGGAGATCCACCGTGCGAAACCAGAGAAGCATGGTGATCCGGACCGCTTCGAAGTGGAGTTGATGGCCCTCAATACCTTCGATCCGATCACAATGGACACAGACAAGCGGCAAGGGAACGACGTGCCCTGCTGGATGCTGGACGCGGACTACAACGGCCTCTGCTTCCGCGCGTCACAGGTGTTCTTCCCGCGCACGGCGGCGTGGAACGATCTGAAGAAGGCGCTGAAGGGCGATTACGACGACACAGTCTGGGACCACCTCGCTGGCACCCGCAGCGCGCCCTTCGAAGCGGGCGACCAAAAGCAGATCGCCGTGAAGGTGATCGACGACCGCGGCAACGAGCTACTCGTCGTCAAGCCCCTGTCAGGCAACGGGACTAGCCAATCATGATTCGCCGGATTGCCATTCGGGGCTTCAAGCGCTTCAACGACGTGGAGTTTGTACTGCCAGGCCACATCGTCGTGGCTGGACCCAACAACGCTGGAAAATCGACCCTTCTTCAGGCGATCGGGGCGTGGAGTCTGGCGCTCAATCGGTGGAAAGAACTCAACGATTTTCAACGTCATGGGGGCTTCTACACAAAAGCGCCTATCGCTCGCCAGGCGTTTTCGCCGGTTCCTGTGCGCTCGTTCGATCTGCTGTGGCGCAATCGGGCGTACGCCGGTGAGATCCGCATTTCTGTTACCACCGATGAGTGGCAGCTCACGATGACGCTCGAAGCCGATAGCACCGAACAGATCTATGTCCGTCCAGAGCCAGTCGATCCGGATCTCGTGCGCTCAATCACACTCTCTACGTCGCTCATTCCACCGATGACGGGGCTGAGTACCGAAGAGCCTGTCTACACTAAGCCGAAGCTCGAGCAACTGCTGGGACAAGGCAAGCCAGGTGAGATGCTCAGAAACGTTCTCGTGGGCGCGCACGAGGCTGGGGAGTCGTGGCAGCGCGTGCAGGATTCCATCCGTCGTCTCTTTGGGTACGAACTCATGCCGCCGGACGCCACGGGCGCGAATATCGTTGCCGAGTACCGGATGACGCCCGGCGGGCCGCGATTCGATGTCGCCAGCGCGGGCAGCGGATTTCAGCAGGTGCTGATGCTTCTCGCCATGCTGAACACCAGGCCCGGTTCCGTCCTGCTGCTCGATGAGCCGGATGCGCATCTGCACGTCATCCTCCAGGACGCCATCTACGGCGAGCTGCGCACGGCAGCCGCCCGTACAGGTTCTCAGCTCATCGTCGCGACGCACTCGGAAGTGATTATCGACTCAGTGGATGCGCGCGAGCTGTGCGTGCTGCTCGACCAGCCGAGGATGTTGGCCGACAACGAGGAGCGTCGAACGTTAATTGATTCCCTGCGCGTGCTCTCGAACGACGACATCATGCTGGCGTTGCAGGCACCAGGCGTGTTGTACCTCGAAGGCCACACGGATCTAGAAATCCTGCGGGCGTTTGCGCGCGTGCTGAACCATCCTGCTGAGGCGTTACTGACGACAAAGCTGTTCTGGAAACCAACGGTTGCTGACACGCAGCCAGGGAAACCCGGAATCAAGGCGCGCGAGCATTACGACGCCCTTCGGCTGGTGCGCGATCTTCCAGCTTTGGAACTCGTTGACGGCGACAGCCATGCCGGCATTCAGTCCACGCCCATCACTGGAATGGGGTTTCAGCGGCGGCGATGGAGAAGATATGAGATCGAGAGCTATCTCGTCCATCCCGCTGCGTTGACGCGTTTTGTCACGAGCCTGGTCGGCCATGCTGCGGCGGCCCCTCACGTGGACGATCTGAACAGGTATCTTCGCGACAATCTGCCGCCGGCAGTGATGGAACGGCCGCTCGAAGACTACGCGTTCTTAAACAACACGAAAGCGCGCACCGAAATTCTGCCGCAGGCGCTCAGTGCCGCAGGTCTGCCCGGCCTGCCGTATACGCGATACCACGAGATCGCTGCGGGCATGGCCATTGGCGAGGTGCACCCTGAGGTGCGCGAGACTCTGGACACCATCGTTCGCGCGTTCGGCCAATGAGCGAATTCGAGGTTCCGCAGCCGATCATCTGTTCGCCATTTGAGGAGCCGAGCAGGCATTGGCATCTCGAAGACGGCACGTCACCCACCGAGCCGATGCTCGGCCGTCGCCCTGCTCACTACTTTTATCGCGAGCCAGGCGGCGAAACGGACGAAGGGGCTCCGACCGGTACGCTCATTGAGCTGAAGCTCGTCAACCTGGTGCGTGCGCGTCTGACAGACTGGCGCCGCGCGGGCTATCCCGGCGTGACGGCGACGACACTGGAGCTGCTGGACTACTGGCGCCGCGACGGGCGCGCCTTCCGTCCGTTCTTCGCGCAGCTCGAAGCGGTTGAGACGATCATCTTTCTGAATGAGGCGAGACGGGACTACCTGCAGGGCATCGAGATTCCGCGCGACGAGCCAAGCGACAAACAGAAGGCCGAACTCGGCCACAAGGCGTTCCAGCGTTACGCCTGCAAGATGGCCACAGGGTCTGGCAAGACGACGGTGATGGGGATGCTCTCGTCCTGGAGCATTCTCAATAAGGTTCACGACCGGTCCAACGCCCGTTACTCCGATGTCGTTCTCGTCGTCTGTCCCAACGTCACCATTCGAAGCCGCCTCGCTGAGCTCGATCCGAAGCTGTCCGATGCGAGCATCTATCGCAAGTCCGATCTGGTCCCGCCGCACCTCATGCCCGATCTCACGCAGGGCCGAGTGGTCGTCACTAACTGGCACGTCTTCGAGCCCCACAGCAGTCAGACGGGCGGTGTGAGCGCACGAGTGTCCAAAGCCGGTCGACGCGAGGTGGTGGCGGAGCTGATTACCATTTCCTCAAAGACCACCACGGCCCGCGGCCGGCGGTATCTCACTGCCGACGAATTCGCTCGCCAGGTATCGGCGGGGATGATCGATGTCAGAGACGAGGATCGCGACAAAGACGGCAACCTCGTTCGTGCGTTTGTTTCCCGTGAGCGGTACGTCGAGAGCGACACGGCGCTAGTCAATCGCGTGCTTGATGGGGAAGCGCGCGGCAGGAAAAACATCCTCGTCCTCAACGACGAGGCACATCATGCGTATCGCATCCGGAAAGATGAGCCAGACCCCGACGAGACAGATCTCCTTGGCGACGAGGACGATGTAGACGAGTTCTACCAGGAAGCGACGATCTGGATCGACGGACTTGATCGCATCAACAAGCTGCGCGGGATCAACTTCTGCGTGGACCTCTCCGCAACGCCGTACTTCCTGGGCCGCGTCGGTCAGGACGCGAACCGTCCATTTCCGTGGGTGGTCAGCGACTTCTCTCTGACGGACGCGATCGAATCCGGTCTCGTGAAGATCCCACAACTTGCCGTTCGCGACACCACCGGCGCCGCGATTCCTGGCTACTTCAACATCTGGCGCTGGATTCTTCCCCAGCTCAGTCCCTCCGAGCGCGGTGGCAAGAAGGGGTCGCCGAAGCCCGAGGCTATTCTGAAGTGGGCGAATACGCCGATCTCGATGCTCGGCGGTCTCTGGGAGCAGGATCTTGCCGAGTGGGCGAAGTCGATCGATGATCCGCGGCCGCCGGTCTTCATTCTGGTGTGCAAGAACACGGCGATCGCGAAAGTCGCCTACGAGTGGCTAGGAGAAAACAAGCCGCCGATGGGCGTCCCACCGGCGAAGATTCCTGGTTTCCTGAACACCGCGGACCGTATCAACACGATTCGCGTGGACTCGAAGGTCGTGAACGAGACCGACACGGGTCATGCGAAGAGTGATGAATCGCAGTGGATGCGCTTCACGCTGGACACGGTCGGAAAGACCGCGTGGCCGCGCGATCTGCAGGGCCGGCCGATCTACCCGGAGGGATTCGAGGAGCTGGCGAAGAAGCGTGAGCAACCGCTGCACCCTCCTGGGCGCGACGTCCGCTGCATCGTCTCTGTTGGCATGCTCACCGAAGGCTGGGACTGCAACACCGTCACGCACATCGTCGGTCTGCGTCCGTTCATGTCGCAGCTTCTGTGTGAGCAGGTGGTCGGTCGAGGCCTGCGACGCCGGACGTACGAGCTGGCGGACAACGGGCTGATGACGGAGGAAGTCTCTAAGATTTTCGGTGTGCCATTCCAGGTGATTCCGTTTAAGGCCACCACGACTGGCAACCCCAAGCCGCCGCAGAAACGGCATCACGTGCACGCCGTGCCGGCGCGCGCGCAGTTCGAGATTCAGTTCCCTCGAGTCGAGGGATATCGGCAGGCGATTCGTAATCGCGTGTCCGTGGACTGGGGCGCCGTCGCTCCGCTGTGGCTGGATCCCGCAAAGATTCCGCCTGAAGTTCAGGTGAAAGCCTCACTACCGACTAACACCGGGCGTCCATCCCTCAGCGGCCCGGGCAAGCTTGAAAGCGTCGATCTCAACCCGTATCGATCGGGGCGTCGTGTCCAGGAACTCGTCTTCGAGTTAGCGAAGGACTTGACGCGCGAGTACGTGAAAAGCAGCTTGTGCGAGGCAACACCTCACGTCCTCTTCCCGCAGCTCGTGCGCATTGTTGAGAAGTACGTCGCCGATAAAGTGACGCCGATCGCGCCGGCGGAGCGCGTCGATCTGTTTCTTTCGCCGTACTATGGCTGGGCGATCGAGCGTCTGGTCGAGGCGATTCGGCCCGACACGTCGCAGGGCGAAGCTCCGGAGGTGCCGCGGTATGAGACGAGCCGTGGTCCCGGCTCGACGGCAGACGTGGACTACTGGACG
>CAMCNL010000262.1 GCA_945876205.1 Candidatus Sulfopaludibacter sp. SbA3
GGAGGCGGCACGAACATCGGGGGCTGCGGTCCGAGCACCTTGGTCAGCGCGGTGTAGGCGCAGAGCTCGTCCATGTTGCCGCCGCCGACGCCGATCGCGCCAATCAGGTTGCCTTCAACGACGATCGGCAGGCCGCCGCCGACGAAGTAGTACGACAGGCCCTGCTGCTTGCCGAGATCCATGCGGATCGCGCGGCCTTCGAGGGTCGGGAAGCGGTTGGCGACGACGCTCGAGGGCGCGCGCGCGTAGAGCGCGGTCTGCGCCTTCATCAGCCCCGTTTCAGCGCCGATCGGGAAGACGCCGTCCATCCCGTGCGAGTCGATCAGGTCGCCGGTCGGCGAGAGCACGAAGATCGCGTAGGTGCCGGGCCCGCCCTGCTGCGTGCGCGCGAACTCGAGGCACGCATCGACCAGCTGACGCGCCACGTTCGCGTTGACCTGCATCTTCATCAACGTATTCTTCGCGACCTCGTCCGAGACGATCGCCTTGGCGAGCGGCATGTTCTGCTGCGCGTAGGTAGTGGTCGCCAGCGAGACGGCCGTCAGCAACGCGATCGTTGCTGCGCCGATGAACCTCAGTGTCCTGCTCATACTCTGCTCCATCGCGCGGGCTGAAGCCCGCGCGCTACGGCTGTTACTGCGGTGTTACTGGTGATCGAGGATGATTTTCATCCGCTGGGTACTATCCGAGCCCAGCATCCCGATGGCTGCCTTCAATTCCCCGAGCGGCATGACGTCGCTGACCAGCGGCTCGAGGCGGACCGTCCCGCGCTGCACCAGCGCGATCGACGCCGGGTAATCTTCGCCCTTCGCGACGCGCGCATTGATCAGCGCGAGCTCCTTGAAATACAGGTCGTAGAAAGGCAGGGCGCCTTCCTTGGCGGTGATGATGCCGAACAGCAGGAGCCGGCCGCCCGAGCGCGCCATGTGAATCGCGCTCGACAGCTGCGACACGACGCCGGTCGTTTCGATGACGACGTCCGGCCCGCGGCCTTCGGTCGCCTCCTTCACCTTCGCGATCGCATCGTCGCCGCCAGGAATGGTGATGTCGGCGCCGAGCTTCTCCGCGAGCTCGCGCTTTTCCTTGCTGCGCGTGACGCCGATCACGTAGGCGCCGCGTGCCTTGGCGAGCTGCACGTGCAGCTGACCGGTCACGCCGAGCCCGAGGACGACGACGTACTCGGACGGGAAGATGTTGATCTGACGCTGCGCGTGCAGGCAGGTGGTGAGCACCTGGATCATCGGCGCATGCGTCGGGTCGACCCCCGCGGGGAGCGCGAACACCTGGCTCGCCGGCACGGTGATGAACTCGGCGAAGCCGCCGTTGGTGTCGCGGCCGATCAGCATCCCGTTGGGACAGAGATGCGTCTGGCCGATGCGGCAGTGGAAGCACGATCCGCAGAACAACTCCGGATCGATGATCACGCGGGCGCCCGGCTTCAGGCTGGTCGAGCCGGGATCGACGATCTCACCCGCCATCTCGTGCCCCATGATGCGCGGGTACTGGACGGGGATCGAGCCGTTGTAGATCTTGTAATCGGTGCCGCAGATGCCGGTGTGGGTAATGTGAACGGTGACGTCGCCGGCACGTGAACCGGGCCGGGCGACGTCTTCGAGGACGATCTCGTTTGGTGCGGTCAGCACCATCGCTCTCATGGCGTTATTTCTTCGCCGTCGCCTGCGCGACCGCTTCCGGATTGACCGGGTTGCGCGGCGCCTGCCCGCTCAACACCGAGACGACTTCCTGCGTCGCCTTGGTTTGCAGCTCCACCAGCGCTTCGGTCGAGTAGAAGCTGGTGTGCGGCGTGATAATCACGTTCGACCGGCCGAACAGCGGGCTCGATCCGGGAGGTTCCTGCGTCATCACGTCGAGCGCCGCGCCGGCGATCTCGCCAGCATCGAGCGCCGCCGCCAGCGCCGCCTCGTCGATGATCGGACCGCGCGCCGTGTTCACCACGTACGCCGTCTTCTTCATCTTCTTGAACGCGTCGGCGTTGAAGATCCCCTTGGTCTCGGGCACCAGCGGGCTGTGGATCGAGATGTAATCCGACACCTTCAACAACTGTTCGAAATCGACCTGTTCGACGCCGAGCTTCTGGAACACGTCCTTCGGCACGAACGGATCGTAGGCCACGACCTTCATCCCAAAGGCCTGCGCCTTCGGCACGACGAGCTGCGGAATGCGCCCGAAGCCCATCAGGCCGAGCGTGCTGCCCCGCAGGCGGCCGATCGGCACGACGTCCGGCATCTTCCATTCGCCAGCGTGGACCTTGGTGTTGATGAACGGAATCTTCCGCACGACGGCCAGCAACAGCGCCATCGCATGGTCGGAGACTTCATCGATGCAGTAGTCGGGAACCTTGGTGACGACGATCCCGGCGGCGGTGGCCGCCGGGATGTCCACGTTGTCGACGCCGATACCGAAGCGGGAGATGATCCGCACCTTCGGCATCTTGGCAATCATCTCGGCGGTGATTTTCGCGTAGGTCACCAGCACCGCGTCGGCGTCCGCGGCGATCTTCATGATCGCCTCGGGCTTGGGCTCCGAGGCCAGTTCCAAGGTGGCGCCGATCTTCTTGAGAACCTCTTTCGCGGGATCGAGGGTCGGGAATACGGAGTCGGCAACGGCGACTTTGAATGGCATCCCGTTACTTCATCAGATGGCCGCCGCTGATCCGGCCGCCGCCCATGGCTTCTGCCATGTGCTCCATGCGTGTGAAGATCACCGGGCCGTCGGCGCTGACGAGCACGTTCTCCTCGAGGCGCGCCGTCTGCTCGAGCCCCGGGTGGCCGGCAAACGTCTCGATCGCGAAGTACATGTTCTCCTTGATTTCCGCCGGGTACTTCAGCGAGTAGGCACGCGACATCCACATGCCCTCGTAGAGGGTGATGCCGATGCTGTGCGCGAACTGCTGCAGCGTCACGGTGCCGTACTTGTCGTCGTCGTACTCGGGGAACGCCTTGGCGACGTCGGCCGTGGTGTTACCCGGCTTCAACTGCGCGATGCCGGCGTACATCGAGTCGTAGACCTCGCGGTAGAGGTCGATTTCCTTCTGGCTCATCTTCATGCCCTGCGCGCCGCCGCACTTGAAGCAGCGCACGAAGTCGATGAAGTAGCCCGACGGCCCGACCGCGTTGATGTCGACGATCACCAGGTCGCCCTGGCGAATCAGCTTGTCGGTCGCCCACCGGCGGTACGGGCTGGTGTTGCCGCCCGAGGCGACGATGATGTCGTAGATGATCTCGCAGCCGCGCTCGAGCATAAACTCGTGCACCTTGGCTTCGATCTCACGCTCGCGGACGCCCGGCTTGAGCCATTCGTACTTGATCTTCCACATCGCGGCGTCGCCGATGCTCGACGCCTGCTTGAGCAGCTCGATCTCGTCGCGGGTCTTGACGACGCGCGCGCGCGACACCGCCGGCCAGCCATTGACGATATTCAGGCCCAGCTTCTTGAAGGCCTCGAACGCCGGCATGTCGAGGTTGTCGATGCCGATCTTTTCCTTCTCGACCTTGTGCTCCTTGAGCACTTCCATCACCGAGTCGGCCATGCGGCCGGCCATGTAGGGAACGGCGCCTTCAGCCCACTGCCAGGTGATGGCGGGGCGGATGCGGCCTTCCATCCAGGGGAGGTCGATCTTCGCGCACTGCAGGTCGGAACCCGCCGTCTCGAAGAGCGTCGGCTTGCCTTCGGTCGGCACCACCGCGTAGCGGATGTTGATGTTGTACTTCCAGTTGCCCTGGTAGGACGCGGTCGCGTAGCGGATGTTGGCACCCGCGAACAGGACCAGCGCGCCGAGGTCGTCCTTCTTCATCTCGGCCTGCAGCTTCGTCAGCCGCTCGCCGCGAAGCCGGTCGAAGTCGACGCGGTACTGCCAGTCAGCCCCGGTCTGGCTGTAGAGCCGACCTGGGTCGTACTCATGGGGCTTCTTCAGGAAACTCAGGTCCATGCCATTGCTTTTCGTCGAGTCGACTTTACTCATTCGCGTGCTGCTCCCTCATGCGTACGCTCCGCAGGCTTGGTGTATGCCTGCGTTGGAAAAACGAGAAAAAGAGGTTAACTATACTATTTTCAGCCAGCTGTAATTGCGAGCTGGCGCTTGGCTTTGATGGCCGTGTAGACCTTCTCGGCTGTGGCCGGCAGCGACGTAATGCGCACGCCCACCGCGTCGTGGATCGCATTGAGAATCGCGGCCGCCGTTGAGACGCACGTCGGCTCGCCGACGCCCTTGGCGCCGAACGGACCGGTCGGATCGTAGCTGTCGACGATGTCGACCTCGATGTTCGGCATATCGAGCGAGGTCGGCATGATGTAGTTCGTGAGATTGGGATTCAGGTTGCGTCCGGTCGCGTCGAACAGCATCTCTTCTTCGAGCGCAAACCCCACGCCCATCGAGATCCCGCCCTCCACCTGGCCCTCGACCAGCATCGGGTTGATCGCCGTGCCGCAATCATGCGACGCGACGATGCGGAGCACTTCGACTTCGCCCGTTTCGTCATCCACGTCGACTTCGGCAATCTGCGTGGCGTAGACGTAGGTGGCGAAGGGCTTGCCCTGGCCCGTTTCCGGGTCGAGCGCCACCGTTGCCGGGTTGAACGTGGCGCTGCCCACGGGCGGCGAACCGGTCACGCCGCGCGCGTGGTCGGACACGTCACCAATGTGAAGGCTGCGCTGCGGGAAGCCCTGCACCTGGATCTTGTGATCCTTGCATTCGAGCTGGTGCGGCTTCACGCCAAGAAGCGGCGCCGCCACGTCGAACAGAATCAACTTGGCCTTCTCGGCCGCCAGCCGGGCCGCGTTGCCCGTCACGTAGGTCGTGCGGCTGGCGATGGCGCCGGTATCCATCGGCGTGGTGTCGGTGTCGGCCGACACCACGTGCACGTCGTCGGTCGAGATGCCGAGCTCCTGGGCCACGATCTGGGCGAGGATGGTCAGCGAGCCCTGCCCCGTTTCCACGGTGCCGGTGAGGAGCGTCGCGGTGCCGTCTTCGTTGACCTTCACCACCGCGGCGCTGGGATTGGCCGCCACGGTGAAGCCGATCGGGTACCACATGCAGGCGATGCCGCGTCCCCGCTTCTTCATGCCTGCGCTCCGTCCTTGTTCCAGCCGAAGCGGTTCGCCGCCTGGAGGAGTGACTCCCGGATCACGACGCTGTGCAGCGTCTGGCCGGTCGGGCTGAGCGACCCTTCCTTGAGGACGTTCCTGAGCCGGATTTCCAGCGGATCGATGTTCAGCGCCTTGGCGATGTCATCGAGGTGCGACTCGTAGGCGAAGCAGACCTGCGGGGCGCCGAACCCGCGCATCGCGCCGGTCATCGTCTTGTTGGTGTAGACGACGAACGCTTCCGCGACGAGGTTGTCGATGACGTACGGTCCGGCGGAGAGAATGCAGGCCTTGCCGAGCGTCGTCTCGCTCCACGAGCAGTAGGCGCCGCCGTCGAGCACCAGGCGAATCTTGCGCGCCGTGATCCTGCCGTCCTTGGTGACACCCGTCTTGTAATCCATGATCAGCGGGTGCCGCGTCGTCGATGAGAGGAACTCTTCCGGACGCGTGAACACGCATTTGACCGGGCGGCCGGTCTTCTTCGAGAGCAGCGCCATCACCGGCTCG
>CAMCNL010000263.1 GCA_945876205.1 Candidatus Sulfopaludibacter sp. SbA3
CTGACTGCCAACGGCGATGCACTCATCGCCGCCGGCCGGCTTGCCGACGTCCTGCGGCGGGTGGCGGCGTTCGGCGTCGTGCTCGCGCGGCTCGACATCCGGCAGGAGGCCAAGCGCCACACCGCGGCGCTCGATGCAATCACGCGGGCGCTGGGTCTTGGTTCCTACGCCGAATGGAATGAAGAGCGCCGCGTCGAGTTCCTCGTGCGTGAGCTCGACAACCCGCGGCCGCTGGTGCCTGCCGGGCTCGACACGACACCCGAGGTCCGCGATGTGCTGGACACGTTCAGCACGATCGCGCGCATCGATCGCGAATCGCTGGGCGCGTACGTGATCACGATGGCGCAGCAGGCGTCCGACGTCCTGGCCGTCGTGCTGCTGCAGAAGGAAGCGCGGGTGCAGTCGCCGCTCCGGGTCGTGCCGCTCTTCGAAACGGCGGACGATCTGCGCCGGGCGCCCGACGTCATCGATCGGCTGCTCTCGATCGACCAGTATCGACACCGGATCAACGGCCGCCAGGAAGTGATGGTCGGCTACTCGGATTCGGCCAAGGACGTCGGTCGTCTCAGTGCCGGGTGGGAGCTCTACAAGGCGCAGGAAGGGATCGTCGACACCTGCCGCCGCCACGGGATTCGCGTCACGCTGTTTCACGGCCGCGGCGGAAGCGTCGGGCGCGGGGGAGGCCCCACCTACCTGGCGCTGCAGTCACAGCCGCCCGGATCGCTCAGCGGCGAGCTGCGCGTGACCGAGCAAGGCGAAATGATCCAGGCGCTCTTCGGCCTGCCCGACATCGCGCTGCGGACGCTCGAGGTCTATACGAGCGGCACGCTGGAGTCGTGGCTCAAGCCGGCGCCGGCGCCGAAGCCGGAATGGCGTGAGTGCATGGAGCGGCTGTCGGAGGATGCGTGCCGCCTCTATCGCGGCTACGTCTACGAGCATCACTCGTTCGTCCCGTATTTCCTGGCATCGACGCCGCTGGTGGAGCTCGAAGAGGTCAACATCGGCAGCCGGCCCGCGCGACGCACCGCCGCGCAGGGACTGGCCGGCCTACGCGCAATCCCGTGGCAGTTCGCCTGGACGCAGACGCGCCTCCTGCTTGGCTCCTGGCTGGGCGTAGAAGAAGCGTTCGAAGGCGCCTTCGAGCGAGGTGAGCGCGAGCGCCTGCGGCAGATGTACCGCGAGTGGCCGCACTTCAGGTCGGTGGTGGATCTGATTGAAATGGTGCTGGCCAAAGCCGACGCGCGCATCGCCGCCGAATACGACCGTCAGCTCGTGCCGTCCGAGCTGCGTCCGCTCGGCGCCGAGCTTCGAGGCCGCCTGACGCGCGCGGTCAACGCGCTGCTTGGCGTGACCGGGCACCGCGAGCTGCTCGAAGAGAATCCGGTGCTGCGCCGATCGATCAACGTCCGCAATCCCTACGTCGATCCGATCAACCTCGTCCAGGTCGAAGTCGTCCGCCGCCTGCGGCAGAACGACAGCGATCCACGTCTCCGCCACGCGTTCATGGTGACGGTGAATGGAATCGCGGCGGGGATGAGGAACACGGGGTGAGTCGACTTTCTTGCTTCTATCGATTGCTTGCCGTCGTGAGCGCCGCGAGTACGTTGCTCGCGGCGGCCTGCGCGATCAGCTTGTCGGCATCCGCCTGCAGCAGGAATCCCTGCGCGACGGCCTTGGCTGCGGCGGTCTTCACGGCTTCAACATAGCCCGCGTGATCGGTGTATCTCTCTTCGAGCGAGAGACGCGGATCGCTGTTCGCCATGCGCTCGGCCCTGGTTCGCGCGAAGGGGACCATGCCTGCCGCGTAGTTGCAGATCTTTCCCTGGTGAAATCCTGACGAGACGATGTTCCAGCCGAGATAGGTGCCGAGCGGCGCACCAAGCAATACGACCGGGACGCCGCCGAGCTCGTTGCCGTCCCCGTCCACACGCGGCACCTTCATCTTGATCGTCCGCTTGATCGCCGGCGGCACCTTCGATCGCACGCCCGATCCATCGACGTCGTTGAAGTCCGGGCCCCAGTCGTAGTCGAGCGACGGCGTGATCAGCCCGTTCGGCGCGCTCGCGGGCAACCCGGGAATCGTCGGAAAGCCGGTGGCCTGCTTGCTCGGATCCACCAGGAATCCGCCCACCAGCGTCGGATACAGGCTTGGCGGGGGAGCGACGTCCTTCATCACCCAATTGCGGAAGTGAAAGCGAATCGCGTTGACTGTCTCGGTGTGCGGAACCGGATTGTTCGGCAGGATCCCGCTGCCGAAGTTCGGCCCCGGACACATCGGCGCGGCTGCCGGCGTCACGCTGAACCCTCCGGCGCCACCGCCGTGGGCCGTGCTCGGAATGTAGTAGCGCCTGACGTTGGCGGGGATCGGAATGTCCTTGTCGGCGCTCGTCCCGACCAGCGCGGGACTGAGATTGAGCGCCCACGCTTCCGCGGATCCAAAATGCTCGATCACCTTCGGGCAGGTGTTGGTGGCGGTGCATCGATCGAGGATGCCTTTCGCCGCCAGACCTCTCACCGGATCGGGCCAGGCGCTCCACCACTGCGGACCCTCGGCACCTGCTTCATAGAGCTTCTGCGCGCCGTCCGGCAGCGCGAACCGCGCATTCAGCGAGATGCGCTTGCCCGCGATGATCGGCCACGCGCCGTCGTAGACCTTTCGTCCGGACTCGTCTTGCGTAAAGCCAAGATGGATCTGCGCGCGCAGGAAGTTGCCCGACTGCGACTGGCCGCGGCTGATCGTCCACTGGACGCCACCGCCCACCGGATTCGGCGTCCCCTCATCGTCTTTGTCCGCGTACCTGAAGAACGCGGCGACGTCGCGGAACGCGGCGAAGCCGATGCCGAGCACGTAAGCGTCGTTCGACGTGAAGACGACCTGGTAGAGGAGCCTGGGATCGAATCCGCCCTTCACGCAGATCTGCGTCGGGTCGGGCGTGCCGGGAAATGGATTCGCCGCGCAGCATTTCGCCCACGCCCAGTTACCACTCGCAACCTTGGCTTCGCCGACGATCTTGCCGTCCACGCCCTCCGCGGTGTGCGTCGTCAATGTCGCCTTCGAGGTGTCGAGCGTCGCCGGCTTGTACGGCACCGGGTTAGCGTTGACGATCATCGGCCGCGAATCGGGGCCCTTCGCGTTGACGATGCGCCCGAAGACGAGGCCGGAGACGGGGGAGCCGTTCGCATGCTTCGCAATCGGCACCATCAGCCAGTCGTTGTCGTCCGCCGGCACCGTCCGACCGGAGTTGTCGCCCTGCCATCCGCTGCTCAGTCCGATGTCGCCGTAGGTGCGCTCGTCGACGCTGATGTTCACGCGCCCGCCGCGATTGGGCACGTATTGCCACATCAGGTGGCTGCTCTTCGACATGTCGATCGGCTTGGCGAGGAAGAAGCTCGCGACGTACTCGACCATGCCGCGCGCATTGCGCGGCGCGAGCGTGATGTCGGTGATGATCGCGTTGCGCGGATCGTTCGGATCGAGCTCCCCAAACGCGCGCCCCGCCAGCGTCTCGTACGGCCCAGCGGGCCCGGCCGCCGCGCCATCGAAGGCCGGCGACACCTTCTTCTCCACGACGATCTTCTTGACGCGGGCATCTGCGGCCGACGGCCACGCGAGGCCAACCACGACGAGCAGGAGAATGAGTCGTGCTGTCATGGCGCGCATCTTACGCCAAACCTTGAAGCCGTGCGTGGCGCCCGCCCCACGGGAGTCGAGTTATTGCAGATGAAACGGCACGCTCGTGACGACCACGTTCGGGCGGAAGAGCAGTGCGCCTTTGATGAGCAGGGCGTTCTGGTTGTGCAGCAGGTGATGCCACCACCGTGATGGGACGAATTCAGGCAGCACGATCGTGATGTAGGCGTTGGTGCGTTCCAGTTCGGTGCGGTTGATGTACTCCATCAGCGGCTCCATCAAGGAGCGGAACGGCGAGTTGAGGACGACCAGCCGGACGCTGCCTCCCCAGATGTCCCAGTCCTTCTTCAAGGCCGCGACGGCATCGGGATTATCACTGACGAACACGGCGCGGACGTCGGTCGAGATCGACTCCGCATAGCGTAGTGCATGGACGACGGGGCGCTGCACGCCGCTGATCGGCACGAGCACGATGTTGAGCCTGCGCGCCGGCGGCGTCCAGTCGCGCAGCGTGAGCTGCGCGGCTACCTGGTCGTAATGCTTCTTCGTCTGCCGGAACACGGTCACGAGCACCGGGATCAGCAGGATGACGATCCAGGCGCCCTCCGGTCCCTTGGTCGCGCCGACGATGAGCAGGACGACGCCGGTGAGGATCGCGCCGACGCCGTTGATCGCGGCGCTCATCTTCCAGCCAGGCGTCCGCAGCCGCCGCCAGCGGAGGAACATCCCCGTCTGCGAGAGCGTGAACGACAGGAAGACGCCGATCATGTAGAGCGGGATGAGCTGATGGGTGTCCCCACCGAAGACCACGATCAGCCCTCCGGCCCCCGCACTGAGCGCGATGATGCCGTTGCTGAACGCGAGCTTGTCGCCCTGGTTCATGAACTGCCGCGGCATGAAGCGGTCGCGCGCCACGATCGACGCCAGCCTGGGGAAGTCGGCGTACGCCGTGTTCGCCGCCAGCACCAGAATCAGCATCGTCGCGATCTGCAGCACAAAGTAGAGGACCGTGCCGCCGCCGAAGACCGCGCGGCCGATCTGCGAGACGATCGTTTCGTGTTCCGAGGGGATGGTGTGGAGCGACTGCGCCAGGAAGCTGATGCCGATGAACATCGTGATGGCGATCGCCGCCATGATCAACAGCGTGGACGCGGCGTTCTTCGCTTCCGGAGGCCTGAAGGCGGGCGTGCCGTCCGAGATCGCCTCGACGCCGGTCATCGCGGTGCAGCCATTCGCGAAGGCGGTCATCAGCGCAAAGAGCGTCAGCGCCCCGGTATCGAAGGTCGAGAGCGGCGGCGCGAGAGCCTGATCGACCACCGGCGATCCGGCGCCGATGCGCCACAGGCCGGCGACGACGAGCGCCAGCATGATCGTGATGAAGCCGTAGGTTGGGACGGCGAAGATCCTGGCGGACTCGCGAATGCCGCGCAGGTTGCCGACCGCGAGCACCGCCACGAACGCGAGGCCCAGCTCGATGCGGTTGATGTGGAGCGACGGAAACGCCGACGTCATCGCGGCCACGCCCGCCGCGACCGACACCGCCACCGTCAGCGTGTAGTCGATCAGCAGCGCCGCCGCGGCGGAGAGCCCGGCATTCTCACCGAGATTTTCCTTCGCCACGATGTAGGCGCCGCCCCCGCCGGGATACGCGCGGATCGTGTGCGTGTATGAGAGGGCCACGACGCCCAGGAGCCCGGCGATCATGATCGCAATCGTCGGCGACCAGGTCATCGCGGCCAGACCGCCGATCATCAGCACGCGAAGCACTTCTTCCGTGGCGTAGGCGACCGACGACAGCGCATCCGACGACAGCACCGCCAGGCCGGTGGTCTTGCTCAGGCGTTCGTGATGGGCGAGCTCGGACGAGATCGGACGGCCGACGAGCAGGCGCTTGGCCTGCCCGAGAAAGGATTCCTCGAACACACGTCTCCTAGCGATTAGGTCCCGCTGCCG
>CAMCNL010000264.1 GCA_945876205.1 Candidatus Sulfopaludibacter sp. SbA3
ATCGACCACCGCGGCAATCTCGCCGCGCCGGGTGGCCGCCGCCACCATGTGCAGGAGCAGCGTCAGCCGGCCTGACGACCGCGCCCCGGCAATCTCCGAGAGCTGCCCCCGCGGCAATCCTCCCCGCAGGCAGGCATCGAGCGCCGCCAGATCCGTGGGCGACGTGGACGAAGCATCCGTGTGCTGCAGCGGCGGGAGCGCCGTTGTGAGCGTGCGATCCAGCTTGCGAACCCGGAGCGCCGATTCAAGTACCGCCAGAGCATCTTTCGCCATATGTTCGTCTCAAAGCGAAAATATAGCGAAGTCCAGGCCTGGGAGCAAGCAGTAAGATCGGGAGCCTTTGGTGACCCCTACCCCACCGTTGCGCCGCCTGGCCGCGGCGCTCCACTACCGCGACTTCCGCGTCCTCTGGTTTGGCGCTTTTACCTCGAGCATTGGCACGTGGATGCAGAAGGTCGCGCAGAGCTGGCTGATCCTGACGATCACCGGCACCTCCTCGGCCTTCTTCCTCGGCCTCGACTCGTTTCTCGGCGAAGTCCCGATCCTGCTCTTCACGCTGATTGGCGGCGTCGTGGCCGACCGCCGCGATCGCCGGCAGTTGCTGCTGATGTCGCAGTACATCCAGATGGCCGCGGCGTTCACGCTGGCGGCGCTGGTCTACGCCGACGTCGTGCGCATCTGGCACGTGCTGTCGCTGTCGATCGTCACCGGCCTGGCGCAGGCGTTCGGCGGCCCCGCCTACCAGTCGCTGATGCCGTCGCTGGTCGAAAAAGAACACCTGCCGAATGCGATCGCGCTCAACTCGATCCAGTTCAACCTCGCGCGCGTCGTCGGACCGCTCGTCGCCGGCGCGGCGCTGGCCGCCTTCGGCATGGTGGCGTGTTTTGGCCTGAACGGCTTCTCGTTTCTCGCGGTGATCGTGGCGATCCTCTCGCTGCACATCCGGCACGTCCCCAGCACCCGCAGCGGCATGCACGCGGAGCTCAAGAGCGGGCTCTCGTTCGTGCGCAATCAGCCGGCGATCATCGGCCTGACGATCCTCGCGTTCGCCACGACCTTTCTCGGCAACCCGATCCTGACGTTCCTGCCGCTCTTCGCCCAGGACGTCCTGCACGGCGGCGTCGGCGACTACACGAAGCTCATGGCGTGCGCCGGCGCGGGCGCGGTCAGTGGCGCGCTGGTCGTGGCATGGCTCGGCAGGTTCCGCCACATGGGACGAACCCTGCTCATCCTGCAGATTGTCTTCGGGATCGTGGTCGTCCTCTTCGCCCTCTCTCACGTGTTCTGGATCAATGCGATGCTGCTCTTTGCCGGCGGCGCATGCATGGTGATGGTGTATTCGATGCTGTCGTCGCTGGTACAGCTCATCGCCCCCAACGACATGCGCGGCCGCGTGATGAGCATCTACATGGTGGCGTTTCGCGGCGGGATGCCCCTTGGCAGCCTCGCCGCCGGATATGCGGCCACCCTGACATCCCCGCCGACTGTCCTGATGACGAATGGCGTCCTGCTGAGCTTGATCGCGGCATGGTTCCTGCTGAAGAGCCACGGAGTGAGGGATGTATAAGTGTGGCTCTCAATCGCAGGACTCGTATTTGCGGCGCTATTAACCGCGTCGCCCGCCTCCGCCCAGGCCACCGACGCGCAAGCCGGCGGCAAGGAAACGTTCGTCAAGAAGGCCCAGCGCATCATTAAAGAGAAACGGATCGTCGAACGGCTCTCGCCGCGCGATGGTCTGTACCCGCGTGTCGGCGGCCTGACCACGGGAAGCGGGATGGCGCTCGGCGCGGGCTACCGGCGGCACCTCTTCGAGGATCGCCTCTTCGCTGATGCGTCGGCGGTCATCTCGATGAAGAACTACAAGTCGATCGATCTGAAGGCGCGCTGGCTCAAGGCCTGGGACGATCGCATCGAGCTCTGGACGAACTATCGCTACCAGAGCTTTCCCGAAGAGGACTTCTTCGGCATCGGCCCGGGCGCCACGTCGGAGGCGCGTTCCAGCTACAAGATCGCGGGTAACGACGTCACCTCTCGCGGACTGCTCCACATCCAGCCATGGCTGACGGTGGGCGCCGACCTCGGCTACTACAGCCCGAAGGTCGGGCACGGCCTGGACTCGTCCATGTCGTCTGTCGAGGAGCGCTTCACCGACGCGCAGGCGCCGGGACTTGGCGACCAGCCCAACTTCATGCATCACTCGCTCTTTGCCGAGGTCGATACCCGCAATGTCCACGGCCGTCCGTCACGAGGCGGCTTCTATCGCGCCTCGTTCAGCACGTGGGACGACACCACGCTGCAGCAATTCAACTTCCGCCGCTTTGACGGTGAGGCGGCCCACTTCATCCCGATTGCCGGCCCGCGGCACGTCGCCGCCATTCGCGTCGGCGCCAGCTACGTCGACAGCGCCGACAGCGACCGCGTCCCGTTTTACTTCCTGCCGTATATCGGCGGCTCAGACACGGTGCGCGGCCTGGTCGAATTCCGCTATCGCGACGAGAACATCGCGTTCATCAACGCCGAATACCGCTGGGGCGTCCACAAGTACGTCGACATCGCCCCGTTCTTCGACGCGGGCAAGGTCGGCCAGGACTGGCACGACATCAACTTGCAGAAGGTGAAGACCGCGTACGGCGTGGGCGTGCGCGCCCATAGCGACTCGCATGTCTTCTTCAGGACGGATATCGGAACGGGCAGCGGCGAGGGCGTGAACGTCTTCCTGAAATTCGGAACGTCTTTCTGAGACAAGCCACAGAGTCAGTCGCCTTCGCCTTCGGCTTCGGCGCCCCAAGCGGGTGTCTGCTTGCCGCGCCGAAGCCTTGGCGGAGGCGGGTGTCTCCGTGGCCCGTAATCGTTAGGACTTAGCGCCCCCGCCAACCCGCGTCAGCGCCAGCACAAATCCGCCGCGCACCGGCATCGGCATCAGGGTGTATTCATTGCGTCCGTGCCGGCCGACAACCGTCCAGCCGGTGGCCATGCCGATCGCCGATCCGAACAACACATCGCTTGCGAAGTGACGGTTGTCATGCAGCCGCGAGGTCGCGACATAGGCGGCCGCCAGCAACGTGGGCCACGCCGCGCGATAACCGAGATGCCGTTCGAGGATCGAGGCGGCCACAAACGCGCTGGCCGCGTGACCCGATGGGAACGAGCAGCACTCCCCTGTCGGACGATCGCGACGCACGGTGTACTTGATTCCATGGATGAAGGCCTGCGACAGGATCTGGCCGCGCAGCAGGTCATACCCGAGATGCGACCACTTGTTCGTCCGGGGCTGGCCCTCGACCGCAGGCACGAGGTACCGGCCGCCGAAGTACAAGCCAAGCGAGACGGCCGCCTGGGTTCCGGCCGCACCGATGACCCTGCCAGGCGCCCAGAACCGGCTGACAGCCTTCGATCCGACCAGATGGGCGTTCAGGTTGTCATCGATAGGATGCGCCAGCAGCGCCGCCCCCGCGCCAATGCCGAGGAGCACCCACGCCGATCGCCGCCGGGGAAAGGCGGCGAAATCAGACCCGCTCGCCCGCACGAACGCGTTGAAGCCGGTGTGCTTGGGCATGGGATCGACTTCGGCCTGGGTCACGCCCGGCACGTCCTGGCTGAACGCGACTGGAGTATTTATCGATCGCGTCCCGACCAATTCGGACGGTTCGAACAGCGGCTGAGATAGACGGCTCGACAGTGCCTGAGCCCCCGCAGTGCCGGTTGTCACACCCGCGAACGCAAAAAACAAAGCAAAAGCGAGGATTTGACCTGAACGCATCTGACTACTCCCTTGTCCCTCGATCGATTGTGCCGTCACGCCGGATTTTGCGTGCAGGGACCATTCCAGAGTCGTACAAACGAAGAGCCGCCTTAGTACTTCGTCGCCTCGCTCCTCTCGGCCGCGGCCTACAGCCTGGGCCACGGCGCCAACGACGCGCAGACGACGATGGGCATCGCCGCGATCACCTAACCGGGTGCTCGTCCTGTTCGGGTTCCGACAAATCTACGTGTGATAATGGCGGCGGCCGGTTCCGGCCGCCGATGCACATCCTCGTCGTCGAAGACGACCGCGACATTGCCGACCTGGTCGCGCACTACCTGCGAAAAGCGGGCTGGGAAGCCACGATCACCTCCGCGGGAGACGAGGCGCTGGCGTATGCGCGCGCACACCAGGTCGATCTGGTGATCCTCGACGTCATGCTGCCCGGCCTGAGCGGCTTCGAGGTCTGCCGGGCGCTGCGCTCCGACACCGCCACGGCGGCCGTGCCGATCATCATGCTGACGGCGAGGGCCGAAGAGGCTGACCGCGTCATCGGCCTCGAGCTGGGCGCCGATGACTACGTCTCGAAGCCGTTCAGTCCCAACGAGCTGGTGGCGCGCGTCCGCGCGCTGATGCGGCGGGCGAAACGGCAGGAGCCGTCCGAGTCGACGCTGCGGTTCGGCCCCATCGTCATGGATCTGTCGAGTCACACCGTGTCGAGCGACGGCCGCGACATCAAGCTCACGGCCAAGGAATTCCTGCTGCTCCAGTATTTGCTCGAGCATCGGGGACGCGTGTTGTCGCGGGATCTGCTGCTGGGCGACGTGTGGGGGTACCGGTACACGGGGGGCACGCGAACGGTGGACGTGCACGTGCGCCGGCTGCGGGAGAAGCTGCCGGTGCTCGTCGAGGCGCTGGTCACCGTGAGGCAGTTCGGCTACAAACTCGTGGACGCACACGAGGTGACGTGACCGTCAGGTTCCGCACCAGGGTCTTCGTCGCATCGCTCGGCGTGGCGGCGGCGCTGGCCATCGCGACCATCATCATCGCCTGGGAGCTGCAGCGAGACGAGCCGCTGACCACCATGACGCAGCAGGTGCGACGCGTGGGCACGGGCGCGCTGCTCGCGTTTGCGCTGGCGGCGCCTGTGGCGATCGTCCTCGCCTGGCTGTCCTCGACGCTGGTGACGCGGCGCGTCCAGCGCATTGCCGCCGTCGCGCGGCGCTACGGCGAAGGCGACCTCACGCGGCCGACGCACGATTACGGCGGCGACGAACTGGGCGATGTCGCCAGGGTGTTCGACGCCTCCGTGCACGAGCTCGGGCGCCGCCTCCAGGAGCTGTCGCGCGATCGCGCGCGGATGGAGGCGATTCTGTCCGGCATGGTCGAAGGCGTGCTGGTGGTCGATCGGCACGGACGCGTGCAGCTCGTGAACCGCGCCGCACAGGCGATGCTGCAGGTGGATGTCGCGGCGGCCGGCCGGCAGTATCTCGAGGTGATTCGGCACCCCGACATCTCCGCGCAGCTCACGGCTGCGCTCCGCGGCGAGGCCGTGGACACCCACGAGCTCGCGCTCGCGCGCGATCCGTCGCGCATGTTCATTTCGCGGGCGGCGCCGGTGGCGGCTGGCGGTGAAGGCGGCGCCGTGCTGGTGCTCCACGACATCACGGATCTGCGCCGCGCGGATCAGATCCGGCGAGACTTCGTCGCCAACGTGTCTCACGAGCTGCGCACCCCGCTGACGGCGGTGCGCGGCTACGTCGAAGCGCTCGCCGACGGCCCGGTCGACGAAGAGACGCGGCAGCGCTGTCTCGAGA
>CAMCNL010000265.1 GCA_945876205.1 Candidatus Sulfopaludibacter sp. SbA3
CAGGAGCGAGCCGACCTTCGCCACCGTGAACACGTTCTGGATCGATTTCCCGTACTTGATGCCCCTGGTGTTGGTCCAGGTCAGCGCCGCGATCAACAGAACGCCGACGAGTTGTGCGGTTGACAGTGAGACGGCGTAGCCCGAGGACAGATGCACCGGGGCGATGAGATAACGACTTTCGGAAATCCAGGGGAACAGAATGCCGGAGAAGCGGGCAAAGGCCACGGCCACGGCGGCGATGGTGCCAGTCTGGATGACGGTGAAGAGCGTCCAGCCGTAGAGGAAGCCCCACATCGGTGAGTACGCGGTTCGCAGGTAGACGTACTGGCCGCCCGCCTGGGGCATCATCGCGGCGAGCTCGCCGTACGAGAGCGCGGCGGTGATCGTCAGGACGCCGGTGATCACCCAGGCCATCAACAGCCAGCCCGGGCTGCCCAGCTCGCGTGCCATCCCCGCCGAGACGATGAAGATGCCGGACCCGATCATCGACCCGGTCACCACCATGGTCGAGTCGAACAGGCCGAGCTCACGCTTGAAATCGGTTTCGAGCGCGCCGGGCCTTGCCGTAGTCACGTCGGCCATAGTCAGAACCTCGCGAATGGTTGGTGCGATTGCACAGGCGAGCGGGAGTCGATGGTACGCGCTAACTCCAATCCTGACAAGGCGATATGTGGTATAAGGTGGCCCTCCCGGCACCGAATCATAGCGGAGATACTTGTGACGTTTCATATGAAATCCGTCGCGCTCGCGTTTGCGCTGATGGTGATGAGTGTTCCAGCGTCTGCCCAGATCGATCTCAACGGCTCGTGGTCCCCGCGGCTGCACGAAGACTGGATGGAGCGGTGCTGCGGCCGCGACCTCGGCGACTACACCGGACTTCCCATCAACGATGAGGCGCGCGCCAAGGCGCTCTCGTGGGACGCGTCGCTCAATTCGCTGCGCGAACGGCAGTGCCTGTTCTTCTCACCCTGGGCGGGACAGTTTCAGCCGCAGGGCGTTCGCATCTGGAGCGAGTTCGACGCGAGCGGCAGGGTCGTCGCCTGGAAATTGAGCGGCAACGTCCAGAAGGACGTCGTGACGATCTGGATGGATGGCCGGCCCCATCCGTCGCCGAATGCCTTCTATGCGTTCTCCGGGTTCACGACAGGCGAGTGGCAAGGCGACACGCTCACCGCGTACACGACCCACATGAAGACCGCGGTGCTGCGGCGCGCCAACGGCGTCCCCAAGAGCGACCAGGCGACGGCGACCGTCCACATCACGCGGCACGAAGACCTGCTGACGATCCTCACCATCGAAGAAGACCCGATCTATCTCACCGAGCCGCTGGTGATCAGCCGCACGTTCCAGCTCGATCCCCGGGGCACCATCGAGAAGTGGACCTCGTGCGAGGCGGTGACCGAGATCGAGCGGCTCGAAGGCTCGGGCATCGTCCCGCACTACCTGAGTGGCCAGAGCCCTGGCGTGGACTACATGGCGAAGACCTACCTGCTTCCGCAGGAAGCGGCCATGGGCTACGGCGAGACGCTGTACCCCGAATACCGGAAGAAGATCAGGAGCACGTACAAGGCGCCGGCGGCATGCGGCCGGTATTGCTGCGGCTGGCTCTCGGTCGCGTCGGGCTCGGCGAACCCGGCTCCCAACATCAGGTGCACCATCGAAGCGTCCAGCGTGATCGGCGCGGAACGGTGACATTTCGCGGTCTACGCACGAGGAGGATTGTGATGAGGCGCGTCTTGAGGAATCTCTCTGCGTTCGCGGTGATCTTACTGCTCACGACTGCCACCGCCTGGGCGCAGACGGCCGAGCTCAACGGCAAGGTGACCGATCAAAGCGGCGCGGTGCTGCCTGGAGTCACGGTGACGGTGACGCAGACGGCGACGGGCCTCACGCGAACCGTCGTGACCGACGGTGACGGCGCCTACCTCTTCTCCAGCCTGCCGACCGGTCCGTACCGGTTCGAGGCCTCGCTCCAGGGCTTCCGGGCGCACTCGCAGACCGGCATCGTGCTGCAGGTCGGCGGCACGCCGACGCTCAACGTCGCACTCGGGCTCGGCGATCTCGCCGAGACAGTGACCGTTGATGCCGCCGCGCCGCTCGTCGATGTCAGGAGCGCGGGCATCAGCGAGGTGGTCGAGAACGAGCGCATCGTCGAGTTGCCGCTCCAGGGACGCAACGTCACCGACCTGATCGTGCTGGCCGGAGCGGCGGTGCCCAGGGAGATGGGCACCGACAGCGCTCGCGCGACCCCGGGCTCCGCCTCGATCTCGGTGGCGGGAGGCTTGTCGTTTGGCGTCGGCTATTTCCTCGACGGCGCCATGCACAACGACTCGTACAACAACCTGAACCTGCCACTGCCGTTTCCGGACGCGCTGCAGGAGTTCAGCGTCGCGACCAGCGGTCTCTCGGCGCAGAACGGCGTCCACTCTGGCGCATCGGTCAACGCCGTCACGAAGTCGGGCACCAACCGCTTCACCGGGAACGCCTTCGAATTTCTCCGTGACCATCGGTTCAACGCGACCAACCCTTTTGCCGGCCTCGGACCCGACGGCAAGCGGCAGGACGACGGCCTGAGCCGCAACCAGTTCGGCGGGACGGTCGGCGGTCCCGTCGTCCAGAACAAGATGTTCTTCTTCGGCGCCTACCAGGGGACGCGCACGCGGCAGGTGCCGGCGGATCTGAAGGCGTGGGTGCCGACCGCGGCGATGCTCGCCGGCGACTTCACGGCGTTCACCTCGCCGGCGTGCAACGGCGGCCGGCAGATCGCCCTGCGCGCGCCGTTCGTGAACAACCGGCTCGCCCCGGCGCAGTTCAGCCCCGCCGCGCTCAAGATCGCGCAGCGGCTTCCGACCACGACCGATCCCTGCGGCGCGATCACCTACGGCGCACCGAACGACGATGACGAGTGGCAGGTGGTCACGAAGGTCGACTATCAGATCAACGCGAACCATTCCGTGTTCGGCCGCTACCTGCACACCGATTCGAGTGCCAAGGCGGCGTGGCCGCGCACCGAGAACCTCCTGACGACCGCCGTGCGCGGACGTCCGAAGACGAGCACCGCGAAGTCGTTGACCCTCGGCGACACGCTGGTCTTCGGATCGAACATGGTGAATTCGTTCCGCGCCGCGTACAACCCGACGCGCGTCGATATCGACCTGGCCCCGTTCCTCGATGCGCCCTCGGTCGGCAGCAAGGTCTACACCTATATTCCCGGTCAGATCGTCCTCGATGTCACCAACGCATTCAGCGTCGGCACCGGCGGCTCGGTCAAGCAGTTCGTCGATCAGGAGTCATACCAGGCGAGCAACGATTTGACGCTGGTGCGCGGCCGCCACCAGTTGGGGATCGGCGCGAGCTTGTCGTACTGGACCTCCGACCAGTTGATCAACGGCCGTTCGGTTGGCAACTTCACCTTCAACGGCAGCCGCACCGGCCTGCCGCTGGCCGACTTCCTCAGCGGACAGCTTTTCAGGCTGGAGCATGGCGCCCCAGGCCTGCTGCCGCTCGACCAGACCTACATCGGTCTCTACGCGCAGGATTCGTGGAGGCTGCGCGACCGGGTGACCGTCAACTTCGGCATGCGGTGGGAACCGTTCTTCGGGCAGAACATCAAGAACGGCGCGATTTCCAACTTCAGCCTCGAGAACTTCCGGAAGGGCATCAAGACTACGGCGTTCACCAACGCGCCGGCCGGCTTGGTCTATCCCGGCGATCCCGGATTCCCGCCGGGGAAGTCGGGCATGAACGCGCAGTGGTGGAACCTGTCCCCGCGCGCCGGTGTGGCGTGGGACGTGACCGGCAACGGCCGCACCGCGGTGCGCGCGTCGTACGGGCTGGCGTATGACTTCATGACCGCCGCCTATCTCTATATCTCCGCATCGGCCGCGCCGTATGCGAACCGGATCCGGCTCGAAGGCGTCACCTTCGACGATCCCTACGCGAGGGTTCCCGGCGGCGACATCAATCCGATCCCCGTCGATCCGCCGAAGGACGCGCCGTTTCCGAGCTACGGTTCGTATGGCTCGATGTCCCCTGACATCAACTCGCCGCGCGTGCAGTCGTGGAACGTCACGGTGGAGCAGCAGTTTGGTTCGGCGTGGCAGGTCGCGGCGAGCTATCTCGGCAGCTACAGCGATCGGTTGTGGGGTCAGGTGGCGATCAACCCCGGGCAGTTCCTCGGGCTCGGCCCCTGCACATTGCAGGGCGTGACGTATCCGGTGTGCACGGCGGCCGCGAACCTCGATCAGCGCCGGCTGCTCTCACTGGAAAATCCCGAAGCGTCAAAGCTCCTCGGACCGGTCGATCGGTTCGACGATCTCGGCACGCAGGACTATCGCGGCTTGAAGCTCTCGGTGCGCCGCCGCTCGGCCAACGGCGTGAGCCTCAGCGGCAACTACACGTTGTCGCACTGCGAGGGCAACACCGTCGTCAACGGGTTCCCGCAGATCAGCGCCGGCTACCGGAAGCCGGAAGACCCGAGCTTCGATCGCGGCAACTGCCTGCAGAACCGCCGGCAGGTCTTGACGACGACCATCGGCTACCAGACGCCGCAGTTCGAGCGTGCGGCGCTGCGCATCCTCGCATCGAGCTGGAGGGCGTCGGGCATCCTCAGCGCGCGCTCCGGTTCGTGGCTCGACGCGACCACCGGCCGCGATCTCTCGGGCTCCGGCATCCAGGGCAACATCATCAATCAGGTGATGGACAACCCGTATGGCGCGAAGACGCTGACGAACTATCTGAACCCCGCGGCGTTCGCGTACCCGGATGCGGGTCAGCTCGGCACGATGGAGCCGCGCAGCATCGAAGGCCCTGGCTACTGGACCGCCGACCTCGCGCTCTCGAGGCTCCTGCCGATTTCTTCGCGGCAGAACGTCGAGCTGCGCCTGGAGATCTTCAACCTCTTGAACAATTTCAACTGGGGCAACCCGGCGGTGAACTACGACGCGGGCACTTTTGGCCAGATTACGTCGATGGCCGGCGATCCGCGGATCCTGCAGTTTGGCGTAAAGTATGGCTTCTAAACGGACTTCTTCCTTCTACTTCAGGAGATCGCGATGAGAACGAAACTTGGAATCCTCGCGGCCGGCATCGGCCTGTTGTGTCTGGCGGCGCCGGTCGTCGCTCACCACTCGTTCTCCGTCGAGTACGACGTGAAGAAGCCGGTCAAGGTCAGCGGCACGGTCGTGAGGCTCGAATGGACCAATCCTCACGCGCATCTCTACGTCGACACCGTTGAGAACGGCGTCGAGACGACGTGGAACTTCGAGATGGCGAGCCCGAACATCCTCGAGCGGAACGGGTGGACGCGGAAGGCCGTGAAGCCCAACGACGCCGTGGTGATCGAAGGGTACGCGGGCCGCGTCGACGCGAGCCGCGGTATCGCCAACTCGATCAAGTTCGCCGACGGCAAGGCGCTCTTCGCCGGCGCGCCCGATCAGCAGCAATAGAATAGTTCGCACTCCGCGCACCCTGAAGGGTGCGCGCTACAGGTGGTAGGCCAATCGCCTGTAGCGCGGGGCCTGCAGGCCACGCGGCTTTAATTGAGGTTC
>CAMCNL010000266.1 GCA_945876205.1 Candidatus Sulfopaludibacter sp. SbA3
CGCGCACGTTGCCGGGCCAGTGATAGCGCGAGAGCTCCGCGAGGACCTCGTGCGTGAGCCGCGCCGCAGTGCCCACACGTCTGGCCGCGTCCGTCCAGAAATGCTCCGCGAGCACGGCGACGTCCTCGGGACGCTCGCGAAGCGGCGGAATCCGGATGCGGATCACGTCGAGCCGGTAGAGCAGGTCCTGCCGGAACCGGCCGTCTGTCACCTCCGCTTTCATGTCACGGTTCGTCGCGGTGACGAGCCTCACGTCGATCTTCCGCGTGAAGGTCTCGCCGACCCGCCGCACTTCCTGCTGCTGCAGCACGCGCAGCAGCTTGGCCTGGCCGCGCGGTGAGAGGTCGGGTAGTTCGTCGAGGAAGACTGTGCCATCGCTCGCCTCCTCGAACAGGCCCGGGCGGTCGGCGACCGCGCCGGTAAACGCCCCGCGTGCGTGGCCGAAGAGCTCTGACTCCAGCAGGTCGTCAGGCAGCGCGGCACAGTTCACATCGCAGAAACGCCGCTCACGCCGGGGACTGAGCTGATGCAGCGCGCGCGCTACGAGCTCCTTCCCCACGCCGCTCTCGCCTTCCACAAGCACTGCGAAAGGCGCGGTCGCGGCGCGCTCGATCGCCCGGCGGACATCCGCCATCACGACGCTCACACCCACGAGGTCGGGAGTGACCAGAGAGGCCCGCGCGGTCTCGCGCGCATTGGCCAGGAGCGCGTCGAGGCGCGGCGCAGCGATGGCGGTCGCCAGCTCGATGATCTCGGCGGCGGCAGGCGAGGGTTCGCGGTCGAGCGGCCAGCGGGCAACGACTGCTGCCAACAACCGGGATCCCAGGCGCACCGGGACACCGATCTCCCGGCCGCCGGATTGGACTTCGGCGGGAAGACGAATGCCCGCGTCGAGCACCCGCGAGCCGAGACGCGTCGGCAGTCCCGCGCCGACGCTGATCAGCGTGCTCACGGGTCCTGCGTCGGCCGACATCACATCGACGCGGGAGGTCCGCAGCTCACTGGCGATCCATTCGACGATCCGCTGAACCGCATCCCTGTCGCTCTCGACGTCATGCGCGATCCGCACGAGCGGGACAACCGAGGGAATTCCTTCAGAGAGCTTCGTCTCACGGGATCGCACCGGCGGCCTCGCGTCCGTGCGAACGATGCGTTGCGTGATTGTTCTCCTCAGGAGGAGCGGTGCGCCCCGAGCCACGCGAGCCAGAACGTTCGTCTCACGTTGCGCTTCGCTGTCACGGCCCGCACGCCGAAGCGCCTCGAGCCAGATCAGCCGCGCCCGCGCCGCACGCAGCGGCGCGTGAGCCGTTCGAGCCAGCGCCAGGACCTGGCGAAATACCTCGCCAGCGAGCTCCAGGTCGCCGCTGGCGCACAGCACTCGCAAGTGCGACACCCGGGCAATGAGCCGTACGAGCGGGTCGCTGGTCTGGTCGGCCGTGCGCAGCCGCTCGCGGGCGCGCTGCCCCGCCTCGAAGATCCGCCCCGTCGCCAGGAAGACCCTGACGGCGGTGGCATCGACGCACGCAGCGACGATGTCGTCCATGTACATCGCTCCCTCGTAGGCCGAGGCCTTTGCGACCTCGTAGGCCGGGTCCTTCGCGGTCCCGTAGGCCGGGTCCTTTGGACCCGGCGGTAACACCATGTCCAACTGCCCTGCTTCGTCAATTCGGTTCGTCCAGAGCAGCACGCGCGCCAGCGCCGCCCGTGCCCAGGCCTGCCGGCCGGTAAACCCGCCCGCAGCGAGGATCACGGCGCGGCAGATGGATTCGGCTTCATTCACACGCCCATCGTCGGTCCTTGCCAGCGCCTGCCAGATCCGGCCGTCGACGATCGACGGCTCGTGCCGGCCTGATTCAGCCTGCGCGATCGATTGGGCGAAGATCTCGTCCGCCATGCCGGCGTGCCCGCGCTCGAGAAGCAATCGTCCAAGCGCGATGAGCGTCTGCGCCGCTGGAACGTGGGCATCACGGCGCGCAAGAGAGGCCGCCACATCGCGCAACAACCGCTCGGCGGCAGCATGGCGGCCGGCCCGGGCGAAGTCCGGCGCCCGCCGCGCTCGCAGGATGTGCCTGGCGATCTCAGGGGAGTACCGCACCGGCGGAGGCACGCTTGGAGCCTCCTCGGCGCCGTACGCCGAGCGAGCCTCACGCACCTGCATACCACCGTTGGTCTGGGCCGATCGAAACGTCAGCAAGACGTGAGGACGGCGGGATCTCGCGGCCGCGTCGACCAGGGCGCCACGCGCTTCCGTCACCGCCGACGAGAACGGACTGATGAGCAGCAGTGCGCGCTCCCGCAGGTCCTCGGCGAGGGCGTCGCGAAACCTCAGATACAGCGGCACCAGCATCGGCACGAACCCGCGAGCCTGTCCGCTCGCAGCGGCTCGGCGCGCCAGCGCCGTAGCCTGGGCCGCATTCCTCGCATCCGACACCACCCACCGCGGGTCTCCGTCGCACCCGTGGTCGAGCACCTCCATCAGCGGCGCAAGCCCTGGAGGATCGCTCCCGCGTCCTGCCGGAACGCCGTCACGCGGCACCTCGTCGAGCCGTAGCGTGTCGCCGGTTGCAAGGTCGCAGTAGCGATCTCCGTCGCACGCGAAATACCGATCGTGAAGCAGTCGCATCATGGTTCGTGACAATGCAACGGACGGTTCATGACGAAACGCTCGGAAATCTGGGGCTTGGGGCGGCGAGATCGCAGCTTTGGACGCAGCGTCATCGGCGCACGCGTTGCACTTTCTGCAAGCCTCGTGTCCTCTTGGCAGGAGGCGCGCGGGCCGGAGCGATCGGACTGGAAACGCTCCATTGAGTAAAATGAACGTCTGATGCTCAGATTTCTCTCCGCCGGCGAGTCTCACGGCCAGGCGCTCGTGGTGACCGTCGACGGCATGCCTGCCGGTCTTCAACTCGACATCGACGCCCTCAACGCTCAGCTCCGCAGACGGCAGGGCGGCTACGGCCGCGGCCGCCGCATGGCCATCGAGAGCGACCAGGCCGAGATCCTCGCGGGGGTGCGCCACTCCCGCACCACGGGCGCGCCGATCGCCCTGCTGATTCGCAACCGCGACTGGGTCAACTGGCAGCAGACGATGTACGTGGAGGCGGAGATGCCGGAGGGCGCGAGCGGGACCAAGCGCGCTGACGTCACCCGTCCCCGTCCTGGCCATGCTGACCTCGCCGGAGCCATCAAGTACGGTCACGACGACATCCGCGACGTCCTCGAGCGCGCCAGCGCGCGCGAGACCGCGGCACGCGTCGCCGCCGGGAGCCTGGCGCGGCAGCTCCTGGCCCAGTTCGGCGTCCAGATTGCCAGTCACGTCTCGGCGATTGGCGATGTCGTCCTGCCCGAAGACCGGATCGTGTCCTTTGCCGAAGCGGAAGGCATCCCCGAGGATGCACCCCTGCGGTGCGTGGACGCCGAGCTTCAGCAGCGCATGATGGCGTTCATCGACAACGCGCGCGAGGCGGGCGATACGGTGGGCGGCGCGTTCGAGATCATCGCCAGCGGCGTTCCTCCCGGCCTGGGGTCATACGTCCAGTGGGACCGGAAGCTCGACGGCCGCCTCGGCCAGGCGTTGATGTGCATTCACGCGATCAAGGCGGTGGGCATCGGCATCGGCCCCGACGTGGCGTTCCGGCCCGGCTCACGGGTTCACGACGAGATCCTTCCGCCCACGGGAACCACGGTCGCCGATCGTCCGACCAATCGCGCCGGCGGCCTCGAAGGCGGCGTCACCAACGGCGAGGACGTCAGGGTCAGCGCCTTCATGAAGCCGATTGCCACGCTGATGAAGCCGCTCCGGTCGGTTGATTTGACGACGATGACCGAGGCGCCGGCGGCGATCGAGCGCAGCGACGTATGTGCCGTGCCTGCGGCCGCCGTCGTGGGCGAGGCGATGGTGGCATTCGTCCTGGCCGATGCCTTCCTGGAGAAGTTCGGAGGCGACTCGATCGACGAGATCGACGCGCACTACCGCGCCACCGCCGAGCAGGTCCGCCAGCGCTTCGCCGCACGCGGCAGCGTCGTTTAGGTGATTCGTCCCATCCTTCGCTACGGTGCGGACGTCCTGCACCGGCCCGCCGCGACGGTCGCGTCGATCACCGCGGAACACCAGCAGTTGATCGACGACATGATTCAAACCATGTACGCCGCCCCTGGCATCGGCCTGGCGGCAACGCAGGTCGGTGTCGGCCTGCGAATCTTCGTCGCCGACATATCGGTCGGCCGCAATCCGGCTGACCTGCTCGTGTTCGTGAATCCAGAGGTCATCGAGCGAGACGGCATGCAGCTCGAGGAAGAAGGCTGCCTCAGCGTGCCGGGATTCAACGCCACCGTCGCTCGCCCGCAGAAGGTCGTCCTCAAGGGCCTCGACCGCGATGGCCATGAACGCACCGTCGAAGGCACGGGCCTGCTGGCGCGCTGCTTCCAGCACGAGATGGATCATCTCGACGGCACCGTCTTCGTCGATCGACTGCGCGGCCTGCAGAAGGATCTGATCGTCCGCAAGATCAGGAAGATGACGAAGTCCGGCAAATGGTGACGCCGCTCCGAGTCGTGTTCTTCGGCACGCCGCAGTTCGCCGTACCCACGCTGCAGCACCTGCTCGCGTCGCGCCACCAGGTTGTCGGCGTCGTCACGCAACCCGATCGTCCCAGGGGCCGCGGGCAGAAAGTCTCAGACTCGCCGGTCAAGACAGTCGCGTTGGAACACGGGGTGCCGCTCGTCCAGCCGGAGAAGCTCCGTCATCCTGATTTTGCGGCGGCGCTTCGATCGTGGCAGCCGGACCTGGGCGTCGTGGCGGCCTACGGAAGGATCATCCCAAAGGACATCCTGGCACTGCCCCGCCTCGGCATGATCAACGTCCATGGGTCTCTCCTGCCGAAGTACCGCGGCGCCGCACCGGTGCACCGCGCCGTGATCGATGGCGAGACGGAAACAGGCATCACGATCATGCGCGTCGAGGAGACGCTCGACTCGGGACCGATGCTGGCCAAGGCGACACGGCCGATCGACCCGAACGAAACCAGCGACATCGTCGAACGCGATTTGTCGGAGCTTGGCGCCCCGCTGCTTGTCAGCGTGGTCGATGCGATGTCCGAGCGCGACGTACCGGAGGAGCTGCAGGATTCGACGGCCTGCAGCTACGCGCCGAAGGTCACGAAAGAAGAAGGCCTGATCGACTGGAGCCTGCCGGGGATCGACGTCCACAACCGGGTGCGGGGCCTGTACCCGTGGCCCCACGCGTACACGTATCTCAACGGCCAACGCCTCATCGTGCTCAGAACGCATGTGGACAGCGGCACGACCGACGCCGAGCCCGGGACGATTCTCGATACCGCTGGAGACGCGATCCACGTCGCAACCGGCCACGGCGGACGGGTCGCGATCGACGAGCTGCAGCCCGAGGGCCGGCGTCCGATGAAAGCCCGGGATTTCCTGGCCGGCCACACGATCTCGCCAGGCGCGCGCCTGACCGGCAAGTAATTCACCCTTCCGGCGTTCCTGTCGA
>CAMCNL010000267.1 GCA_945876205.1 Candidatus Sulfopaludibacter sp. SbA3
CATGGGGATGAAATGAGGAGGTGGGTCCCACTGCGACCCGGTGCACCTGCGGCACACCTCAGGGTCTACTTAGCGCTGCTGCCTTCCGGCCCTGACGCGGTTCGCAGGCTGGGGTTGCACAGGGTCCGGGCCGCAGTGCGACCCACCAAAGAATCAGTCTACCGTACGGCGAGAAGCCTGTGCGCGAGGGTTTGATAGAGCTCGACGGCGGCATTCAGCTCGTCGATCGAGACGTGTTCTTCGTCGGTATGCGCCACATGGATGGATCCGGGGCCGGCGAGCAGCGGCGTTCCCCAATTCGGGAGCAGCGGCACGTCGGTGGTGTACGGAAATACCGACGTATCGAACCCTGGGACGGTGTGGAGCCTGACGGCCGGAATATCGAGCACCTGCTCGATCGAGACGAGGGCATCGACCACGCCGAGCGCCGCGCGAACGGGCTCCGCGTCGCCGACGATGCGAAACAGGAGGTCGGCCGATGCGCTCGGCGACACGACGTTGGGGGCCACGCCGCCTTCGATCACGCCGACGGTGTAGTGGGTGCGGCCAAGGAGGGGATCCTCGGGAAACGTCAGGCCTCGAATCACCATCAACGCGTCGAGCAGCTTGTCGATCGCGGAGTCCCCAAGCTCGGGAAACGCCGAGTGGGCGGCGCGGCCCTGCGCGCGCAAGCGCACGCGCAGCACGCCGCGAGTCGCCGAACCAAGCCGATTATCGGTCGGCTCGCCGTTGACCAGATATCGGACGCCGGGTACCGCCGAAGCATTGGCGACGCGCGCGCCGTCACTGCCCCGCTCTTCGCCGACGACGAAGAGCAGCGCGACGCGGGACTCGCCCGCCGCGCGCAACTGTTCGGCCGCCGCGATCTGCGCCGCCAGGATGCCCTTCGCGTCGCACGACCCGCGCCCGAACACGAACCCGCGCTCGACACGGCTTGGAAAAAATGGCGGGACGCAGTCGAAGTGCGTGGAGAAGACGACCTCCGGCGACTGGTCGAGCCGCGCGAAGACGTTGAATCGATCGGCAGACACCGGCTGCTGGATGACGCGGTAGCCGCGGTCGCGGAGGAAGCGCGACAGGAACAACCCGCACGGACCTTCCTGGCCGGTGGTGGAATCGATGTCGACGAGACTGCGGGTGAGCGAAACAGGATCCAGGGTGCGACGGTGCGAGGGTGCGACGGCGCTGGTGGTCACGCGCGCGCGGCCGCGCCCAGCAGCTTCAGCTTCTGCAGCACGGTCATGATCTTCTCGCGCGCCGCGGCACTGGGCGGCACCAACGGGAGGCGATACACCTCTTCCACCAGACCCATGGCCGCCATCGCCGCCTTGATCGGAATCGGGTTGGACTCGACGAAGTTCACCAGGATGAACGGCAGCAGCCAGTGATGCAGGCGGCGAGCGGCGGCGAACTCGCCCTTCTCGGCCAACTCGATGACCTGGACCATCTCCGACGGCACGGCGTTGGACGCCACCGAAATCAAGCCGCGCCCGCCAATCGCCATCACCGCCACGGCAATCGGGTCGTCGCCGCTCAGGAGCACGAAGTCGTCAGGCACCGACGCGATGATCTCGCTCATCTGCACGACGTTGCCCGACGCCTCCTTCACGCCAATGACGCCGCAACGAAGGTCGGCCAGCCGCGCCACCGTCTGCGGCTCGAGGTTCACGCCGGTTCGGCCGGGCACGTTGTAGAGGATGATCGGCAGTGCCGTGCAGTCGGCGATCTCCTTGTAGTGCCGGAACAGGCCTTCCTGCGTCGGCTTGTTGTAGTACGGCGTGACCGAGAGCACACCGTCGCAGCCGACGCGCTCGAAATCCCGAACCAGCTCGACGACCTCATTGGTGTCGTAGCCGCCGGCCCCGGCCAGCACCGGCACCTTGTGGTTGACCTCTTCGACGACGAGCTCGACGACGCGCCGCTTTTCGACGCGACTCAGCGTCGGCGCCTCACCCGTCGTGCCGCACGGCGAGACGAAATGCACGCCCGCATCGACCTGCCGGCGGACCAGCCGCTTGACCGCGGCCTCGTCGATGGAGCCGTCGTTCTTGAACGGCGTGATCAACGCGGTGCCGAGTCCGGTAAATCGCGTACGCATCAGCGGTCTCCCTGGCGAAGTACATCTGTCATCGAAAACCAGCCGCGCCGGCCTGGCAGCCAGTGCGCGGCGAGCAGCGCACCGGCGGCGAACCCTTTTCGATCGCGGGCCGTGTGTGTCAACTCGATCGTATCCGAGGCGCCGTCGAATCCGATCGTGTGAATGCCGGGAATGAAGCCGGCTCGGGTGGCCGAGACGTCGATCGGCCGGCTGTATCCCTCTCCGACCATCGTGTCGCGAAGCATCAGCGCGGTGCCCGACGGGGCGTCACGCTTGGCCGAATGATGCGCCTCGTGAATCCACGCGCCAAAGCCCGCGTGCGGCTGCATCAGGCGCGCGGCGTCGGCCACCATCATCTGGAAGAGGTTCACGCCAATCGAAAAATTCGCCGCCGCCACGACGCCAAGGCCCGCGCGCTCCGCCTGCGCCTTGAGCTCGGCGGCGTGCGCCGACCACCCGGTGGTGCCAATCACGACGGGCAGCTTCCGATCGAGATAGTGGGAAAAATTCGACTGCAGCGCGTCGGCGGTTGAAAAGTCCACCGCGACGTCGGCAGCCGCGCTCCAATCTCCCTTGTCGACGTCGATGAGGCCAGACACCTCGCACCCGTGCGCCGGCGCCAGCTCCTCGATCAGCCGTCCCATCTTGCCGTAGCCGACGATCAGGAGCTTCACCGAAAGAACTCCTCATGAAGACGATGCATCGCATGCGGCAGGTCCGCCTGGCGCAGGACGACGGTGATGTTTCGCCGCGAGGCGGCCTGCGAGATCATCCTCAGCGGCACCTCTTCGAGCACGCGAATCACGCGCGCGCCGATCTCCGGCTCGTTGCGCAGCCGGTCTCCGACCGCGCAGAGCAGCGCCATCTCCGGCTCGATCGCCACCTCACCGCACGCCGACAGCGCCGCGACAATGGCGTCGAGGTTGCGCCGGTCGTCCACGGTCACGGACACGCTCACTTCCGACGTCGTGACAACGTCGACCGCCGTCTTGAAGCGCTCGAACACCTCGAACACCTGGCGCAGGAAGCCGTAGGAATTCAGCATGCGGCTCGACGTGATGTCCACGACGGTGACATCGCGCTTGGCGGCGAGACCGGTCAGCAGCGTCGGCGAATCCGCGGCATGCGCGGTGATGATCGTACCCTGACCCTCGGGCTTTCGCGAGTTGAGGATGCGGACGGGAATGTCTCGCTCGACGGCCGGCAGGATCGTGCTCGGATGCAGCACCTTTGCGCCGAAATACGCGAGCTCCGCCGCCTCTGAAAACGAGAGCTGCGACACGAGCCTGGGCTCCGGAACCAGGCGGGGATCGGCGGTGAGCATGCCGTCCACGTCGGTCCAGATCTGAATCTCCGCGGCATCGAGTCCGGCGCCGACGAGCGCACCTGAATAATCCGACCCACCCCGTCCAAGCGTCGTCGTCGTGCCGTCGACGGTGGCGGCGACGAATCCACCCATCACCGGCACGCGGCCGGCGTCGAGGATCGGCGCGACCGAGGCGCGGAGCGCTGCGTAGGTCTCACGCAACAGCGGCGCGGCCTCCATGAAGTGGTCGTTGGTCACGATGACGCGCCGGGCGTCGACCCATTCGCCGGGCAGGCCGGCAGGCGCCAGCGCCGCGGCGATGATGCGCGAGCTCAGGAGCTCGCCCATCGCGGCGACGACGTCGAGTGTCCGAGGGGAGACTTCACGCAGGACGGCGAGCGCGCGGACGACGGCCGCCAGTTGATCGAACTGTTCGTCGATCTGCGCGAGCAGCGGCATGCGCGCGCCATCGGTGACCAGCGCCGTCGCGACGCCGCGATGGCGCTCGCGCAGCTGTTCGACCTGCGCCAGCGCGGCATCGGTTCGCGATTCGCCGGCATCCGCCGCGATCTTGAGCAAGGCGTCAGTGACCTTGCTCATCGCCGAGACGACGACCACCGGACCGCGGCCGTCGCGCGCGCGCGCCGTACGGACGATCTCGATGAGACGCCGGATTGCGTCTGGATCGGCGACTGACGTGCCGCCGAACTTCTGGACAACCATGGGTCGCTCGGTGGCTAGGTAGGTAAGTTGCTACCCAGCAACGTAGCTACCGGCGTTGCGCTCAGAATGCTTCGCAACGCCCAGAATGATTCGGAGCACGCGGCGCAGCGGTTCGGCGGCGCCCCACAGCAACTGATCGCCGACGGTGAAGGCCGAGATGTACTGCGGTCCCATCGTCAGCTTGCGGATGCGGCCAATCGGTACCCGCAGCGTGCCGGTGACAGCCGTCGGCGTGAGGTCGCGGAGCGAGGCGTCGCGCTGGTTCGGCACGACCTGCACCCACTCATGCGCATCGGCGAGCATCGCTTCGATATCGCGCACCGGCACGTCGCGGGTCAGCTTCACCGTCAATGCCTGGCTGTGGCAACGCATCGAGCCGATGCGCACGCACAGGCCGTCCATCGCAATAGGCGCATCCTGCTGTCCGAGGATCTTGTTGCCCTCGGCCTGGGCCTTCCACTCTTCCTTGCTCTGGCCGTTGCCGAGGTCCTTGTCGATCCAGGGGAGGAGGCTGCCGGCCAGCGGATGGCCAAACTGCTCCGTCGGAAACGCCGGCCCGCGCATCGTCTCGGTCAGAGTCCGATCGATCTCGAGGATCGCCGAAGCGGGATCGGCAAGGCGATCCGCCGCGGCGGCGTGAAGGGTGCCCATCTGCGAGACGAGCTCGCGCATGTTCTTCGCGCCCGCGCCCGAGGCGGCCTGGTAGGTCATGGCGCTCACCCACTCGACGAGCCCCGCGCGGAACAGGCCGCTCATGGCCATCAGCATCAAGCTCACCGTGCAGTTGCCGCCGATGAAGTCGGTGACGCCCGCGTCCAGCGCGGCATCGATGACGTTGCGGTTGACCGGATCGAGGACGATCACCGCGTTGTCCTTCATGCGCAGCGTCGAGGCCGCATCGATCCAGTAGCCGCGCCACCCTGCCGCGCGCAGTTGCGGGTAAATCTCCGAGGTGTAGTCACCGCCCTGGCAGGAGATCAGGACTTCGCAGTCCGACAGCGCCTTCAGGTCCTTTGCGTCCTTGACTGACGGGGCAGGCTTACCAATAGCGGGCGCCGACGTCCCGGTTTGCGATGTGGAAAAGAAAATCGGGTCGATCAGGTCGAAGTCGCGCTCCTCGCGCATCCGCTGCACGAGCACCGAGCCGACCATGCCACGCCATCCAATGAGTCCTACCTGCATAAGGCTTAATATTATCAGGGCCTGCCGAGGTTGGGCAGCCGAGGGGAGAATTTTGCTGCCGATCAGCGCGGATAGCGTCTGCGCTCGATCAGGACCATTACCTTGCCGCGGGCGCGACCTCCACGCCGGCCAGGCCGGCACGTTCGAGAGAAGACTTCACGAATCCTGACGCCTTGACGTCAG
>CAMCNL010000268.1 GCA_945876205.1 Candidatus Sulfopaludibacter sp. SbA3
AAAATCAGCACCAGCGGACGCGTCAGCCACGTCCACTCATAGATTGAGTATGAGAGGAAGAGGTACCTCTCGGCGATGTCGCCGAGCACCAGCGCCAGCAGGAGCGGCGCGCGCGGCCAGTCCCACCGGATCGCGGCGAGACCGACGACGGTCGCGCTCAGCATGAGGACGATGTCCGCCAGGCTGTTGTGCGCGCTGAAGGCGCCGAACGCGCTGAGCACGAGCAGGAACGGCACGAGCAGCGTCCCTTTGACGTGCGTCAACCGCGCCAGCTGGTTGAGGAAGAGAAACGAGATCGCCACGCCGATCAGATTCGAGAGGACGATCACCCAGACCATCGAATAGGTGATGTTGAGATTCTTCGTCAGCATCGCCGGCCCGGGCACGAGTCCCTTGAGCAGGAAAACGCTCAGGAGGATCGCCATCGAGACGCTGCCGGGAATGCCGAAGGCGACGGTCGGGATGAGATTCCCGCCCTCGCGCGAGTTGTTCACCGCGCCCGCCGCGAGCACGCCCTCGATGCTCCCCTTGCCGAACAGCTCCGGATGCTTCGACGTCTGCTGCGCGTGCGCGTAGGCGATGAACTGCGACACCGCCCCGCCCATGCCCGGGATCATCCCGATCGCGACACCAATCGCGCTGGCCCGCAGCGTCAGTCCCATGTGCACGAACGTGTCGCGCACCCCCTGCATGACGCCGGAGATTCGACTCTCATTGCGCTGCTTCGCAATGCTCCCCTTCGTCATCATCAACTGCAGCACTTCGGCGCCGCCAAACAGGCCGACGACGACGGGCACGACGCTGATGCCTTCCCACAGATAGAGCTGCCCCATCGTGAACCGCTGGATGCCGCTCTGCGGGTCGAGGCCGACCATCGCCAGCAGGAACCCGAAGGCAGCCATGATGACGCCCTTGAGCAGATTCTTGCCGGAGAGCGAGATGATGAAGCTGAGGCCCAGGAGCGTCAGCATCAGGAACTCGGGCGGACCGAAGGCGAGGACGATGGGACGAATGATCGGCACCGAGGCGGCGAGCACCGCGGCACCAACGAGCGCGCCGACCAGCGAGCTGAAGAGCACCGCACCGAGCGCGCGCCCGGCCTCACCACGGCGCGTCATCGGATAGCCGTCGAGCACCGTCGCCGCGGAGGTGGCTTCTCCGGGAATGCCGAACAACACGGAGGTGATGTCGCCGGTCGTCGCCGTGACTGCATGCATCCCCAGCAGGAACGCAAACGCCGACACGGCGTCCATCGGGTAGACGAAGGGAAGCATCAGCGCGAGCGTCGCCGCGCCGCCGAGCCCGGGGAGGATGCCGACGAGCGCCCCGATGCCGATGCCGATCAGCATGATGCCGAAGGTGTGCGGGGCCAGCACCTGCAGCAGCGCCGAGAAGAAGATGTCCACTACTGGTATGCCCTTCCCAACGTCATACCCGGCCGCTCCGTTGTCGCGGCCGGATGATCGTGGTCGAGGGCTTGTTGTAGCTAGCGGCCACTCAGTTGAAACATCCCCCTAATCCTTTCTGGACACGGCGCTCGAGGGAATCACGGATTCTGGCAGCGGAAAGCGCGGGTCGGCGAAGAGATCCTTCCACTTCGCAACCGTCTCGCGTACCTGCTCCGGACTCGACTCCGCCACGCGGGGAAAGGTATCGATTTTCTCAAACGGGCGGCACGCATCGATCAGGGCGCGGGTGTTGTAGGGCGCGGCTGGATTCATCAGCAGCGGATCGACCTTGCTGCCCCATGACTTCCGCATGATCTCGATGTCGTCCGACGGCTCGCACCGGGTGCACACCGCCCACATCACCTCTTCGAGATTCATCGGATCCACGTCATCGTCCACGACGATGACGAAGCGGTTCATGTAGGCCGCGGCCTGGCACTGCGCGGTGATGTAGCCCGCCTGCCGGGAATGGCCGCAGAATCGCTGCTTGATCGACACGGCGATGAGGAGGCGCCCTCCGCCGGTTTCGTGCGCCCACACGCCGCGCACGTCGCGGACGCCGACCTTGGAGAGCTCGTCCTGGATCATCGCCGACTTCAGCAGCGCGCGCATGTAGGAGTAGTCGTTCGGCGGTTTGCCGGGCGGCGCGCCGAGAATGATTGGGTTGTTGCGGTAGTAGACGCGCTCGATCTCGATCAGCGGGACCGGACGCAGCGAGCCGGAGTAATAGCCGGTCCATTCCCCGAACGGACCTTCCACCATCATGCGGTCGGGCCGCAGCCAGCCTTCGACGACGATCTCGGCGCCGGCTGGCATCGGCAGTCCGGTCACCTCGCCGCGGACGACGTCGAGCTTCTGGCCCACCATCGCACCCGCATACGCGTACTCGCTGATGGTGTTGGGCACCTCGGTGCCGGCGACCATCAGGAGGAGGGGGTCGTGGCCGAACGAGGCCATCACCGGCGCCTTGCCGCTCTTGGCGAACCAGCGCTCGTACTGCGCGCGCCCCTGCTTCCCCGCCTCGGCGTTCACCGTGCACGAACGGCCGTTTTCCTGGATCATCACGCGGTAGGCGCCGACGTTGATGCGTTCGGTGTCGGGGTCGCTGGTGATGATCGCCACGCCGGTGCCGATGTAGCGGCCGCCGTCATGTTCGTGCCAGAACGGCGCGGGAAAGCGCGTGAGATCCACGTCGCCCGCCTTGACCACGTTTTCGAGGATTGGCCCGGACTTCACCACGGTGGGCTCGAACTGCGGCGCGTTGATTTCCCATTCGCGCGGCTTGCCGCGCAGCGCCTGCACCAGTCCCGCGGTATCGAGCGTCGGGTCGAGACCCAGCGTCATCGCCATGCGGCGCGAGTTGCTCAGCGAGCCGGTCAGCACGCGGTGGCCGCGTGGATAGCCGGCGATGTCGTCGAACAGCAGCGCCGCCGAGGGCTTGCGCCGGTAGTTGATTTCGGAGATCGCGCCGATCTCCTGGTTCCAGTGGGCGCCGGATACGTGCTGCAGCTCGCCCAGGCTTTCGGTGCGCGCGATCCACGCGCGCAGGTCAGCCGGTCTGGTCATGTTCTCTCCGTTGGTCTCAGGGCTGGACAATCTGTCGATACTTCGCCGCGATGTCTGGCGGGGTGGCCAGCACCTCGTTGAGCACGTCCTGGATCTCGGCGGCGGTCTTCGGCTGGAAGTCGAGCTTCATGGCCTTCGCCTCTTCGAGGAACTTCGGATCCTTGAACGTGTCGAAGAGGGCCGTGCGCATCACCTGCACCTTGCCTTCCTCCACGCCCGGAGGCATCGAGAACGGCTTGCTCATGGCGCCGGGCGCATCCACCAGGCGCAGCAGCTTCCTGCTGTCCTCATCCTTTGCATATTCCATCGCGAGCGGCACGTCAGGCAGATCCTTGTGCCGGGCGGTGCCGTTCTGGACGAAGACCAGCGCGTACTTGTCGTCGAGCCACTGCGTGGAGAGCGACTTCACCGATTCCCACCCGAGGCACAAACCCGCGATCTCCCCACGCTCCACGCCAACGCGCGCATCGTTGGTTGTCGGATAGCCGGCGACCGCCTTGATGCTGGCGCCCGTCGCCGCGGCGAGCACGCGAGGCGCGTCGTAGGTGTTCGAGCCCGGGCCGGTGCCGCCCACCAATACCGGCTTCGAGCCGCCGATCATGTCCTTGAAATTCACGACCGGGGCGTCGGTGCGCACCAGGCAGACGTTCGGGTCGACGTACGAGCTGCCGAGCCAGTTGAACTTGCGGAGGTCGAAGTCGACGCCTTCGCCACCCGTGAGTTGGCTCATCATCTGCGCCTCGTGAAAGAGTCCGATGACGGTACCGTCTTTCGGCGCGACGTTGTAGACGTAATTGGCAGCCACCATCCCGCCGCCGCCGGTCATGTTCTGGACGATGACCGTGGGATTCCCGGGGATGTGGCGGCCGATGTGGCGCGAGACGAGGCGGGCCGTGGTGTCGAACCCGCCGCCGGCGCCGGATCCGACCACGATCGTGACCGGCTTGCTGGCGTAGAACTGCTCGGCGACGCTGCCTGGAGTTCCAGAAGACGTCTGGCCGCACGCGGCGACGCCAAGTGCCGCCGTTAGGCCGATGATTGCGAGCCGCACGCTTCGAAACACGCGGTTTAGGTTATATCAAGTCGCTCCGCATATCGGTCAACTGACTCCGCTGTCGGACAGCGCCCGTGACGCGGGTCGTTCTTCGAACGGGCCTTCTCTCACAGTGTTCACAAGTGCACAGTCAATAGGGACGGTTTCGTCTAACGTCGTGTCTTCTGCCATCCCTGACGTGATCTTCAACTCAACTGATAAACCATGAACGAAACAGCCATCCTGCGCTCCCCGAAGAAGTCCCTTCCCCCTCCCACTCGGCGTGGCGGCAATGGTGCTCCCATCCCGCCGATTCCGGGGCACGCTGCCGCGCAGGCTTCTGCGGAGGCTCGCTCGCGGGCGCTTCTCGCGGCGATCGTGTCGTTTCGCGATGGAGACTTCTCGGTACGGGTGCCGGCGGACTGGGAAGGGACGGATGGGCGGATTGCGGAGGCGTTCAACCACACCATCGCGCAGAAGCAGCGCTTGTCGGCGGAGGTCGCCCGGCTGAGCACGACGGTCGGCAAGGAAGGGCGGCTGAGGCAGCGCTTGTCGATGCCCGGGGCGATCGGTGGGTGGGCGACGGAGGCGGATTCCATCAATACGCTCATCGACGACCTGGTGCGGCCCACGACCGAAGTCGCGCGGACGATCGGCGCCGTCGCCAAGGGCGACCTCGGGCAGTCGATGGAGCTGGAGGTGGACGGGCGCGCGCTCAAGGGCGAGTTCCTGCGCTCGGCGAAGCTGGTGAACACGATGATCGAGCAGCTCTCGGTCTTCACGTCCGAGGTCACCCGCGTGGCGCGCGAGGTCGGCACGGAGGGCAAGCTCGGCGGCCAGGCGCAGGTGAAGGGCGTGTCGGGCGTGTGGAAGGACCTCACCGACTCGGTCAACCAGATGGCCGGTAACCTGACGGCGCAGGTGCGCAACATCGCGGAGGTGACCATCGCCGTGGCCACCGGCGATCTGTCCAAGAAGATCACCGTCGACGTGCGGGGCGAAATCCTGCAGCTCAAGGAAGCCACCAACACGATGGTGGATCAGCTCCGCTCGTTCTCCTCGGAGGTCACGCGCGTGGCGCGCGAGGTCGGCACTGACGGCCGTCTCGGCGGGCAGGCGGTGGTGCCGGGCGTGGCGGGCACCTGGAAGGACCTCACCGACTCGGTCAACGCCATGGCCACCAACCTCACCGAGCAGGTCCGCAACATCGCGACGGTGACGACGGCGGTCGCGCGCGGCGACCTGTCGCGCAAGATCACGGTCGACGTGAAGGGCGAGATTCTGGAGCTGAAGGAGACCATCAACACGATGGTCGATCAGCTCAACGGCTTCTCTTCGGAAGTCACGCGCGTGGCGCGCGAAGTCGGCACCGACGGCAAGCTGGGCGGCCAGGCAGTGGT
>CAMCNL010000269.1 GCA_945876205.1 Candidatus Sulfopaludibacter sp. SbA3
GAGGGCATCCTCATCGCTCCCCGCCGTGCAGGTGCCCGGGTGAATGACGACGCCGAGCAGTCCAAGCGCGGACGCGCGGTCGAGCTCATCGATGAAGGCGGCGATCGATTGCTCGCGCAGCGCGGGAAACGTGGTGGCGAGGTTGATCAGGTAACTGGCGTGTGACACGACCGGCGCGATCCCGGTCTCGTCGATTCGCCGCCGAAACAGCCGTACCTCGGCGGGGTCGAGCGGCTTGCCGCGCCACTGGCTGGCGTTCTTTGCGAAGATCTGCAGCGCCTCGCAGTCATGCACGACCGCGCGCTCCACGGCCTGTGACACGCCGCCAGCCACCGACATGTGCGCACCGATCCGCATGATGCTTCCAACTTTACAGCCACGCAGTATCATCGAGTCATGGGCCGTCTCTCACGAGCAGCCGCGTGGTCGATCGTCGTCGCGTGCCTCGCGGCCGTGGCGCTCTCGGCGCAGGGCAGGACCGTTCCGTCGCCCACCGTCGACGTCCAGATCCTCGCCTTCAATGATTTTCACGGCGCGCTCGAGCCGCCCGCCGGCGCCAACGGCCGCGTGGCCAACACCGTGGCAGGCGGCGTCGAATACCTCGCGGCCCATCTGGCGAGGCTGAAGGCTACCAATCCCAATACGATCGTCGTGTCGGCCGGCGACAACATCGGCGGCACGCCGCTCCTCTCGGGCCTGTTCCACGACGAGGGGGCGATTGAAGCGTTGAACCTGGCCGGCCTCGACTTCTCGGCCGTCGGCAATCACGATCTCGACGAGGGATGGTGGGAGCTCTACCGAATGGTGAAGGGCGGCTGCCACCCGGTCGATGGATGCCAGGACGGCACGCCGTACGAGGGATCGAAGTTCGCCTACCTCTCGGCCAACATCACGCTCGATCCGAAGAAGGCCGACCCGGCCACGGTTGCCGCTGCGGGCATCAAGGGCACACGGGCGCGCCCGCTGTTCGCGCCGTACGCCATCAAGGAGCTCGACGGCGTCCGCGTCGGCTTCATCGGCCTGACCCTCGAGGGTGCGCCGAGAATCATCGCTCCGTCGTCGACGAAGGGACTGACGTTCTCGCCGGAACCCGAAGGGGCCAACGAGGCCGCGAAGCAGCTTCGGCGCCGCGGTGTCGACGCGATCGTCGTGCTGATGCACGAGGGCGGCGTGCAGCGAGGCGCCAACCCCAACCCCGATGCCTGCGAGAACATCTCCTCCGACATCGTCGGGCTGGTCAACCGCATGTCGAATGACATCGACGTGGTGGTGTCCGGTCACTCGCACCAGGCCTACAACTGCACGATCGGCGGCAAACTGCTGACGAGCGCTTCGTCGTCCGGCCGGGTCCTGACTGATATCGACCTGACACTCGAGCGGCGCACCGGCCGGCTGGTGTCGAAGTCGGCGCACAACATCATCGTCTCGCGCGACGTGCCCGCAGCTCCCGCGGAAACGGCGCTGCTCGCGCGCTACAGGCCGCTGGCGGTGAAAGTGGGTGGGCGCGTTGTCGGTGCAGTCGCCGCCGCGATTCCTCGCGCCTTCAACGACGCAGGTGAATCGGCGCTCGGCAACGTCATCGCCGACGCCATGCTCGAGGCGTCGCGGGATACACCCGGCGCCGGCGGGGACGTGGCGTTCATGAACTCGGGCGGAATCCGTTCCGATATACCGGGTACGGCCGGTGCGACTTCCACGGCCGTCACCTACGCGCAGCTGTTCGAGGTGCTGCCGTTTGGCAATATCGTCATAGCCAAAACGATGACGGGGGACGCGCTCGTGCAGTTGCTGGAGGAGGACCACGGAGAGGGCGCGAGCGGTGGTCCACGCGACAGGTTTCTGCAGCCCTCGCGCGGGTTCACATACACCTACGACCCGTCGCGCCCATCCGGTCAGCGCGTCGATCGCGGGTCGATCCGGATCAACGGCGCGCCACTGGTGGCGACGGAGAACTACCGCGTCGTGTCCATCGATTTCATCTGGAACGGCGGCGACAATTTTTCCATCATCAAGTCGGCGACCGATCCGGTGACGGTCGGCACCGACGTCGACGTGCTTGCCGCCTACCTCACGAGGCATTCGCCGGTCTCTCCGGGGCCTCAGGACCGCATCCGCAAGCAACGCTGACGCGACTGGCACACCGCTTGCCCTTCAAGCGTCCGGAGGAAAAAAGAATGCTTTGGACGCTAATGGTCTTGTTGGTGCTGTTCTGGCTGCTCGGGTTTGCCTTTGACGTGGCGGGCGGCCTCATTCACCTGCTGCTCGTCATCGCCGCGGTGCTGTTCGTCGTGAACCTCATCAGCGGTCGACGCAAGGTTCTCTAGCCCGGATACGTCCATCACGCGTGCTATCGTCAGTGTTGATGGACGTGTTCCTCATTCCAATCGGGCGCGACCGCTACGAGCTCTATTGCGAGATGATGGAGCCCGAAGGGGTCGAGCCGGACCCGCCGCCGGTGGGGATAATCGGGAAATTACGGCACCGGTTTACCGTGATGCTGCATGCCGCCGAGGACCGCCAGCGCAGGGGCGACCAGTCAATCGAGGCCGAAGGCTGGCTGGGCCGTATCCAGGAACGCGTCATCGCCTGGGTGGCTGAGCGGATCGCGGAGCAGCGCCTGCTGTGGAACCTGCGCCGTCAGACTGCTGTCAAGGCATCCCATCCTTCCGACATGACGTTTGAGCAGGTGATGACGCTGATTCGGCGGATGCTTCAGCGCGACTTCGAGCGCCACCGCCGATGGCTCGTCGTCGACAGCCTGGGATTGATCGTCTCGGGCCTGTTGATGCCGGTGCCGGGGCCGAACATCATCGCCTATTACTTTGCGTTTCGCGTGGTCGGCCACTGGCTGTCGATGCGCGGGGCCGCGCAAGGGCAGCACCGCATCACGTGGACCGGCTGCGCCTGCCCACCGCTGTCCGAGCTGCGAGGGGCCGATACGCTGGAGCCGACCGTCCGCGACGCGCGCGTTCACGACGTCGCCACCCGGCTTCGCCTGCAGCACCTCTCGACGTTCTTCCAGCGGGTGGCCATTCCGCAGGCCTGACCCTTCGACTGCGCTCAGGGCTGACCCTTCGCCTTTCCTCAGGGCACGGTAGAATCTCTTCAGTTACGTGAAATTACGGGAGCTGGCCGAACGGCTTGCCTGCCGCCTCGAGGGCGATGGCGAGGTGGAAATCACGCGCGTCGCGGGCATCGAGGACGCGCGCGCCGGCGATCTGACGTTTCTCGCCAACTCGAAATACGAATCAGCGCTCACGGCCACGCGTGCGTCGGCGGTGTTGCTGCGAGACGATGCCGCGGCTGCGCCGTGCGCGATGCTGCGGACGCGCGATCCTTACCTCGCGTTTGCGCGCGCCGTCGGGATCTTCGCGCCGGAGTGGCGTCCGGCTGCGGGCGTGCATCCGATGGCGGCGGTGGCTCCTGACGCGACGCTCGGCGAGGGGGTGTCGATCGGCGCGTTCGTCTCCGTGGGTGCAGGGGCGAGTGTCGGCGATCGCACGGTCGTCTTCCCGAACGTCACGATTGGTCCGGGCACGCAGATCGGCACCGACTGCATCATTCATTCGAACGTGTCGCTGCGCGAACGCGTCACCATCGGCAGCCGCGTCATCCTTCAGAACGGCGTCGTGATTGGCGGCGACGGCTACGGCTTTGCCCGCCGCGGTGACGGCACGCACGAGAAGATTCCACAAGTCGCCACGGTCGTCATCGAAGACGACGTGGAGCTCGGCGCCAACACCACGGTCGACCGTCCGGCGATCGGCCAAACGCGGATCGCCAGCGGTACGAAGATCGACAACCTGGTGATGATCGGCCACGGGGTCAAGGTGGGCCGGAACGTCCTCATGGCGGCGCAGGTCGGCATCGCGGGCAGCACAGACGTCGCTGACGATGTGGTCTTCGGCGGCCAGGTTGGCGTCGGAGGTCATCTGCAGATCGGCCGCGGCGCTGTCGCGGTGGGGCAGTCGGGCGTGACCAATTCCCTCGACCCCGGCGCGATGGTCGCTGGCTATCCGGCGATTGACAATCGCGAGTGGCGCAAGGCGTCGGTCGTGTTCCGGCGGCTGCCTGAGCTGAAGAAGCGAATCGAAGCGCTCGAAGCGCGGATCGCCGCGCTGACGGCGCGCGCGGGCGCGGCCGATCCCGGGGACCCTCGCGAGTGATCCGGCGGTGCGTCCTCGCGCTCGCCCTGCTGGCGGGCGCCTCTCCGGCGGCTGCGCAGCCGCCGGCGCCGCCTACGCCACAGGCGTCGACGGCGATTGAGATTCTGCCGCGCTACACCTTTCACCTCGCGGCTGAACATCTCTCCGGCGACGACCCGCGATTTGTCTGGGACACGAACTTCGGCGGCGAGCTCGACCTCATCGACTACGTCGCCGGGCGCATGACCTTCGTCGCGAATTACCAGGCAATCCTCGGCGAGCAGTTTCGCCGCTTCGATCCCAGCCAGGGCAACTACATCCTCGCTGGAGCGCTCTCGCTGCGGCCACCGGGCGTCGAGGTCGCGGCGGTGTTCCATCACGAGTCGCGTCATCTCAGTGACCGCTTCAAGCGACAGGCGGTTGACTGGAACATGATCGGCGCGCGCGTCAGTGCGGCGCCCACGCGCGGCCGCATCCAGTTCCAGGGGCGCGCCGATCTTCGAGGCGTCGTGCAGAAGTCGCTCGTCGATTACCGCTGGGAGCTCGACACCGATGCCCGCGCGCACCTCAGGATCACCCCGATGGCCGGACTCTTCGCCGGGGGCGGCGTCCGCGTCCTTGGCGTCGACGGCACCCAAAGCCGAGGCACGCAGCATGGCGCTCGGGGCGAGGGCGGCGTGAGGCTCGAGGGTCGCGGCGCGGCGGTGGAGTTGTTCGTGGCGGGCGAGCAGCGGATCGACCCGTACCCGCTGGAGTTCTCGAAAGCGACCTGGTTCACGGCCGGCTTCCGCCTTGTGAGCCGGTAATCAGTGCGATAATTCAGACGAGATGACGCGACGCCTCACGCCTCTCGTCGGGTTGGTGCTCGTGCTCGGCGTCGCGGCCGCGACGCTGCAGGCCGCGGTTCATCCTCCCAAGCTCGAATACCAGAACCTGACGCTGCCGAACGGCCTGCGCGTCATCCTGTCCGAGGATCATTCCACTCCGATCGTCCACCTCGCGGTCTGGTATCACGTCGGATCGAAGAACGAGCGGCCGGGGCGCACTGGCTTCGCGCATTTCTTCGAGCACATGATGTTCAAGGGGTCGAAGAACGTCGATCCCGAGGCGCACACCTCGATCATCTCGAGCGTCGGCGGACGCAGCAACGCCTACACCACCGAGGACGTGACCGTCTTCTGGCAGACGGTGCCGGCGCAATACCTGCCGCTCGCACTCTGGCTCGAGGCCGATCGCATGGCAACGCTGCGCGTGGACGATGCGGCGTTTCGGCGGGAGCGAGAGGTG
>CAMCNL010000270.1 GCA_945876205.1 Candidatus Sulfopaludibacter sp. SbA3
TTCTGCATCAGCCCGGAGATGCGATCGGAGCCGAAGATGCGCATCAAGTCATCTTCGAGCGACAGGTAGAAGCGGGAGGAGCCCGGGTCGCCCTGGCGGCCGGCGCGGCCGCGAAGCTGGTTGTCGATGCGCCGCGCCTCGTGGCGTTCGGTGCCGAGGATGTGCAGGCCGCCGACCCCGACGACGTCCTTGTGTTCGTCGCCTGTCTGCTTCTGGAAGTGCGCGACGATGCGTTCCCACTCCTGACGCGGGACGCGGTAGAAGCTGTCGATGTGAAAGAAGTAGATGAACTCTTCATCATCGACGAACTTCTGCTCGCCCTTCGGCAGCTTCTCGGCGATTTCTTCCGACAGCGTCTGCTGGCGCGCCATGTGCTCGGCGTTGCCGCCCAGCAGGATGTCGGTGCCGCGGCCGGCCATGTTGGTGGCGATGGTCACGTTGGCCTTGCGGCCGGCCTGCGCGACGATCTCGGCTTCCTGCGCGTGATACTTGGCGTTGAGGACGACGTGCTTGATGCCGCGCTTGCGGAGCAGTGACGACAGCTTCTCGGACTTCTCGATCGAGACCGTGCCGACGAGCGTCGGACGCCCCTTCGACTGCTGATCGAGGATATCGGTGGCGATCGCATCGAACTTTTCGGTCTGCGTCCGATAGACGAGGTCGGGCTCTTCGATCCGCTGCATCGTCCGGTTGGTCGGCGCCAGCACGACATCGAGCTTGTAGATCTTGTTGAACTCCGGCGCCTCGGTTTCGGCCGTGCCGGTCATGCCGCACAGCTTCCCGTACTTGCGGAAGTAGTTCTGGAAGGTGATGGTCGCGAGCGTCTGGTTCTCGCGCTCGATCTTGACCTTCTCCTTGGCCTCGACCGCCTGGTGAAGGCCATCGCTCCAGCGCCGGCCTGGCATCAGGCGTCCCGTGAACTCGTCGACGATCACGACGCCGCCGTCCTTGATCATGTAGTCGACGTCGAGCCGGAAGAGCGTATGCGCCCGCAGCCCCTGGTTGACGTGGTGCAGCAGCGGCATGTTCGCCGGGTCGTAAAGGCCGTTCGAGCCGGGCACGAGGCGATGCGCCAGCAGTTCCTCGGCCTTGGCCATGCCGGTTTCCGTCAGCGTGACCGTCTTGTGCTTCTCGTCGACGATGAAGTCGCCGGTGGTTTCGAGCGCCTCGCGATCTTCAGCCTTGACGTTGCCCTGCGTGACGGCGCCCGGCTTCAGCCGGGGAATGATCCGATCGACCTCGTAGTACATGTCGGTCGATTCTTCGGCCGGACCGGAGATGATCAGCGGCGTCCGCGCTTCGTCGATCAGGATGCTGTCGACTTCGTCGACGATGGCGAAGTGGTGCCCGCGCTGGACCATCGACGACAACTCGAACTTCATGTTGTCGCGGAGGTAGTCGAATCCGAATTCGTTGTTGGTGCCGTAGGTGATGTCCGAGCCGTAGGCGACCTGCCGCTGCGCGTCGGTGAGCTCGTGCTGGATGACGCCGACGGTCATCCCGAGGTACCGGTACAGCCGTCCCATCCACTCGGAGTCGCGTCGCGCCAGGTAGTCGTTGACCGTGACGACGTGGACGCCTTTGCCTTCGAGGGCGTTCAGGTAGGCGGGAAGCGTGGCGACCAGCGTCTTGCCTTCGCCCGTCTTCATCTCGGCGATCCGGCCGCCGTGCAGCACCATGCCGCCAATCAGCTGGACGTCGAAGTGCCGCATGTTGAGCACGCGGAGTCCGGCCTCGCGCACCACGGCGAAAGCCTCGGCCAGCAGATCGTCCACGGTTTCACCGTCGGCGATGCGCTTGCGAAACTCGACCGTCTTGGCGCGGAGCTGTTCGGCGGTGAGCGCTTTGATCTGCGGTTCGAGCGCGCTGACTTCGGCGACCCGCGGATACAACCGCTTGAGCTCGCGCTCGTTCTGGGTGCCGATGACCTTGGCGAGGAGTTGACCGATCATGAGTTGTACGGAAACCGCTGACTACGCAGGAATATCTACCGATTGTACGACAATCGGCAAGGAAACCGCAGGTTGTCGCGGGACTATTCGGCGCGGGGTTTTTGTGTGAGGAGCTGGAGCGGATTGAGGAGGCGCCCGTTGGCGCGCACCTCGTAGTGCAGGTGATAACCGGTAGCCCGGCCCGTGGCGCCCACGTGCCCGATGAGGTCGCCGCGCTGGACCTTGGCACCGCTCTTTACCGAGAAATTCTGCAGGTGGCCGTAGCGCGTCTCGAGTCCGAAGCCGTGGTCGAGCGTCACCAGGTTGCCGTAGTCGCCCTGGTAACCGACGTGCTTGATGGTGCCGGCCGCCGTCGCAAAGACGGGCTGGCCGCGCTCGCCGGCGATATCGAGCCCGCCGTGATAGTCAGCCCCGCCCGTGATCGGATCCCGCCGCGGGCCCATCGTCGACGAGAGCCACCCGTAGGCCGGCCAGATCGACGGCGTCGCCGCGGCCAGCGCGTTGCGGCGGTCGACGTTCCGCTGCACGACGTGGAGGCGCATTTCGAGCGACTCGAGCACCGTGCGGAGTAGCCCGAAAGTGTCTTCGGGGACCGTCATCGATGACAGCGTGGTGGTGAACTGGGAATCCTGGAGTTTCGGATCGACCGCCGAGCCGCCCATCGCGCGCGCCTTGACGAGCGCGGGGAGCTTGTCCATCGCGCGCGCCAGGCTCGGATCGAGTGCTGAACGTGCGCCGAGATCGGCGATGGCTGATTGAAGCGATGCGATTTGACCGGCGAGCGCCTCGGTCGCGGAGCGGTAGTTCGCGTTCTCGGCCTCGAGCGCGACATGGCTGGCGCGAAGGCCCGACGTATCGTGGCGTTCTTTCCACGCAGCGCCGACGCCGATCAGAATCGGCGTCACGACCAGTACGCACATCGTCAGTGCGACCGGGCGGACCGCAATCGTCACTCGGCGCACAACGCCTGAGCTCCGGTCGGCCACAACGATGGTGTATCGCCTTGAAGGCTTCAAATCCGTCTCTCTGTATGATTGAACGCCGCACGAGCTCTTCGCGGCGAAGCCGAAGGGTATCACAGGGTTGCGGGCGCTCTCCACCAGAAAACTGATGAAATGGCGAACATCCGGCGAACCGCTGAACTTCAAGCAATAGGCGCGGCGCTCCTGTTCTCGACGGGAGGGGCGGCCATAAAGGTCGCTACTTTCTCGGGAATGCAGGTTTCGTCTCTCAGGGCAGGGATCGCGGCCCTGGCGCTGCTGCTCTGGTGGCGGGGGAGGCTGGCGTGGTCATGGCCTGCCGTGGCGATTGGCGTCGTCTACGGGGCGACGCTCACCCTCTTCGTCAACGCGACCAAGTTGACGACGGCGGCGAATGCGATCTTCCTGCAGTCCACCGCGCCGCTCTACATCATCGTGTTCGGCCCACTGCTGATCCGCGAGCGCGTGCGCGCTCGTGAATTGATCTACCTCGCCTTCGTCGGCACCGGACTCGCGTGTTGTTTTCTCGGCCGCGCGGACGCGACGGCGACCGCGCCAAACCCGGCGTTGGGCAATGTGCTCGGAGTGCTCTGCAGCATCACCTGGGCGCTCACGCTGGTTGGTTTGCGGTGGGGACAGCGCTCGGGCCAGGGAGTCGGAGCGACCGCCGTCGTGGCTGGAAACCTGATCGCATTCGCCGTGGGGTTGCCGTTCGCGCTGCCGCTTCCGTCAGCGACGCCCGCGGAATGGGCGACGCTCGTCTATCTCGGCATCTTTCAGATCGGCGTCGCGTACGTCTTCCTCACCAGTGCGATGTCACATCTGCCCGCGCTCGAGGTGTCGCTGTTGCTGCTGCTCGAGCCGGTGTTGAATCCGATCTGGACGTGGCTGGTTCACGGCGAGAATCCCGGGGTGTGGGTATGGACCGGCGGCGCGATCATCATCGCGGCGACCGCGGCGAAGACGATCTACGACTCGCGGGCGCCCGACGCCACGAAGGTCACGATGTAGCCACGAAGGTCACGAAGATCACGAAGCCAAAAACGGCCTTCGTGCCTTCGTGGCTACTTCTTCGTGATCTTCGTGTTCTTCGTGGCTAGGAGTCTTCGTGTGCTTCGTGGTTACCGACGAGGCGCCGGCGCGGGTGGCGGGACTTCCTTGTAGTCGGCCGGGATCTGAAACAGCTCGGCGGTGACGGGACCTTCGGTCACCTCAGACACCGAGAACACGAGCTCGTTCCCGCCGAACATCGGGCTTCGCGTCACTTGCCGCACGACGAGACCGTCCTGGGCGAGCCCTCCGATGCCGATTCCTGGAAACAGCGTGTTGCCGATCGCGGCCAGCGAGCTTGCGTACGCCTTGAACTGGTCGGCGACCCACATGTCGCCGTCGATCGTGAAGGTGGTCGGGAATCCCGGCGGCAACTGCACGCCTGGCGGCAGCGGCAGGTTCATCGTCAGGCCAAACGCCACGCGTTCGGTCCGCAGGCCCGCGATCGACTCGGACTCGCCGGTGCGCTTCGTGGTGATTGCAGGTGCCGTGGCGCCGGGGATCGCCGCCGTCGGCGTCCGAGCGGTCCAGTAGGTGTGGTCGGCCGGATTGAGAATCACAGTCGACCCCGACCGCATCAGCATCACGCCGCCGGCCGGAACGGGTCCGAGCGCGTTCACGAATTCGACGCGCGTCCCGCCGTCGCCCACGGTCATCTTCATGTCGCCGGAAGGAAACCGGCTGGCGAGCATGGCGCCAATCATCCCCATCATCGGATCGATCGGCTGCGTGCTCTCGGCCTTCCGCGTTTCGATGTGCGTCGTGTAGCGAAGTTCAGCCGCGGCGGGTGCCGCCGCGATCGCGATGAGAAGCGCCGCCGTCAAGACTCTGCGCACGGAATCACCTCGGTCCGGATCGTAGTGCATTCACTCCACCAGGCGGTACTGCAGGGCTTCGGCGACGTGGTCAGCCTTGACTGACTCAGACGCCGCGAGGTCGGCGATGGTTCGCGCGACTTTCAGCACGCGGTCGTAGCCGCGGGCGCTGAGGCCGAGGCGGTCGATGGCGGCGCGCAGCAGCGCGCGTCCCTTCGCGTCGGGCGTGCTGGATGCGGCTGTTGCCGATCGTGCACGTTGCGCGGCGCGCGCGGCCGCCACGCGGTCGCGAACCGCGGCGGACGATTCGCCGGGCGTCGTGTCTGTGATCGAGTGCACCGGCACCGCTGGCACGTCGACGATCAGATCGATCCGATCGCGCAGCGGCCCCGAGAGCCGACCTCGATACCTGGCGATCTGCATCGGCGTGCATCGGCACGGGCGCCGCTCATCGCCGAGAAATCCGCACGGGCACGGATTCATCGCGGCGACGAGGACGAAGCGGGCGGGGAAGACCGCCGTACGCGCCGCGCGGGCGATGGTCACGCGCCCCTCCTCGAGCGGCTGGCGAAGCACCTCGAGCACGCGCCGATCGAACTCCGGCATCTCGTCGAGGAAGAGCACGCCGTTGT
>CAMCNL010000271.1 GCA_945876205.1 Candidatus Sulfopaludibacter sp. SbA3
TTTTGCCTTCGTCCAAGACCAGCCGGACGGCGCCTTCCTTGAACTCGTCAGAGAACTGCCGGCGGGGGCGCCGGCCACTGCTGCTTCGGGACATGCGGGACATCGTATCCACCTTTCGGAACGTGTCCACGAAAGCGGATCAAGCACACCAGGTAGCGTATCGAGGGCAGGTCGTCCTCAAACTGGTTCGTGGCCTCGCCGCGGCGCACTTCGCACATGTTCAGTTGCGCGACCGCTTCGGGATACTGCTTCGACTGCAGGTACGCGCTGCCCAGCACATAGCGGGCGATCCACAGGTCCGCCGTCTTCAGCGCGCGCAGCAGCGTCTCGATCGCGCCAGCGGTGTCGCCGCGGTCGAGCGCAAGCTCAGCGTCGATGACCTGTCCGTACGCCCGGCCGTTGCTGTCCCGTCCGCTCTCCAGCTCGCCCGCCAGCGCGCGCGCGTCGTCGTTGCGGTCGAGCGCGATGTAGAGACGCGCCGCCGGGAGCAGCACGCTCTCGTCTCGATCCGTCGCCAGCGCCTTACCGACCGCCGTGACAGCCGCCGCCCGCCGCCCCTGGCCAGCCCGCGCCTCGGCGAGAAGGATGTACTTCATCGCGAGCCCGAGTCGATCCGCTGTTCGCAGCTCGCGGGCAATCGCCGACTCCAGTATTTCCGCAGCTTCAGCCTCGTCGCCCCGGTAGATGGCGAGGTCGGCGAGCCCAGTCGCGGCAAGCGATGCACCCTTGGGTCCGGTCGCGGCCATGCGCTCATACGCGTCGGTGGCGCTGGCCGGCGTCGTCAGCGCCGCCGCGGCCGCAACGGGCAGATCCGCCGTCGGTGGCTGGGCGGCCTGTTCTCTGACCGCCTTTTCCGCGTCGCGCGCCGCGGCCCAGAAGTCGTCACGACGAACCGAGTCGATGGAATTTTCACCTTCGCCGGGTCCGAGCGGAACCTGGCCGTCCGCGGAGGGTCCTGGCGCCGCCGTCGGCCCCTCGAACGCGGTGCCGGTCGCGCCGACAGGTGTGGGCTCGACATCGCCCGGTCCGCTTCCGCCTTCGCCAGAGCTACGGCGGACAAGGCGCGGCACCTGGCCTGCGCTGTCTGTGTCCGCGACATCCGCGGTGGCGGTCTTGGGCATCAGCGATCGAGCGATCTTCGACGCGACGCCGTTCGTATACGTCCAGTAGCCAAGCGCCACGATCAGCGCCAGGACCGCGACGGCGGCGACGCGCGGGAGCCAGCGCAGGGCGATGGCGGCAAACGGCGCGCGCTCGTAGTCCCGGCCGCCGCGCGGCAGCTTGGCAATGGCCTGCGCGAGCTCCACCGCGGTCTGAAACCGTTTCGACGGGTTGGGCTGCAGGCAGCGCGTGATGATCGCGTCGAGCGCCTCGGGCACCTCGGGGTCGCTCTGGCGCAGCGAGGGGGGCGCCGACTTCATGCGTTGGAGAATCTCGAGCGCTGACAGCTCGCGCGTCCCGGTGAGCATCTCCTGGAGCAACAGTCCAAACGCATAGATGTCGGTGCGCTGGTCGGCCTGCTCGCCGCGCGCCTGCTCGGGCGCCATGTAGGCCAGGGTGCCGGGGGATGCGCCGGGGCCGGTGAACTGCGTCGCGTTGGGCGCGCTCGACCGCGCGATGCCGAAGTCCATCAGCACCACCTGGTCGCCCGGGGCCATCATCACGTTCGCCGGCTTGATATCCCGGTGCACGACGCCCGCGGCGTGCACCGCCATCAGTCCCGACGCGAGATGGCGCGCGTAGCGCAGCGTTTGCGCAAGCGGCAGCGGTCCCTCGGCCAGGGGCGTCGCGAGGTCATCGCCATCGATGTACGGCATCGAGATGAAGCGGATCCCGTTGACCTCGCCGATGTCGTGGATGCGAATGACGTTCTTATGCGTGATCTGGCGCGCCAGCAGCAGCTCGGTGGTGAACCGCCGTTGCAGCTCCGCGGCCATCCGGACCCCGCCCGGTGCGCCACGCAGCATCTTCAGCGCGACCGACACGTTGAGCTCGCGATCGAGTGCCTGGTAGACGATCCCCATGCCCCCCGCGCCCAGCGTCTTCACGATGTGGTAGCGCGGTCCGAAGTCGTGGCCGACACGCGGACCTCCGAGCGGAGGCGGCGGCTCGCTGAAGGCGGCTTCGAGGTCCGCAGGCGAGGGCCGGCGCGCGGCCCCGCACGACGGGCAGGCGCCGCCACCGGACCGGAGTGACTCGCCGCAGGCAACACACGTCATCGATCCGGAAATCGACAGCCTGGGGACAAACTTGAGCGGCTCTGGGCTGGCCCATCCTCTCGACCATGCACATAATGCATGGAGGAGGATCGAATGTTCATTTCGCGCCTGAGTTTGTGTGCGGCAACACTGCTGCTCGTCGGGGTCAGTCTTCAGGGCCAGCAGGGGGGCGCCGCGTCGGTGGCCATGCCCAAGGGCAACATCGAGCACGGCGAATACCTGGTCGAACGCGTCATCATGTGCTACCAGTGCCACTCGACGCGCGACGCAGCGGGCAACCTCGTGGCCTCGACCAAGTTCCGCGGCGGACCGATGCCGATGCGCGCGCCGTGGCCGGCCGACTGGCCCAACTTCATCCCCCGCATCGCCGGACTGCCGGGCTACACCGACGCCCAGGCCATGCGCCTGCTGACCCAGGGCGCCATCAAGCGTGACGGCACGCAGCTCCGTCTGCCGATGCCACCGTTCCACCTGTCGCCCCAGGATGCGGCGGATGTGATCGCGTATCTCAGGTCGCAGTAAGAGTCAGGCTCGCCGCCGGATCGCGTCCAGTCTCCATGGGCCTGGGCCGGCGGCGGCGACGATCCGAAGCAGGCTCAGCAGATGCGGCGCATATCGAGACATGCGGGCATTGTAGGTCCGGCTAAAGCCGGACACTCGTACGAAAAGGGCTGATTGACAGGGCGACGGACGGGGCGTAGTGTCCCTCTGCTACCGGGAGGAGCTGTCATGACCAGCCGAGCGTTCTACCGGGGAATCCTGCCTGTCACCTTCACCATCCTCATCGCCGCCTTACTCGTTCGTACCGGCACGGGCCAGGCGCCGGCCGCCACGGTGGCCGTCGACGCTGACGACATCGGCGGCATCGTCACCGGGCCCCGCGGGCCCGAAGCGGGCGTCTGGGTGATTGCTGAAACCCGCGACCTGCCGACCCGACTGATTAAGAGCGTCGTCACCGACGACCAGGGGCGGTATCTCGTACCGGATCTGCCCAGGGCGAGCTACGACGTGTGGGTTCGCGGCTACGGCCTGGTGGATTCGCCGAAGACGCAATCCGCGCCAGGCAAGACGTTGAACTTGAAAGCGGTGCCCGCGCCGAACGCGCGAGCGGCCGCCGAGTACTATCCGGCGCAGTACTGGTTCGGCCTGCTGCAGCTTCCGCCGAAGAGCGACTTCCCCGGCACCGGCACGGGCCCGGGAGGCAACGGCATCTCGCCCAGCATCCGCAGCCAGGGCGAATGGGTTCGCAACGTCGTCAACACTGACGGCTGCACCGCCTGCCATCAGCTCGGCAACAAGGCGACGCGCGAAATCCCCAGGGCGCTCGGCTCTTTCGAGTCCTCCACTGATGCCTGGGATCGCCGCATTCACTCGGGCCAGGCCGGCGGCCAGATGAGCGCACGCCTTGATTCCGTGGGACGTCCGCGCGCCCTTGAAATGTTTGCCGACTGGACCGACCGCATTGCCCAGGGCGAGCTCCCCGCCACCGCGCCGCCCCGTCCGCAGGGCCGCGAGCGCAACGTCGTCGTGACGATGTGGGACTGGGCCGATCCGAAGGCCTACCTGCACGACGAGATTGCGAGCGACAAGCGCAACCCGACGGTCAACGCGAACGGACCGATCTACGGCGCGCTCGAAAACGCCGCCGACTACGTGCCGGTCGTCGATCCGACGCGCAACACCGCGACGCAGGTAAAGCTCCAGGTGCGCGACCCGAAGACGCCAAGCGAAGGCGACGTGAAGCCGTCGAAGCCCTCACCGTACTGGGGCGACGAAGCGATTTGGACTTCGCAGTCGGTGGCCCACAGCTTCGCCATGGACAAGCAGGAACGCGTCTGGATCGCGGCGCGCGTCCGGACGCCGCAGACGTCCGCCTTCTGCCGGGCGGGGTCCGAACATCCATCCGCCAGGGCATTCCCGATCAACCAGAGCAACCGGCAGATGCAGATGTACGACCCGAAGACGAAGAAGGTGACGACGATCGACACCTGCTTCGGGACGCATCACCTCAACTTCGACAACAACGATGTCCTCTGGTATACCGGCTCCGGTCCGGTCGAGGGGTGGTTCGACACGCGCATCTACGACAAGACGGGCGACGAGAAGCTGGCGCAGGGCTGGACGGTGCTCGTCCTCGACACCAACGGCAACGGCAGGCGCGACGCGTACGTCGAAGCCGACCAGCCGGTCGATCCCACCAAGGACAAGCGGGTGATCGCGCCGTTCTACGGCGTGGCGCCGGCGTCCGACGGCTCGGTCTGGGGATCGGTGTTGGGGATGCCGGGTTCGCTCGTGCGCATCGTTCCCGGACCGAATCCCACCGTGACGGCGCTCTCGGAAATCTACGAGGTACCCTTCCAGGATCCGAAGGCCGCGGGCTCTGGCTTTGCTCCGCGTGGCATGGACGTCGACACCAGCAACGTCGTCTGGACGACGCTCTCGAGCGGACAACTGGCCAGCTTCGATCGCCGCAAGTGCAGGGGTCCGCTCAACGGTCCGAACGCGACCGGCAAGCAGTGCCCCGAAGGGTGGGCGTTCTACGCGTACCCGGGTCCGAACCACAAGGGCGCGGTCGACAGCGCGAGCGCCGATGAGGCGTACTACAACTTCGTTGACCGCTTCGACATGCTCGGGGTCGGCAAGGATGCGTCGCTCGCCACGGGCAACGAGTCAGAGGCGATGCTCGCGCTCGTGAACGGTCAGTTCCTCACCTTCCGCGTGCCGTACCCGATGGGCTTCTACGGCAAGGGCATCGACGGCCGGATAGACGATGCGAATGCGGGATGGAAGGGCAAGGGCATCTACACGACATATGCGACGCGGGCGCCGTTCCACATGGAAGGTGGAAAAGGGACGACGAGCAAGCTGGTGAAGTTCCAGGTGAGGCCGAGCCCGCTAGCGAAGTAGTCTTTAACCACGAAGAACACGAAGGTCACGAAGAACACGAACAAACTATTTTTTAGTTCATGATCTTCGTGATCTTCGTGACCTTCGTGGTTATCAGGTCGATTTACTGGCAGGTGTCGGTGACGCGCGTTCGGTTGCGATCGGCGTCGATGCTGTAGCGCACCCTGACTCCCTTGTCATCGAAGATCTCGAGCGACTGCTGAAACTGCAGCGCCGGCGGCGAGCCTGCGGGGA
>CAMCNL010000272.1 GCA_945876205.1 Candidatus Sulfopaludibacter sp. SbA3
GGATGACCGCGTCATCCTTGACCAGCGTCGCATCGATTAACTCGAGGACCGGATCCGCACCCATTAAGACATCGCGCAGGCTAAAGCCTGCGCGCTACGTGATGGTGTCAAGCGGGGAGCGGCTTGCCCTTGGTTTCCTCGGCGAACGGCAGGAGCAGGAGTCCGACGACGAAGGCCAGCGCGGTGATCGCGACGGGGACGCCAAGGCTGCCGTAGGAGCGGATGCCGGCGCCGACCAGGAACACCATCGCCACGCCGGCGAAGCGGCCGACCGAGCTGACAAACGCAATCCCGCTCGCGCGGCTGGTGGTCGGGTACTGTTCGGGCAGCCACAGCGTATACAGCGCGAAGTTCGCGCCGCCGATGCCGAGGAAGAAGATCAGGAAGAAGAACGGGATCAGCGCGTTCTCCATGTAGAAGACGATGCCAAACGCGATCGCCACCGATATCCCGAGGAATGCGAAGTAGGTCGCCATCGCCTTGCGGCGGCCGATCTTCTCGGCCAGACCTGGCGCCAGGAGGCAGCCGATGATGGTGCCAATCGCCAGTATCATCGACGCGTAGGATGCGAGTCGCGTGGCTTCAAGCTGCGCGAAGCCCTCGCGTATCGCGATCTGCGTGGCGGCGGTCGGCACGTAGATCGAGCCGGCCCACAGGCCGATGATCGAGACGAGGAACAGGAGCGAATTGACGATCGTCCGGCGCTTGTAGAGCGGCGCAAACAGCGCGTTGAACGCCTGGCTCATCTTCGGCTTCTCGACCGCGACGCGCTTGGTCCACGCTTCAGGCTCGTGCACGCCGCTCTGGATCCAGCCGACCAGCAGCGCCGGCGCGCCGCCCAGGACGAACATCCAGCGCCAGCCGAAATTCGCGCCGATGTAGTAGTTGGCGATCGCCGCGAGGAAGAACCCGAAGTAGTAACCGGTGTGCATGTAGCCGGCGCCCATCTTGCGGCGATCCTCGGGCCACTCCTCGGCGACGAACGTGCCGCCCATCGGCTGCTCACCGCCCAGTCCGATGCCGCACAGCACGCGGAGGATGGCCAGCTGCCAGATGTTGGTCACGAGGCCGCACATGAATGTGAAGACCGAGTAGAAGAGGATCGTCGCCATCAGCGCCTTCACGCGCCCGAAGCGATCGGCGATCGGTCCCCAGATCATCGACAGGCCCCATCCAAGGAGGAAGAGCGCCTGCAGGAGGCTGCCGTAGTAGCCGATGTTGCCGGGCGTCACCTCGATGCCCGACCGCGGCAGCAGCTCGGTCAGTGCGGGGACGAGCACGAGCGCGTAAATAAACGCGTCCATGCCGTCGAGGCACCATCCGAGCCACGCGGCCCAGAAGCCCTTGATCTGATTCGAATTCAGTTTCGTGTGCGTGCGAGCAACGGCCACATCGGCTGCCATCAAATGGTCTCCGGATTAAGCGAACGCGGATGAACGTGAAACAAGAAGCGAGCGGGCCATTCTATTGGGGCAGAGTGAGGCGGGTCAATGGCGGCGTGAGGTAGCTGGGTGGCTTGGTGGCTCGGTAGCTAGGGAGGTAGCTGGGTTTCCCCAGCTACCTAGCCACCGAGCTACCTATTTCGTTCCGCTCACGGGCGCCGGGCCCTTGGTCAGCAGCATCGCGGGGTTGGCGCCCGCGCGCGGCTTGAACTTCTGCGCGCCGCCGTTGTCGACTTCGGCGACATAGAAGTTGCCTTCGCTGTCGACGTGCATTCCGTGGACACCCCAGAAGCCGCCGGGGAAATTGCCCCACGCGCCCCAGGAGTACAGGAAGTGGCCGCTCAGGTCGTACTTGAGCATCTTCGACGAGTTGCGATCGAAGGCCCAGAGCATGCGGGACCCGTCCATGTAGACCAGGTGGATGTCGGCCGGCGCGGCGCCGATCGACCACTCATCCAGGTACTTGCCGTCCTTGTCGAATACCTGGAACTTGCGGTTGCCGCGATCGTTGACGAACACGCGGCCCGTCTGCGGATCGACGGCCACGCCGTGGACGTTGTTCATGTAGCCCGGACGAGTCTCCTTGCCGGCCTCGCCCTTCTGGCCCCAGGTCATCAGGTACTTGCCGTCCTTGTCGAACTTGACGATCCGGGTGTTGACGTAGCCGTCGGCGACGTAGAAGTCGCCATTCGGCTGCCACGCCATGAACGTCGGGCGGTAGAAGTGCGTCGCATCGGTGCCAGGCACGTTCACCGTGCCAAGCGTCTGCTTCAGCGTCTTGCCGTCGTTGGAGAAGCGGAAGATCGCGTGCCGGTAATCGTCGACAATCCAGACGTCCTTCTGCGCGTCGTACGGGCTCTCGAACACCGAGTGCGGCCGGCGGAACATCTTGTCGTAGCGCGTCCAGTCCTCGATGAACTCGCCCTTCGAGTTCACGACGCTGATGATGTGCGACCAGTTGTAGTCGACACCGGGCTGACCGACGTCGAGGTCATCACCGGGCTCCATCGTGCCGGGCTTGAAGAGCGCTCCGGGCGGGCTCGCGGAGGTGGCGTCGCGCCACGGCAGGCGGCCGATCGGGAACTCGACGCTGGGCGCGATCTTCGTGTTCTTCGGACGCTCGATCTCCGGCAGCATGCCGCGCTGCAGGATGAAGACGCGATCCGGCGTTTCGGCGAAGACACCCTGGCCGGCGCCCCAGGTCCACTTGCCGACGCCGGGGATGCTCGACAGGGGCTTCGGCCAATCCATCACGCGGTCGTAGCCGCCGAAGATGTCCTGGCCGCCCTTCTGGGCGGGGATGGCCGCAAAGCTCTGGGCCTGCGGATTTCCCTGACCCTGCACCGGCGCGAGGCGATTGCCCACCACGACGACCGTGGCCAGGGCGATCGCGCCGGTGGCAATAAATGACGAGCGCTTACGCATACACAATTCTCCCTCTGTCCGCTGTTTACTCAATTGGTTCCGACAGCCGCCGAATTTTTCTTGAGCCAATCGACCGTGAACTTGATGATGTCGTCGCTGTTCTTCTCGAGCATCATCATGTGGCTGTTCCCCTTGAGACCGACGTCTTCCAGGCGGAAGAAGTCGACCTTCACACCGGCCTGCTTGAGGAACTTCGGGACGCACGGGTCATACACGCGGTGATACGTGGCGCCTGCGGAATACATCAGGATGCGGACGTTCTGCCACCGCGCGAGCTTGCGCGCCGGCTCGGCCTGCATGTAGCACAGCACCTCGTCGGGCCGCTCCTGTTTCGTCTCGAGCACTGCCGTCAACTCGGCCGGCGTCGCCGCGGGCGGGTCGTACTCGAACTTGTTGTTGGTGAGGCCCCACGAGTTCGGATTCCTCGGGCCGGTCGTCACCTTCGCGGTATCGACGTTGGCGAACTGCGGACCGCCCGGCTCCACGGCCACCATCACCGGGATGTACTGCGGACGCGCCTCCATGACGTCGAAGCCAAGCCCGCCGCCCTGTGAGTGGGTGAAGAGGATGATCGGCTGCTTGAGCGTGTCGAGCAACTCGATGCCCGCCTGGCGCGCCAGATTGATGCTCTGTCCCGCGAACTGCACCTGGCTCCTGACGAACGCGTCCATGGCCGGGTCGCCCATCTTGCCGGTGCCGGGCCACTGCGTGTGGAGCTTGGCGAGCGGGAAGTCGCCGCGCTCACGGCCGTTGGTCCAGATTCGTTCCAGCTCCAGGCCGGTGCGGATGCCGAGATTGCCGTCGATCGGCGTCTTGCCGTCGGGTCCGGGCAGCGGCACGTAGGCCGACCGGCCGCGCGCCGGGTAGTCGACCATGTAGACGACGTAGCCCTGGTCCATCAGGTAGTAGGCCCAGCCTGCTCTCCCGTCGGGCGTCTGCTGCCAGTCGACGCCGGTCTGGCCGTTGCCGTGGAAGAACACGATCGGGTTGGGCTGCCGGATCTGCTTCGGGACCCAGACGTCCATGTACATCGCGCCGCGCATCACCTCTTTGCCCTTCTCGCCCCAGTACTGGCCGCCCGAGAAGTAGAAGCCCTTGCGGGCGATGTTCGCGGTCGAGAAGGTGGGGATCGACTTGGGTGGCATCGCCTTCGAGTTGCTGTCGCCCGGGGCGGCCTTCACCGTCTTGGCCAGCCACTGGCCCATGTACTTCGCGATGTCGGCGCTGTTCTTCTCGAGCATCATCATGTGCCCGTTGCCGCTCATCCCGACGTTCTCGAGCTCCACGTACTCCGTCTTCACGCCAGCCTGGTTCAGCCACTTGGCCAGGCAGTGGTCGAAGATACGGTGATAGCCACCGTCACCGTTGAGGAAGAGCACCGGAATGTTCTGCAGGTTCTTGAGCTTGCGCGCCGGCTCGGTCTGCAGGTAGCAGGCAACCTTGCCCGGCTCCGGCTTGTTGTCGAGCGCCGTCTTGAGATCCGCTGCGGTGGCCGCGGCGGGCTCGTAGGCGATCGGGCTGTTTGCCACGCCCCAGCTCAGGCCGCCGCCGTCGGTATAGGCGACCTTCGCGTTGTCGACACCCCTGATCGGCGGCGCCGCCGGCTCGACGGTCACGATCGCCTTCACCAGGCTGGGACGCGCGTCGGCGACCAGCCAGCCAAACGCGCCGCTCTGCGAGTGCGTCAGGAGGATGACCGGCGAGCCGATCATGTCGAGCAACGCGACGTTCGCATCGCGCGCCAGCGTCTCCTGCCGGTTGCCGGCGAGAAACTGCACCTGCGTCTTGTTGAAATAGTCGAACACCGGGTCGCCGATTCGTCCCGTGCCGGGCCACTGCGTGTGCTTCTTGGCGTTCGGGAAATCGCCGCGCGCCGCGGAGGCGGTGAAGATCTCTTCCAAATTCGGGGCGGTGCGGATATTGAGGTTCAGGCGCTCGGCGGTGCCGTCGACGCCGGGCACGTACTGCGACCGGCCTCGGGCGGGCATGTCCTGCAGGTAGACGACATAGCCCATGTCGAGGAAGTTATAGGCCCAGCCCGGGCGCCCGTCCGGGGTCATCAGCCAGTCGACGCCGGTCTGCCCGGCACCGTGCATGAACACGACGGGATAGGGCGACTTGATCTGTTTGGGCACCATGACCTCGACGTACATGGCGCCGCCCATGGTGGACTCTTTGTCGTCGCCGAGCTCGCCGACATACTTCCCGCCCGCGTACACGAAGCCGTGCCGCGCGACGTTGTCGAGCGAGACGGTCTTGATGGCGGACGGCGGCGCAGCCTTCGCGGCAGCGCTTTGCGCGCTCGCGTAGCGCGGAATGCCGCTGATCATGACGATCAGCGCTGACAACACAACGATATAAGGCCGTTTCATGCTTATCCCTTTCGAAGACGCAGGTGGGGCTGCAGATTTTTAGGCCTGAACCGCGCCCCGTGTCAAGCTGAGCGAACTTTCCTTCTTGCTCTTACTCCGTCGTGG
>CAMCNL010000273.1 GCA_945876205.1 Candidatus Sulfopaludibacter sp. SbA3
TGCTGCGCAGCATGTTCGAGGTCGATCAGGTGCCGCAGATTACCAACATCCAGTTCTGGCGCGGCGTCGGCGGTCACTCCACGTCGGAGCGCGGCGCCGACAGCGCCGTCGCGCACCTCCGCGCGATCCGCGACAGCCACGGACGCATCATGGTGTTGATGACGCACAACACGGATGTCGCGGATTCATGGGAGCGCGAGGGCGAGGACCCCGGCTTCTTCTATCAGTTTTCCCCCTCCGGCTACGCCCTGGGCATCGACGTGCTGCTGCACGCCATGACGCACTGAGCGCGATCGCGGCTTCGTTGCGATTCAATCGCCGCGACGTTCCCTGAGACAACACACCGAGTCTCCGAGGCACCGAGAACAACAACATCGGGCCTCGGTGTCTCGGTGCCTCGGTGTGCCGTCTCGGGTGGAAGAAGTTGCGATTCGACGATCCACTGAGGCAGCGTCGAGCGGTGTTGCGCGCCGATCCGTTTCGCGATCGATTCTGAGACTCACTGTCACATTCTGCGTTTTGCTGATCGCCGACGTAAGCTGCGGCACACGGCAATCGAGACATGCCACACACCTACGCCGCGGGCGGAGTGATGGGTGTGCGTGTCACGCGGAGGATCAGCATGGTCGGTCGGCGAGTCAGGGCGGGGCGCACGCGGATATGGTCGTGGCGGTACTCGCCAATGTGGGTCGCGGCGCTCTGCTTCGTGTGGAGCGTGACCGCGTCGCTGCATGCCGCACAGGACCTGGTCACCCCACCCACTTCGCTCGCGGCCGCGCTGCCGGCCGAGCCCACCGGCGAACAGATCTTCCGCCAGTCATGTGCCACGTGCCACGCGGTTGACGGCTCGGGCGCACCGTCGTCGGTGGTTGGGTTCGCGCTTCCGATGCCCAACGGGCATGGCTTTCCCGACTTCAACGATTGCGCCACGAACACGGTGGAGCCGTTCGGCGACTGGGTCGCCGTCGCCAGCCGCGGCGGTCCCGTCCGTGGGCTCGATCGCCACATGCCGGCCTTCGGCGATGCGCTCTCTCCGGAACAGCTCGAAATGGCCGTCAAGTATCTCTGGTCGTTCTGTACCGATCCGGCATGGCCGCGCGGCGACCTGAACTTTCCACGCGCGTTCTTCACGGAGAAGGCGTTTCCCGAGAACGAGACGGTCTGGACCACCGGGATTACGGCATCCGGCACCAGGGCGGTGACCAACGAACTGGTCTACGAGCACCGCATCGGCGCGCGCGGACAGTACGAGGTGAAGATCCCGTTGGACTTCCAGGCCAGCAGCGATGGCGGGGCCTGGAGCCATGGGCTGGGCGACGTCGAACTGGCGGTGCGGCGGACGTTCTTCGCGAGCTACGATCGCGGCAGCATCTTCGCTGCCGGTGCCGCGGCGACGCTGCCAACCGGCAAGGAGGACCGTGGCCTCGGCAAGGGCTTCGCGGTCTTTGAGCCCTTCGCGATGTACGGCCAGATGCTCGGCACGAACGGATTTCTCCAGCTCCACACGGGCTATGAGATCCCGTCGGATCACACCAAGGGGCAGAACGAGGCGTTTCTGCGCACGGCGCTCGGCTATTCGATCGCCCAGGACGAAGGCTTTGGCCGCGTCTGGTCGCCGATGGCCGAAGTGATCGTCGCCAAGCCCAAGGACGGCGCCGCGGAATGGGACGTGGTGCCGCAGATGCAGGTGTCGCTCAGCAAGCTCCAGCACATTCTGTTGAGCGTCGGCGTGCGCGTTCCGCTCAATGAACGCGAGGATCGCAAGCCGCAGCTACTCACCTACTTCCTGTGGGACTGGTTCGACGGCGGGCTGTTCCAATTCTGGAAGTAGGCAGGAACACCATGACCATCACTATTCGACGAAGCCTGCTGCCGGCCTGCGCGTGCTGGCTGCTGACCGTCCTGCTGGCGACACCCCGTGCCGCCCAGGTGACAACCGAAACGGTCGAGGGTGGCACGCGTGGGCGACAGGGGCATCAGGACCTCTCCCTCTTCACGCACTCCGAGGACTGCGTGGCCTGCCACAACAATCTCGTGGCTCCCTCGGGCGAGGACGTCTCGATCGGCGCGACCTGGCGTTCGACGATGATGGCGAACTCGGCACGCGATCCCTACTGGCAGGCGGGCGTGCGACGCGAGACGATCGACCACCCGATGCACAGCGCCGCGATCCAGGACGAGTGCGCCGAGTGCCACATGCCGATGTCGAATCAGATCGCGCGCGCGGCGGGAGGCAAGGGCGAGGTGTTCTCGCACCTGCCGATTGCCCGTGCCGATCCCTCGACCCTGCACCGCCTCGCCTCGGACGGCATCTCCTGCACGGTCTGTCATCAGATCTCGAGCGAGCGCCTCGGTACCCGCGAGAGCTTCAATGGCGAGTTCGTCATGAAGCCGACGCCGCCCGACGGCGCGCGCGTGATCTTCGGGCCCTACAAGATCGACGCCGGCCGCAAGACGATCATGCGCTCGGTGACCGGCTTCGTGCAGGCCGAGGGGACGCACATCCAGCAGAGCGAGATGTGCGCGACGTGTCACACCCTCATCACCCAGGCGTTCGGGCCCAACGGCGAGGTGGTCGGATCGCTGCCCGAGCAGATGAACTACCAGGAGTGGCTGCACAGCGACTTCAACCGCGAGCAGCGCAGTTGCCAGTCGTGCCACATGCCGAAGGCGGCGGGCCCGGTGCGCGCCGCATCGGTGCTCGGTGACGCGCGCGACACAATGTCGCGCCACCTGTTCGTCGGCGGCAACGCCTTCATGGTGCGGATGCTCAACCGCTACCGCACCGAGCTGGGCGTGACGGCGCTGCCTGCGGAGCTCGAGGCCACGGCCAGGGCGACGATTCGGCAACTGCAGGAGGAGACCGCCACGGTGACCGTGTCGACGCCGCAGCTCACGGGCGCGACGCTCGCCTTCGAGGTCGACGTGCGCAACCTCACCGGGCACAAGTATCCGACCGGCTACCCGGCGCGACGCACCTGGCTCCACGTCACGGTGCGTGACGCACAGGGACGGGCGGTGTTCGAATCGGGCGCCATCAATGCCGCCGGCGCCATTGCCGGCAACGACAGCGATGCCGATCCGCTCGCGTTCGAACCGCACTATGACGAGATCACGCGCGCCGACCAGGTGCAGATCTACGAGCCCATCCTCGGCGATCGCAACGGCGTGCCGACGACCGGCCTGCTCACCGCCACGCAATACCTCAAGGACAACCGGCTCCTGCCACGCGGCTTCGACAAGGCGACGGCCGACAAGGAGGTCGGCGTCTACGGCGAGGCGCTACGTGACGCCAACTTCGTCGGCGCCGGCGACCGCGTCCGCTACAGCCTGGGGATGCCGTCGGCCGGGCCGTTCACGGTGGAGGCCGAGCTGCGTTACCAGTCGATCGGCTACCGGTGGGCACATAACCTCGAACGCTACGACGCCCCCGAACCGCAGCGGTTCGTCGGCTACTACAATGCGATGTCGGTCGACTCCTCGATCATCGTCGCCACCGCGCGGGCGGCCGTCGGCGCATCGCCGCGGCCCTAGCCGCGCGTCACGATTCAGAGAGAACCTCGCACATGGCAGCCCTTCATCCGCAGATCGTGCACTTCACCATCGTCCTGGTCATCGTCGGCGTCGCGTTCCGGCTGGTGTCGCTCCTGGGTCGCCCGGCGTTTGCCGGGCCGGCCGCCGCGACGCTCCTCATTCTGGCCGCGGCCGCATCGGTGGTATCCGTCCGTTCGGGAGAGGCCGCCCATGATCCGGTCGAGCGCGCTCCACGCACACGTCCCGCGGTGATGGAGCACGAGGAATGGGGTGAGCGCACACAGACCGTAATGCTGATCCTGGGCGCGATCGAGCTCCTCGGCCTGGCGCTGCGCAGGTCGCCCAAGGCGAAGATGGTGCGCGTGGTGGCCGCCGTCGTAGGGCTGGCCGCCGTGTTCTCCGTCTACGAGACAGGCGAGCACGGTGGCGAGCTGGTGTATGCCTACGCCGGTGGCGTTGGTATCCGTTCTGGCGATCCGAAAGACGTCGAGCAACTGCTGCTGGCTGGCTATTACCATCAGGCGCTCGCCGATCGAGCCGCCGGTAACGCCGCCGGCGCGGCGGAGTTGATCGCCCAGGCCAAGCGGCGGTTCCCGGCGGATCCCGAGGTGCAGATGCTCGCCGCCCAGTCAATCCTGGTGGATCAGAAGAACCCCCAGGGCGCCATCGACGCGCTGGCCGAGCTGACGGTGCCGCAGGACAATCGCTTCATGCGCGCGCAGCGTGCCAACCTGCAGGCGGACGCCTTCGAGGCGGCGGGCCAGAAGGATGCTGCCATTGCCGTATTGGAAGCCGAGGCGAAGGCACTCCCCAATCCGCGAATCCAGCAGCGGATCGACGCGCTAAAGAAGTAGGTCAGCATCCCGCCGACGCTACGCACGCTGCGATTGTCGGCGGAGCCACAAGAACGCGGGGATGCCCAGGAGGACGATCGCGAAGCCCGGCCACGTCGTCGACGGGCGATACACGAGCAGCACGCCAAGGATCGTCGCGGCCGCGATGATGTAGAGCGCGGGGACGACCGGGTAGCCGACGGTCTTGTACGGACGTGGCGTGTCTGGCATCGTCGCGCGAAGACGAAACACGCCGGCGATGGTGAGGATGTAGAAGAGCAGCGCAGCCGAAACGACGTAGTCGAGGAGATTCCCGTAGAGGTTGCCGTACTGCGATGTGGCTGGATCGTAGGTGCGCGGAATGACCAGGAAGGCTGCCCAGAGGCCCTGCAGCACCAATCCCCACGCCGGAACCTTCTCGTCGTTGAGCGTCGCCGCCTTCGCGAAGAACAGCTTGTCGCGAGCCATGGCGTAGTAGGCGCGCGCGCCGGACAGGATCAGCCCGTTGTTGCAGCCAAACGTCGACACCATGATCGCGACCGCCATGATCGCCGCACCCAATCCGGGGAGCGCCGCTTCGAGCGTCGCCGTGGCCACCCGGTCAGACGGCGCGCTCTTGATCGCGTCGAGCGGCAGCGTGACGAGGTAGGCGACGTTCGCCAGCAGGTAGAGGCCGATGACGATCGCCGTTCCGTAGGCGAGAGAGAGCGGAACGTTCCGCCGCGGGTCTTTGACCTCGCCGGCCGTGAAGGTGATGTTGTTCCAGGCATCCGCGGAGAAGAGCGACCCCGTCTGTGCCACGCAGAGGGCGACCAACAATCCGAACGCGGTGACGGCGGAGACGCCGGGGACGATCGGTTCGGCACCTCGAGGCGTCCAGAAGTCCCCGAAATTCATCGTCACCGCGTCGGCGTTCCAGCCGATTGCGACACCGATCACCACCAGCGCCAGGAGCGAGCCG
>CAMCNL010000274.1 GCA_945876205.1 Candidatus Sulfopaludibacter sp. SbA3
CCCCTACCCCCCGCCCCCTTCCCCCTGCAGTACAATTCCCCCGATGGATCACTCGATCTCCTCAGCACCTCTCGTGAACGTACTCGCGTCGCGCAGCGAGTCGACGCGCGCCGTTCGCATCGCGTCCATGCTCTTCATCACGGCCCTGACCGCGGCGGCCGCGCAGATCAGCGTGCCGCTGCCGTTCACGGACGTGCCCTTTACGTTCCAGCCGATGGTGGTCCTGCTCGGCGGCCTCGCGCTCGGATCGCGGCTGGGACTCGCGAGCCAGATCCTCTACCTCGCGGCGGGCGCGGCGGGCCTCCCGGTGTTTGCGGCCTCGGTGACGCTGCCGCCAGGACTCCTTCGCCTGCTCGGGCCGACCGGCGGCTACCTGATGTCCTATCCGATCGCGGCCTTCCTCGTCGGATACCTTGCGGAGCGCGGCCTCGACCGCCGATACGCCACCTCGTTCTTTGCGATGCTGACGGGCCTTGTCGTGATCTATGCCTCGGGCGCGCTTTGGCTTGGTGTGTTTGTGGGCCGCTCGCCGATTGGCTTCTCCGCCGCTCTCAATCTTGGCGTCTATCCGTTCGTCGTCGCCGACCTGATGAAGCTCCTCGTCGCCGCATCCGTGCTGCCCGGCTTGTGGCGGCTGTTCGGCCGGACCGATGCGTACGGCCCTAACCATCGCCGGTAGCGATTCAAGCGCCGGAGCGGGCATCCAGGCGGACCTGAAAACGTTCGCCGCGCACGGCGTCTACGGCACCAGCGCCATCACCGCGATCACCGCTCAGAACACGCTCGGCGTCATGTCCGCCGAAGCTCTTTCGGCTGATCTCGTCACCGCCCAGATTGAAGCCGTGATGGCCGACATCGGCGCGCACGCCGCGAAGACCGGCATGCTCGCCAATGCCGCGATTGTCGAAGCCGTCGCCGCCGCCATCGACGCTCTCGAGATCCCGCTGGTCGTGGTCGATCCGGTGATGGTGGCCAAGAGCGGTCACCGCCTGCTCGACGACGAGGCGCTCGGGGCCATCAAGTCCGAGTTGCTGCGCCGCGCGTTTGTCGTGACTCCGAATGTGCCTGAAGCGGAAGCGCTGTCGCTGAAGCCGATTCACACCGAGGAGGACTTGCGTGAAGCGGCGCGCCGCATCCTCATCCTCGGTCCCGAAGCGGTGCTGATCAAGGGCGGCCACTTCCCCTCCGCCGACATCGTCGACCTGCTCTACGACGGCCACCGCTTTACCGAGTTTCGCGCCGAGCGCGTCGAGAGCACGAGCACCCACGGCACCGGTTGCACGTTTGCCGCATCGCTCGCGGCGCACCTGGCCATGGGACGGACGCTCGAGGAGGCCATTCCGCTGGCGCAGCAATACGTGGCGGGCGCGATCCGGAACGCTCCCGGGCTCGGAAAGGGGCATGGCCCACTGGGCCACTTCTGGTCGCTATACTGAAACCCATGGGTGTGGAGCTGGTCGCCGTGACCTCGGAGGTGCTGAATCTCGAGGCGCTGACCGCGGAAATCTCCCGCGGGGCATCGGGCGATGGCGCGATCACGGCTTTTACGGGCCTTGTCCGTGACCACAACCAGGGGCGCCGCGTGACCTTTCTCGATTACGAAGCCTACGAACCGCTGGCCGTGCGCGCACTCAACCGGATCATCGAGGAGGCGGGGACGATGTGGGCGGATACGCGGCTCGGCGTCCATCACCGGATCGGACGGCTGGAGATCGGCGAGGCCAGCATCATCATCGTCGCGGCGTCGCCGCACCGTGGGCACGCGTTTGCCGCCTGCCGCTACGCGATCGAGCGCGTGAAGCAGATCGTCCCGATCTGGAAGCATGAACATTTCGAGGGGGGCGAAGTCTGGCTCGAGGGCGCGACCGCCGACCCGGAGGACGAGCACGCGAAGCAGGCGGCTTATAAGATTGCATGCGCGTAACCGTGAGACTCTTTGCGCGGCTTCGCGACCTGGCCGGCGCCGGCGAGCTGACCCGGGACGTTTCGGCCCCGGCCACCGTCCAAACGGTGTGGGACTCGCTCGTCTCGGAGATGCCGTCTCTGGCTGAATACGAGCGAACGATGTCGGTGGCCGTGAATGCCGAGTATTCGCGAATGGCGGCCAGTGTGAACGAAGGCGACGAGGTGGCATTCCTGCCGCCCGTCTCGGGTGGCTAATGTTTGAGAAACTCTCCTCGGTCGAAAACCAGTATCACGAGCTGATGACGCGGCTCGGCACGGCCGAAATCCAGTCCGACCCCAATGAATATCGCAAGGCTGCCAAACAGCTCTCCGACCTGGAGCCGCTCGTTCAGAAGTTTGGTGAGTACAAGATCGTCCTGAAAGACATCGAAGGCGCCGAGGAGATGCTCCGCGGCACCGACCCCGAAATGCGCGAGATGGCGCAGGATGAGCTCAAGCCGCTCACCCAGCAGCGCGACGCCATCCTCGAGGAGCTGAAAGTGCTCCTCATCCCCAAGGATCCCAACGACGAGAAGAACGTCATCCTCGAAATCCGGGCTGGCACCGGCGGCGACGAGGCATCACTCTTTGCTGCCGATCTCTTCCGCATGTACAGCCGGTTCGCGGAGCGCCAGCGGTGGAAGCTCGAGGTCTTGTCGTCGAGCGAAAGCGGCACCGGCGGATTCAAGGAAGTGATCGCCTCGATCGAAGGCCGCGGCGTGTACAGCCGGCTGAAGTACGAGAGCGGCGTCCACCGCGTACAGCGGGTGCCGGCCACCGAAGCCAGCGGCCGCATCCACACGTCGACGGCGACCGTCGCCGTGCTGCCGGAAGCCGAGGAAGTCGACATTCAGATCAACGAAAAGGATCTGCGCATCGACACGTTCTGCTCGAGCGGCCCCGGAGGCCAGAGCGTCAACACGACCTACTCCGCCGTGCGTCTCACCCACATCCCGACGGGCGTCGTCGTCTCTCAGCAGGACGAGAAGTCGCAGATCAAGAACCGCGCAAAGGCGATGAAGGTGCTCCGCGCCCGTCTCTACGAGATGGAGCTGCAGAAGCAGCAGGATGCCATCGCCAAGGAGCGGCGCGGCCAGGTGGGCACGGGCGAGCGCTCCGAAAAGATCCGGACTTACAACTTTCCGCAGAGCCGGATCACGGATCACCGGATCAACTTCACCACCCACCGCCTGCACGACGTGCTCGAAGGCGACCCGGCCGAACTCCTGAACGAGGTATCCGCGTTCTACAACGCCCAGAAGCTGAAGGACATCACCCAGGGCGACGATTCGCACGCGACCAAGCATTGACGTTGCAGGACACGCTCGCGAAGGCGCGCGCCCGCCTCGTGGCGGCGGGTATCGCTGACGACGAAGCCGCGCTCGACGTCGACCTCTACGCGCGGACGATTCTCGAGTGGGACCGCGCGACGCTGCTGGTGGAGAAGAGCGGTGCTGCGCCTGCGGCGCTGGAACCGCGGTTCTCCGAGTGGCTCGATCGCCGCGAACGGCGCGAGCCGACCGCCTACATCGTCGGCGTCCGTGAATTTTGGGGCCTGGATTTCGCCGTGACGCCCGCCGTGCTCATCCCGAGACCCTGCACTGAATTTATCGTCGAGGAGGCGCTCGCGTGCATGTCACACGCCGGAGACTCCTCGCCGCGGGTGGCTGACATCGGCACCGGCAGCGGCTGCGTGGCCGTGGCGTTGGCGCACGAGGCGCCGTGTCGGGTCGTGGCGACGGATCTGTCGCCGGAGGCGCTCTCGGTCGCTCGACAAAACGCCAGGCGCCACGGCGTGCTGGGGCGCGTGGAATTCGTCCAGACGTCCTACCTTGATGGCGTGCCGGGACAGTTCGACCTCATCACCGCCAATCCGCCGTACGTGAAAGAAGGCGATAAGCCTGCGCTGTCACCCGACGTTCGCCATGAGCCGGACATGGCGCTCTTCGGCGGCGTGGACGGCCTTCGCGATATTGGCGGCGTCCTCGATGCGGCCACCGCTGCCTTGAAACCTGGCGGCTGGTTCGTGATGGAATTTGGCTACGGACAGGAAGATGATGTGCGCGCGCTGGTTGGCGCGCGATCGGTCCTGCGCCTCGACCACGTACGAGAGGATCTCCAGGGCATCCCGAGGACCGTCATCATTCAACGTCGCGCAGGCTGACGCCTGCGCGCTACAGGCGGCGTATGTCTGACTGTTTGTTCTGCAAGATCATCGCGGGAGAGATTCCCGGCACGTTCGTCTACCAGGACGACCAGGTCGTGGTGCTGCAGGACATCAATCCGCAGGCGCCGATGCATCTCCTGGTGATTCCCCGCAAGCACGTCGCGTCGCTGAACGAGCTGGCGCCCGACGATGATGCGCTGGTGGGATCGATGTTCCGCAGGGCGGCCGCGCTGGCAAAGGAACACGGATACGGCCAGCGGGGATATCGCGCGGTGTTCAACACCAACCGCGAGGCCGGGCAGACGGTGTTTCATATTCATCTGCACGTGCTGGCGGGTCGCAGTCTGACCTGGCCGCCGGGGTAGGCTGCTCGCGCAGGCTAAAGCCTGCGCGCTACATCACGTGGGCGCTACATCGCCTGCGCGCTACTCTACCCGGCGCGCTACGTGCCACGCGCTACCCTGCACGCTACGTGCGCCTGTAGCGCGTGGCCTTCAGGCCACGCGTCACAACAACGCTGGAAGCGCCGAGAGATCGTGAATGACCGGCACGCCGGGATCTGGCGGCGCCGGCAGATGTTCGTGCGATCGCTGCACCAGCACACCGCGCATGCCGACCCGACGCGCCCCTTCGATGTCGTGCTCGAAGCTGTCTCCTACCATCACCGACTGCGACGCCGACACCCCGAGCAGCATGAGCGCCGCCTCGAAGATGCTGGGATGCGGCTTCATGTACCCATGATCGGCGCTCGAGAGCGCGCCGAAAATCAATCCCTCCAGCTCGAAGTGCTGTTCGAACGAGGCGAGGCTGCGATGCGAGTTCGAAATCAGCCCCACCTTCACACCGCGCGCCGCCAGCTCTCGCAACACCCCCGGCACATCGTCGTACATGTGGAAGTGCCGGCAGGCCGCCCACTCGTCGTAAATCTCGCGTGCACAGTCGTCGATCCGCGGGCCGCGGCCGCCCATCGCCTCGAGGATCTTTCGCGTATAGCGAACGAAGATGTCAGCGTCGTAGACGTGATCCTGCTCTTCGTTGAGGATCGACGATGCGGCGCGGACCGCTTCGGGAAAGTGGGCAGGATCGGCGTCGATGCCGTAGCGGGCGCCGAAGGCCGCGTAGCCCTCGCCTTGAAACGTCGGGCCTGGATAGATGAGGGTGAAGTCGACGTCGAAGAAGACGGCGGTGGCTGGCGCCACC
>CAMCNL010000275.1 GCA_945876205.1 Candidatus Sulfopaludibacter sp. SbA3
ATGTTTCGCGCGCGCGAGTCGGTGGCGCCGGAGCGGTTCACGTTTCACTCGAGCCGCATGCGCATGAAGCAGGTGACCAAGGAGGAGCTGGCGAAGATGGACGCCGACTCCGACCGCTGCGCCGCGGAGCTGGCCGACGCGCGCGTCGACGTGCTCGGCTACGCCTGTCTCGTGGCGATCATGAGCATGGGCAAGGGGTACCACTGCCAGTCGGAGACGCGGCTGCACGAGGTCACCAAGAGAGAAGGCGGACCCGCGCCGGTCGTCACCAGCGCCGGTGCGCTGGTGCACGGCTTGAAGACGCTGGGGGCGCGCAAGATCGCGATGATCGCGCCCTACATGAAGCCGCTGACGACGCTCGTCGCCGAATACATCGAGGCGGAAGGTGTCGAGGTCTCCGACCGTATCGCCCTCGAGATTCCCGACAACCTCGAAGTCGGGCTCCGCGATCCGCTGGCGCTGCTCGAAATCTACAAGGACTTGAAGCTCGATGGGGTAGACGTGCTCGTCCTCTCGTCCTGCGTCCAGATGCCGTCGCTGGCCGCGATACCGCTGGTCGAGCAGGCGACCGGCCTGCCGGTCGTCTCGGCGGCGGTCTGCACGACCTACCAGATGCTCAAGAAGCTGGGCCTCCCAACCTATATTCCCAACGCGGGCACGCTCCTCTCGGGCAAGTACTGATGCTCTTCCCGACGACGCTGGTGGGCAGCTATCCGCAGCCCGAATGGCTCATCGATCGCGCCAAGCTCGCGGGGCGTTTTCCGCCGCGCGTGCGCGCCCGCGAACTGTGGCGCATCCCGCCGGACCTGCTGGCCGAGGCGCAGAATGACGCGACGCTCCTCGCCATCAAGGCGCAGGAAGACGCCGGGCTCGACATCATCACCGACGGTGAGATTCGGCGCGAGAGCTACTCCAACCGGTTTGCGACGGCGCTCGAGGGCGTAGACATCGACAATCCAGGATCCGCGCTGGACCGGTCGGGCCATCCCAATCCCGTGCCGCGGGTGGTTGGCAAGATTCGGCGGCGTCATGCGGTCGAGGTCGAGGACGTCAAGTTCCTGCGCGCGCACACCAGGAAGCGGATCAAGATCACGGTGCCTGGTCCGTTCACGATGTCGCAGCAGGCGCAGAACGAGTTCTACCAGACCGACGAGGAGGCCTCGCTCGATTACGCGGCCGCCGTCAACGAGGAGATCAAGGATCTGTTCGCGGCGGGCGCCGACGTCGTGCAGATCGACGAGCCGTACATGCAGGCGCGGCCGGAGAAGGCACGGCAATACGGGCTGAAGGCGCTCAATCGCGCGCTCGAGGGTGTGACGGGGACGACCTGCGTCCACATCTGCTTCGGCTACGCCGCCATCATTCACGAGCGGCCCTCGGGCTACTCGTTTCTGCCGGAGCTCGCCGGCTGCAGCTGCGGACAGGTGTCGATCGAGACCGCGCAGTCCAACCTGGATTGCTCGGCGCTGACGCCGCTCAAAGACAAGCAGATCCTCCTCGGCGTCGTGGATCTCTCGGACATGAAGGTCGAGACCGCCGAGACGGTTGCCGGCCGCATTCGCCGCGCGATCCCCTACGTCGATCCGACGCGGATCATCGTCGCCACCGACTGCGGTATGAAATACCTGCCACGCGACGTGGCGGACGGCAAGATGCGGGCGATGGTCGAAGGTGCCCGCCTGATGCGTGAAGAGGTTTCATATGCCTAACCTGAATCGCCTGTGCGTCGTCGTCATGCTGATGGCGGCCTCGGCCGTCCCCGCCTTCGCGCAAACCGACTTCTCGGGCGAGTGGGCGCCGCGCTTCTGGGAAGACCAGCCCGAGCGCGTGCCCGGTCCCGAGCTTGGCGACTACCTCGGCATTCCCATCAACGATGCCGCGCGCCTGCGCGCCGCCGCGTGGGAAGCCTCCATCCAGACGCTGCCCGAGTGGCAGTGCCGTCCGCACTCGGCCGATTACATCTGGCGCGGACCGTCGAACCTGAAGATCACGAAGGAAGTCGATCCCGTGTCGCGCGAAACCGTCGCGTTTCACGCTGAGTGGCTGCGCTCCGTCGATCGGCCGGTCTACCTCGATAACCGGCCGCATCCATCGCCGAACGCGCCGCACACGTGGGCGGGATTCTCGACCGGCAAGTGGGAAGGCGACATGCTCACCATCGTCACCACCCATCTCAAGGAAGGCTACCTGCGCAGAAACGGCCTGCCGCGCAGCGACAAGGCGACGCTGACCGAGCACTGGATTCGCAACGGCGACTTCCTGACCGTGATGACGATGGTCAACGACCCGGTGTACCTGACGGAGCCGTTCGTCCGGACGACCGATTACGAGCTGAACGTCAACCAGCAGATTCCGCCGTACCCGTGCGGCGTCGTCCAGGAAATCGATCGCGCCAAGGGCGAGGTGCCGCACTATCTGCCCGGTACGAATCCCTACCTGACCGAGTTCGCGACCAAGCACAACATCCCGGTGGATGCGACGCGCGGCGGGGCCGAGACGATGTACCCCGAGTTCCGCGCGAAGCTCAAGACGCTGCCGCCTCCGCCGCCGAAGCAGGCCGCCGCAGCCAAGGCGAACTGACCATGCGCAGGATCTCTCTCCTCACCGTCGTCATCCTCGGACTTGCGGCCGGCACCCACGCCTCGGCGCAGCGAGGCGCGGCCGCGCAAGGCCCGCCCCCCACGCCGCGCGCGCAGGCGCCGATCGACATCACCGGCACGTGGGTGTCGATCGTCACCGAAGACTGGCGCTGGAGGATGGTCACGCCGCCGAAGGGCGACTATCCCAGCGTGCCGCTGACGCCCGCTGGACGCGAGCTCGCCGACAAGTGGGATGCGGCGAAGGACGCGGCCGCCGGCGAGTACTGCCGCCCGTTCGGCGCGCCCAACATCATGCGGATGCCGGGACGCATCCGCATCTCGTGGCAGAACGACACGACGATGAAGGTCGAGACTGAAGCCGCCACGCAGACGCGGATGTTCGTCTTCGGCGCGCCGCCGCCCGCATCAGGCGACCGCACCTGGCAAGGCCAGTCGACCGCGCAGTGGCAGCTTCCCGGCGGCGGCCGCGGACGCGGTGCGGTCGCGGCGGGCTTCGGATCGATGAAGGTCGTGACCTCGCGGATCCGCCCCGGATACCTGCAGCGAAACGGCGTCCCCTACGGCGAGAACGCCGTGGTCACCGAATTCTTCAACCGCACCCGCGAACCCAACGGCGACCAGTGGCTGATCGTCACGACCACTGTGGAAGACCCGCAGTACCTCGCTGCGCGCTGGACCCGCAGTTCGCATTTCAAGAAACTGCCCGACGGATCTGCGTTCACCCCACTGAGCTGCGAAGCGTCTTAGATCTCGTGTTCGGCTACTGAGCCGTCTGCCATTGCGCGGACTGGCGTCACCGGCCGCGTGCGGTAGGCGCGTAGTTCTGGAGTGGAGGCGGCGACCCAGGCGGTGGCGAGCAGCGCACCGATTCCTCCCGTGACCACTGAGAAGGGCGCGCCGAACCAGTTGGCGACGGCGCCTGCCTCGATCTCGCCGAGCTGCGGACCTCCCTGGAAGAAGATCATGTTCACGCCCATCATGCGGCCGCGCAGGTGGTCCGGGGTCTCGAGCTGGCGGACGATGTTGCGAATGACCATGCTGACGGAGTCGGCGACGCCGGTCAGCGCGAGGCAGGCCCACGCCATCCAGAACGTGCGCGACAGGCCGAATCCAACCGTTGCGGCGCCGTAGAGACCCACCGCCCAGAGCAGGACAGGTCCCCGGCGATCGATCTTCGATGTCAGCAGCACCATCGCCGCGCTCATCGTCAGCGCGCCCGCGGCCGGTGCGGCGTACAGCCATCCATATCCCCTGGGACCGATCTGCAGGATGTCCTGCGCGAAGATCGGCAGGAGCGCCGTGGCCGACGAAAAGAATGTCGCGAAGAAATCGAGCAGCATCGTCGATCGGATGAGCGGCGACTTGAAGACGAATCGCAGTCCCTCGAGCGCCGACTTCAGCGAGACATCAGGCCGCGTGCCGGGATCGTGCGCCACGTCGGAAACCCCGCGCATCATCAGGAGGGCGGCGATGACGGCGCCGAACGAGAGAGCGTTGAGGAAATAGACCCAGCCGAGGCTGGTCGTGGCGATCAGAATGCCGGCGATCGCCGGTCCGCTGACCGAGGCGGTCTGCATCATGATCGCGTTCAGGCTGATGGCGCTCGGCAGGTGATCGCGCGGTACCAGCATCGGGACCAGCGCCTGTCGCGCGGGCGGGTCGAAGGTGCCGACGATCGCGCCGAGGAAGGCGAGCGCGTAGAGCGGCCAGAGACTGTCGACGCCTCGAAACGTGACGACCGCGAGGGCGAGCGCGACCATCGCCGAACAACTGTTGGTGATGAGCATCACCTTGCGCCGGTCCCACGCGTCGGCCGCCAGGCCGCTGAGCATCGAGAAGCCGACGATCGGGATCACTTTCACCAGGCCGACGCCGCCCAGCGCGAGCCCCTTCTGCCCGGGAGGCGCCAGCAGCGCGACATGCCACAACAGCGCGGCGTTCTGCATCAGGCCGCCGGTGAATGACACCAGCAGTCCCACCCAGAGCAGCCGGAAGTTCCGGTGGCGGAGCGCGACGATGGAATGATGGTGAAGGAGAGAGGGCAGATCTCTATTCTAACTGCCCAGCGCTATGGCGACGGGGTGAGGACGACCCGGACGCGCCGCAGGAACTGTACCGGTGTGCCATCGAGGGTGGCAGGTCTTGTAGACCCACTTCCTGGCGGCGGAGAGCACGCGGTCGTCACTTCGATGAAGTGAGCCACTTCACTGCCGGCCGCGATGGTCACGGAATCGTCCGCCGCGCGGTCCGCATGTCGATCGGATACTGCTGTGCGGCGGTAGTGTCGAGCAGGTCGGACGCGGCGTCAGCGGATGGCCGTGCGGAGGCGGCGTTGGGCCTGTTCCTTGAATTCGCGATCCTCCGGTTCCCACTGCGGGTCGACCGGCGCGGCGATGACCTTGTTGAGCTCTTCGATCGCCTCTCGGTCGCGCTTCTGATCGAACAGCGTCTCGGCGAGGAAGAAGTGTGAGGCGGTGCTGTTGGGATTGTAGGTGAGCGACTTGCGCAGGTGTTCTTCCGACTTGGTCCTGCTGCCGCCGAAGAGCGAGGGCACCTTGAAGTACCAGCGGCCGAGCGCGCGGTCGGCGGAGCCGTCCTGGAATCCCGGGTCGATGCGGAGCACGGTCTCGAGCTCGCTCTTGAT
>CAMCNL010000276.1 GCA_945876205.1 Candidatus Sulfopaludibacter sp. SbA3
CGTAGTCAGGCGCTCGTTCGGCATTGACGCGGGTGAGGTCGTACACACCGCGCCGCTGCGCCGTGGACACCACCTGGTCGTAGGGCGTGAACGGCCGGCCCGAGAGAAACGAGAGCCGGGCCGAGAACTCCCACACCGACGACAGTCGGTAGCCGCCGAGCAGGTTGAACACGAACGGGTAGTCGAACGAACCGGGCCTGCGCACGCCGTCGAGACCCGCGTGCCGCGTGCGGGAGAACGAAAGATTGCCCTGGCCATAGAGCTTCGAGGTGAGTCGCTTCTCGACGAAGAACTCCATGCCCTCCGAGTACCCGTTGCCCGCGCTCGTGAGCGGAAACAGAATCTCGCGCACGTCGAAGGTGTCGCCGATGTTGGCCAGCGACACGGTGGGCAGGTCGCTCGCCACCGGGTAGTCGGTGTAGGTCTTCCGGTACGCCTCAGCCGTGACGCGCAGGGCGGCATTGGGCGACCAGACGAGGCCGGTCACGTAGTGGTCGGCGCGCCAGGGGACGAGCGACGCGTTCTGCGGAAACGCCGACACGAAGAGGAATGCCGGCTGCTGGTAGTACGACCCGGCGCTGGAGTTCCACGACAGTGCGTCGGCAAGGCGCACCTTGACGCCGGCGCGCGGACTGAACCGGGCCCGCGACAGGATGGCGTAGTGATCGACGCGTCCGCCCAGCGTGACGTTCACGCGCGGCGCCACCTGCTTGGAGGCCTGCAGGTAGGCGCCGGTCTGATACGACCGGAAGCGCGTGTCGAGAAAGAACGGGTCAACGCCTGGCACCGTCGAGTAGGGCGTGTCGTTGCCGTAGGGCGATCTGGCCTGGTAGTTGATGCGGAACGCTTTGAAGCTGCCGCCGGTCTGCACCGTGTCGAAGAACGGCAGGTGCACCGTGAGGTCGTACTTGACGGTCGTCTCACCCTCGCGCGAATCCTCGAAATAGACGACGGGGCTCTGGGCGATGATGTCCGCAGAGGACAGACCCGTTCGCGGGACGCCGTCAGCCACCAGGTCTTTCACCTGCTGGCCCACCTTGGCCTCGGAGTGAGTGACGCCGAACAGGCCGACGCCGCGCGACCCCAAGATGCGTTGCCAGTTGAAGCCCGTCGCGCTGCGCCACCCGTCGAAACGGATGTCGAAGTTGGCAATCTCGTCTTGGAGGTCGGTGGAGTCGCTGAGGCCGAGGCGAATCTCGTCGATGCCGGCGATGTTGACCATCCAGATGCGGTCGCGTGGCGTGAGGTCGTAGACGGCCTTGCCGTTGAACGAGTACACCACCGGCACGCCGCCGAACCCCACGTCCTGGGTGAACAGATCCAGGAAGCTTCGTCGCGCCGACACCACCCACGATCCCTTCCCCGCGTCGATGGGCCCTTCGAGAATGGCGCCCGCGCCGGCGAATCCGAGCGTGGCCCACCCGCCGAATGCCTTGCGGTTGCCCTCACGCTGGGTCACCTGCAGCACGCTCGACGTGCGGTTGATGTACGGCGCGGGGTACCCGCCGGTGAGGAAGGTCACGTCCTGCAGCAGCTCGGCATCGAGCAGGCTCACCGTGCCGCCAGCCGACGCAAAGTTCGCGAAGGCGTTGATGTTGGGAATCTCGACGTTGTCCACGACGAAGAGGTTCTCGAGGGGGCTGCCGCCCCGGACGATGATGTCGTTGCGGAAATCGTTGGTGCCAATTGCGACGCCAGGCAGGCCCTGCACGTAGCGCGAGACGTCCTGCAGGGCCGCGGCGCTCTTGAGGATCTCGCGCGGCTCCACCAGGAAGCCCGAGTTCTTCACCTCTTCGGGCGCCTGAAAGGCAGGCGCGGTCACGGTGACCGTCTGCTGGAAGCTCTCCACCCTTGGCAGCGTGATGTCCACGGTGCCGTCGAGCCCGGCGCGCACGTCCACCGGATCGCTGGTGAACGGCAGGCCCTCGAGCGGCAGAATCTCCAAGCGATAGGCGCCGCCACGCAGTTCGCCGATGCGAAAGGCGCCCTGGGCGTCGCTCGTGGCGCACCACGCGGTGTCGAGGGCGCACACGCGCACGCCTTCGACCGGCTGGCCGGCCTGGTTCACCACCACGCCGTTGATGGCGCCCACGCCCGTGGTGTCTTGTGCCGCCGCAGTCGAGGCGAGGAGGATCGATGCGGTGACGGCAAGTACGGAAGGTGCGCACAGATGCAAACCGAACGATATCTTGGTGAATGTCATGGCTGTCGGGTGATGCCTCCGCCGAGGCGGACGAGCTCTTTCTGGTACGCGGTGTAGTCCCCGAAGATGAGTCCCCGCGGGGTGATGATCGAGGCGTGGCGGCCGGCGCCCGGTCCGCCCGTCCACAACTCGACATCCTTCGGAAGATCGTGAACGATCGTGCGAAGTTCCTGCTCCCTGGCCTTCGATGCCGATGCCGTCGTCAGCCCCAGCACCAGCACGTGTGCGCCCGCGGGTTTCACGCTCTCGACAATCTCCCGTGCGGGAAGGTCCGGTCCGAGATACGTGACGCCCAGTCCGGTGCTGGCCGCGAGCATCGCCGCACCAAGCGTGCCGATCTCGTGGCGGTCGCCCGAGGGGGTGGCAAAGAGCAACCGGACCGTCACGTCAGACCGCGCGTACAGCCGGAGGAACGAGCCGAGGATGCTTCGTATGGTGGAGGACATCAAGTGCTCATGGGCGATGCCGCGGCGCCCCCGGTGCCAGTCATCACCGACCTGCGTGATCGCCGGCATCAGTGCGTCCTGCAGGAGGTCGAGGGGCCGCAGAACCGCCGCCATGCGGCCGATCTCCTGGTCGACGGCCGCGGCGTCGAACCTCTGCAATGCGGCGCTGAGCACGGCGGTGTCCAGGGACGTGCGTCGCAACGGATCGACCGTTGGCGACGCTGCGACCGCACTTGCCGTCGCGGCAAGACGGTGCAGATCCTTGTCGGTGAGCCCCGCGAGGCGGCCGATGCTGTGGCCTTGCTCCACGGCGCCGCGCAGCAGCCGCAGGCGCGCGACGTCAGCGTCGGTGTACATCCGGCCGCGGTCATCGCGGCTCGGTGTCACCGCGCCATGACGACGCTCCCAGGCGCGCAGCGTGTCGATGCCAATCCCGGTCAGCCTTGACACGGCGCGACTCGGGTACCGCGCCGGCGCCTCCCGTTGTGTTCTCACCTGCACACCAGCCGGACGGCTACTGCGCACGCCCGATCCCTTCCCGAGGCCCACGCCGCTTCATGACGGCTCAGCGTACCGCGGCGTGACGGTTGTTGTCAATTGATTGTCATGGACAAAAGCTTTACGTTGCTTCGCGAACTGGCTTTTCGCCTCGCGCAGCGGCATGATGCCCTCGTGATCCACGATGTGGTTGTGGTCGGCGCGGGCATTGCCGGGCTCTCGCTTGCCCGCGCGTTGCGGAGAGGTGGCCGTACGCCGCTCGTGCTCGATCGCGCCTCGGGCGTCGGCGGACGTTGCGCGACGCGTCGCGTGGAGGGCCAGCCCGTGGACCACGGCCTCGCTGTTCTTCACGGGCGCTCGACTCGGTTCCTCGACGAGTTGGTCGGCGCGCCCGACGCGGCGGCGATTGCGGATTGGCCGCGCGCACGGGCGGGCACCGGAGTGCCTTGCCAGCCCCAGTCCTTCGATTTACAGGACGCACGGTTCGCCCCTGCCGCTGGCGTCAGCAGCTTCGCGAGGCATCTGGCGCTCGGACTCGACGTACGTCTCGAGAGTCGGGTCGAGTCGCTGACTCTGGCGGAGCTGCCAGGATCGCACTCGGCTCGTGTCTGGGAGGTGGGACTGGCGTCCGGGGAGCGGTTGACGTCGAAGATCGTGGCGCTCACGATGCCCGCCCCCTCGGTCCTCGCGCTGCTGCGGCGGGTCGATCCGCCGGACCCTGCCCTGGCTGCGCTTCTGCCGCTCCTCGAATTGATTCGCGTCTTGCCGTGCCTGACCGTGATTGCGCGCTACCCTGAGGGAACTCCCCTTCCGCGGTGGGAGGCGAGCTACCCGCGTGAGAGTCCCGTGATTCACACCATCTTGCACGATTCGAGCAAGCGGGCCGGCACCCCGCGGCTCGTGCTCGTCATCCAGGCGCGGCCGAGATTCTCGCAGGCGCATCTGAACGGTTCTCCGGAATCGTGGACGCGTGGGCTGATCGAGGAGGGCGCCGCCCCCCACGGCGAGTGGGTCCGCGCTCCCGACCTCGTGCAATCCCACCGCTGGCGGGACGCGCGCGTGGCCGCTGGTTCGGAACTCGCCTGCCCGCTCGTAGCGGGCTTCGACGGCGGCGCCGTGCTGGGGATCGCCGGGGACGGTCTGCACGCCGCCGGCGGCGTCGAGGGAGCCTATCTCTCGGGAATCGCCCTGGCCGCGCGCCTTATGGATTCCAGTCCTGCCCGTTGATTCACGAAGGGATCTGACGTGCCACTGACCGCCGAAGCGATCGATCGCATCCTGCGGGCCGAGGCCGACCAGTGCCCACCCGCGTGCGCTCGGAGTGTCTCACCGGCGATGCGCTCGACTCCCTGGCGAAACCGTCCACGTCGAGGGCCAGCAGGCCCGGGAGTGTCAGAATGGCGAGGTCACTCCCGCCGACGGAACGCCGAGATGTTCGCCGTCACTTCCCAAGGAACGCGTCATGCCGCACGTCGTCGTTGAACAGGCCGGTCCGCTCACGGCAGTGTTTGCCGCGCTCGATCCGTTCGTCGAAGCAGACGGCAACCTGATCCTCAGGATCAGCGATGTCTTTCTCAACCAGCGTGGCACGATGATGCTGCTCGAAGCCGTGGTGGTCGACAAACCTCGATCGCAAACCTTCTTCGTCCAGCTCTCGCAGAAAGACCACGCGGTCACCGTGCGTCTGCTGCCTGCTACCGATCCGGAGGAGAAGACGCCGGCGGTCAAGCAACTCATGGCCGCGGTCGCGCGTCGAATCCGCCAGATCGTGCCCCAGAGCCGCTACGGGAAGACCAACCTCCAGGACTTCCTTGTCGAGCCCGATGCCTGATGCCGCAGGCCTGTTCTCTCACTCCGCGGCAAGCCCGTCACGGTAAGACGGGTACTTCAGACGTAAGCCCAGTTCGTGGAGGGCCCGGGCGTTTCGCACCCGCTTTCCAAGACCACTCCGGCCGTCGAACTTCGGCGGGGCTACTCCGAGCCGCGTCGCCAGCCGTGCCGCATACTCGCCGCGGGTCGGCGGATGACCATCGGACAGGACGTACGTCCGGCCTGTCGCTGACCCCAGCGCCGCCGCCGCCGTCACCGCGCCG
>CAMCNL010000277.1 GCA_945876205.1 Candidatus Sulfopaludibacter sp. SbA3
CTCGGGGCAGGCGGGTCCGCGAAGGCGCGCGGCAAGACGACGCTGAGCGGCGTGCCGAAGACGCTGCCTTCCTTGTTGAGGGCCTACGAAATCAGCGGGCGTGCGGCGACCGTCGGGTTCGATTGGGCCAAGGCAGGCGACGTGCTCGACAAGATCGAGGAAGAGGTCGCGGAGGTGCGCCACGAAGTCGAATCTGGCGCGACGGGAGACCTGTCGAAGGCGGAAGAAGAGATGGGCGACCTTCTCTTTGCTATCGCCAACCTCTCACGCAAGCTGCGCATCGAACCGGAGGCGGCGCTGCGAAGAGCCAACGAGAAGTTCACCAGGAGATTCGATGCGGTCGAGCGCGCCTTCGCGGAGCGAGGCAAGGCGTTGCAGGATGCCACGCTGCAGGAGATGGAGGACGAGTGGCAGCGGGTGAAAGTGTCCCTGTCGGACTCGTGACTAGCTGTCGACGCCCACGGCAATGACGATGAGCACCTGGTAGTCCTGCTTGTTGCAGCCCTCGACGGAGGGCATCGGTCCACCTGGAGTCACCGGAAACGCCGACTGCTTCGCGTTGGCGGGCGTGCAGGCATTGGCGCCCCTGCTTCCCGGCGTATAGCGTCCGGAGCGGCATCCCAGGTGCGTCACATCCCAGAGCGTCGCGCCGTCGGCGAGCTCCCAGCGCGCATTACCGTTCTTGTCCTTCGGATAGACCGTCAGCGCCGCCGTCGTCTCGCGGTCGCCGGTGACCATGTACTTGCCGGGCGGGAGCGGGAAGTCCGGCTTCTCCATGATCAGGCCGTGCTCTTCGAGCCACCAGTCCGCGTTGTCGAATGTCCACTGCGCTGGAGCGACACCACCTGCGGCCTTCAGTGCCGTATAGCGGTCCAGCTCGACGCCACGAGGACCGGGATCCTGGCGCCACAGACCCCACGATTCCGCACCGTTGCCCGACTTCGCATGTGAATCACCCAGGGCCGCGATGAACTGCGTCGGAATCCGCTTGAACTTGGTCGTCTCTTTACCTTGAGCGTGAGTCGACGGTCCGAAGGCGGCCATGATCACAAGAAATCCAATCGCAAGGCGTGCGCGGCTCATCAGGTGCTCCGTTCTCCGGCTGTGGCGGCGAGCCAGTTCGTACTCGCAAATATATACCCACCTCCGATCTGAAACCACGAAGGGCACGAAGAACTCGGACGCTAGCCACGAAGATCACTGCCGTTGCCACGAAGGCACGAAGACTCTCACACCACGACCCGCTTGATACCCTCCTTCAGCAGCGGCAGGTTGAAATTGATCAGTAGACCTGCCCTGATTCCTGTTGTTCGCAGGTAGGAGATGAGCTTCGCCTGGAAGACTGGATCCATCCGCGATACGGCCTTCAACTCCAGGATGAGTGAATTGGCAACAATCAAATCGACGCGCTGCCCGGATATTGGAGTGTCGCGATAGGTCACCGTAATCGGCCGCTCGCACTCGAAGGGAATCGAATTCGCCGCAAGCTCGATACACATCGCGCGTAAGTAGATACTCTCCAGAAAGCCAGGGCCAAGACGACGGTGAACCTCGATCGCGGCGCCGATGACGCGTTCGATCAAGGCTTCGGTTTCATCCGGGAGCGTGCTGAAGATGGATAACGGCACCTGACCTCCTTCGTGCCCTTCGTGTCCTTCGTGGCAGAACCGGAGAGCATCGTGAACTTCGTGTCCTTCGTGGCTAGAGTTCGTGACCTTCGTGGTTCATTTCAGTCCTCCAGTAAAGGTTCTGACCAGGAACTCCTTGCCATCGGTGTCCAGCGTGATCTGACCATCGAGGTCGGTGCGATAGATCTGCGCGCCGATTGATGTCAGGCGGTCGATCACTTCCGGGGCGGGATGGCCGAAGGAGTTGCCTCGGCCGCAGCTGATGAGGGCAATCTGGGGGCGCCAGGCTTCCAGGAGCTCCGCAGACGAGGAGGTGCGGCTGCCGTGGTGGGCGACCTTGAGGATTCGGATCCTGGCAGGGGTGAGCTGCGGGAGGATGGTGCGCTCGATGTCGGCGCCGATGTCGCCGGTCAGCAGGATAGCGACGTCACCATAGAGCACCTCGAGGACCACCGAGTCGTCGTTGCGGACGCGCCGGCGTTCCCAGTCGGCGGGCGGCGGGTGCAGTACGCGAATGCGGATGCCTCCGGATTCGAAATGCTCGCCAGCGATTCTCTGCTCGTCGACCGCGCCGGTCTCGGTGGCATGAGCCAGCAGCTCCCGCATCGGCACGTGGCGCGGGACGCGAATCCCTTCCCAGATCTTCGAAGGCCTGAAATCATCGACGAGCGTTCGGGCGCCGCCGACGTGATCGGGGTCGCCATGCGTCAGGAGGAGCGTGTCAATCCGCCGGATGCCGCGGGCCCAGAGCGACGGCCCGACGACGCGCGCGCCGATGTCGAAGCCGCTCGAACCGAACGGGATGCCGCCGGTGTCGATTTGAATCCTCGAGAGATCCGGCAGTTCGAGCAGCTCGGCGTCTCCCTGCCCTACGTCAAAGACGGTCAGGCGGAGATGTCCGGGCTCGAGTGCGCCGTGTGCGGGTTGCACGCCTGACGCGACCGCGACGCCGGCCGCCACCAGGACAAGGACTGCGACGCCGCGAGCGAACCGCCGGCACAGTAGGGTTGCGGCGAGGCTTCCGTAGTAGATGAGAATCAACGCCGTTGGTGGCGGCGGCACTCGCGTCGTGAGCCACGGCACGACGTCCACCAGTTGTGAGCTCCACACGATCCCGCGCGCGGCCAGGTGCGCACTCCAGGCGGCGGGACCGGCGACGACACCGACCCGATCCAATAGCGAGACCACCATTCCCGCGATCTGCACCACGCTCATCAACGGCACGGCGACCAGGTTGAGCACGAGGCCCGCGCTCGTGACGCGCGAGAACGATGAGGCGCTCACGGGCAGCAGGACGATCTCCGCCGCGGCCGACGCCACCAGCGAGGCCAGGAGCCATCGCCTCACGCCTCCGTAGGGCGGGTCCTTTGGATCCGCCGCGATCCGCCTGGCGGCCTCGAGGAGCGCCGCCGTGGCACCGAACGTGAGGATGAAGCCGGCGTCGCGCACATCCAGCGGTTTCGCACAGACGACGAGCGCCGCGGCCACGCCCATCGCGTGCCATGGCGGGCTGCGATGATCGAAGACGCGCGCGGCCAGGTAGAGCGAGGCCATCAACGTCGCTCGCCAGACGGAGGCGCCGGCGGTCACCACCTCTGCGTAGGCCACCAGCAGCAGCAGCGTCAGAAGGGCTGCCCCACGGCCGGCGAAGCCGCAGAGAAACAACACGCCGAAGCTCAGGCCCGCGAGGATGGCAATATTGCCGCCCGAGATCGCGATGACGTGGTACGTGCCCGCTGCCTGGAGCCTCACGCGGATGTCGTCGGGCAGCCCGGTCCGATCGCCGATGAGCACCGCGGCGACAATCGCGGCCGAGAGTGGATCGAGTGGAGCGATCCATTGATTCAGTGCGCGGCGCACGTGCCGGCGCACCCGCGCGGCCGCTTCCTGGACCAGGTTGCCGTGCGCGATCACGTCCACCAGCAGACCGCTCTTCACCGAGCCGAACAGCGTCGTCCCGCTGAGCGCGAGATCGCGCTCGAAGTCGGGCACGCCCTCGTCCAGGTATCGGGCAGGCCGGCGGAAGGTGGCCATCATCTGGAGAGTGCGGCCCGCGGTCCATGCAGACAGAGACGTGGCGGCAAAGCCGGCGACGCTGAAGGTGACCTGGCCATCGACGGGCTGCGGTGTGCCGCGAATCGTGATCTGCGTGACGTGGACGCGCAGCGTGATCAGGTCGTCGGACCGCGCGGCGTCTTCGGCGAGAACGCCCCGGACGCCGATGGGGTCGTGGCGGCCACCCGGCCCGGGCGTGTCGATCGCGAAGCCGCCGAACTCCCGATCGAGCGCGAGCCGGAGCGGGGTGTCGAGCGCCTTCTGCTTCGCGTCGGCTGCCAGGCCGCAGGCGCCCCACCAGAACGCCGCTGCGGCAAACGCGACAAACGCGGCCCGGCACTCGACGAAGTACGCGACCGCTGCGCCCGCCGCCGCCAGTGGCAGCATCCACAGCGCGGGCGTTGCCGACATGTCGACCGCCGAGCCGCAGGCGGCGCCAGCAAGCAGCGCGAGCGCCGGCAGCACTGCAATCGATGGCATGCGCCACCACCTGCAAGGCCGTGTACCGGCTCGCAACTCCCCTGCTCAGAGGTTTAGGAGAAAGTGTTGCAGAAACTGCGCGAGGTCAGCGCCGCCGACGTTGCAGATTCAGCGAGCCGGTGCGTGGGGGCAATTCAGCGCGCGGGTGGGTCGGCGTAATACCCGCGCCGGGCGCGGGCGAAGTAGTTCCGGTCCCTGGTGCGCACGCGGATCGTCCGCCAGTTGCCGTCCGGCGCCCGGGTCTGCGTGTAGCCGAGCGTGTACTGGCTATTCAACTCGGTGGCAATGCGCTCGGTGGCCGGGCCAAGGTCGGCCGCACTCCGCACCACCTCGGTGTAACCGCCGCTTGGACCGGTAATCTCTCGCAGCGCCTCGGGATTCACGCGGGTGCTCTCGCGCGAGTCGGGCGAATCGATGGCGATCGCATAGACGAAGGGATCACTTCGGCGAAGCACTTCTCTCGCCTGCAGGAGCGTCAGGTCGCTCGCCGTGTCGGCGCCGTCCGAGATCACGATGAGCGCGGCGCGCGTATTGGTCCGCTTGTCGAAGATCGGCGCCGAGGCCACGATCGCGTCATAGATCGCGGTGCCGCCTGTCGGCCGGAACGAGTCGAGCCGCCCCTTGAGCGTGAGCGGCGGCCGCGTCCACGTGGCGAGCAGCCGCGGCGTGTGGTTGAACACCGACACGAATGCCTCGTCCTCGGGCCCGAGCAGCTCCGCCACGAACCGGTTCACCGCGCCGCGCGCATCGACGATCGCCCCACCGCGCATGCTGTCGCTCGCATCGAGCAGCACGCCGAGGCTGACCGGCACGCGCTGATCGGTGAACTGCGTGACCGGCTGCGGTTCGCCGTCCTCGAAGACTTCGAAGTCGTCTTTCGCGAGGTGCGGGATGAGGCGCCCGTTGGCGTCGACGACCGTAACGGTGACGAGGACGGTGTCGATCCGGGCGCGGAAGATCGTCTGGCCGGCGATCGAGGCCGCGAAGACGTCAATAACCACGAAGGTCACGAAGAACACGAAGAGCCAAAACCTTTTTGAGGTTTCCGATCCTTCGTGCCCTTCGTGGTTCATGGC
>CAMCNL010000278.1 GCA_945876205.1 Candidatus Sulfopaludibacter sp. SbA3
TTCGTAGAAGCCCCGGCTGCGCAGCGCGTCTTCGTACTCCTGCAGCTCGCGCGTCACGGCTTCCTCGTCGTACGGCGCCCCGATGCGGACCTCGAAACCCGGTGCCACGGCCCGATCGGGGGCGTCAACCTCGTCGATGTTGACGGCGCCGCTCGTCGCGCGCCCACCCGCCACGATGTCAAAGGCCATCGTCGCGCGGTCGGGGTTGTGGGATTCCTCGATGCGGACCGTGACGTTCGCCCTGGGGTAGCCCTTCTGGCGATAGAGCACGCGAACCGCCTCGGCGATCTCGTCGGCCCGTCCGGAGGACGGCGCGTTGCCGAACCGCTCGGTGATGATGCGGTGGATATCGCCGGCCTCGCCGAGCTCTCCGCGGACCTCAGCGCGATCCACCGGATGCAGGGGAAAGAGCATCCACCGCACGCGGACGCCGCCGGCTGCCGGCTCCGAACGCGCCTGCACGTCTTCGTATCGGTTGAGGGTCATGAGATGCGTGACGGTCTCGCGCACCTCGTGCATCGAGAGCGGCTCGCCGACCGTAGTCTCGATGAGGCTCGCGATCAGGCGATCGACGACCGGACGCCCCTCCTGCTCGATGACCACTTCGACAATCGGCTGCCCAACCTGCGCGAAGACAGGCGCAGGGGTCACAGCCCAAATAGCAAGCCAGAAGCCGAGCCCAACCCCGCGTCGCCGCTTCGCGGGGCAGGCAAGGCTCGACCCACGAGCCCCGAGCCGAAAGGACAAAGCCCGCTTCCGAGAGCCTACAGCCCAGAGCCTAAAGCCTGAGTAGTTCATCAGAAGGCGTGGCGGACTCGAACATCGAGCGCGTAGGTGCGATCCTCGTTGCGCGAGAGGATCCAGGAGAAGCGGTCGGTCTGATCGTACTCGAGCAGGATGATCTGATCGCGCGTCGACGAGGAGAGGCTGCGGGAATAGGTCAGGTAGATGCGGTCGGACAGGCGCTTGCCGATCGTCAGGCGCGCCGCCGGATCGAGTCGCGACGACTGCGAGTTGGGATCGACCAGCGACGGCGTCAACTGGAACGTGTCCACGCCGAAGGTCTGCTCGACAACGCGGCCCACTTCTGATGAGAGCGTCCCCGTCAGTGCCCGCGTCGCGCGCTCGCGCAGGAGCTGCTGCTGCGGCGTGATGTTGGTGTTGTACTGCCTGAACTCGACATCGCGGCCGGGCGCGACGTCGCTGAACAGCAGGCTCAGCACCTCGACCTCGGGGAGCGGGGGATCCGCGTCGAACGAGAACGTCAGCCGATCGAACGTCCCCGCCGCCCGCCCGACGATCCGATACGTCTGACCGGGCACGCGCACGCGCGTCTCGGTTTCGATGTCGAAGAACGGCTGAATCCGGACGGGATTATTGAAGTCGATCGTGCCTCGATTGACGGTGTAACGCCGGCCTTCAAACGTCACTTCGCCCCGATCGATTTCGGCGCGGCCGAACAGCAGCGGCCGATCGAAGGTACCTCGAAGCTGCAAATCGGCGGTCGCGGTCAGCCTCACCTGGCTGTTCTCGACCCGCAGCGTCGAGGGCGCCGTGATTCGCACGTCATAGTTCAACGGCAAAGTCGTCGCCGGCCCTCCCCCGCCACCACCCTGCACCGTCGTCGTGCTGCCGGACAGGTCGAAGAGACTTCCGCCCGACCCGATTTGTTGCGTGTAGACCGCGTTGCGGACGACGACCGTGCCGGCGAGCGTCGGACCTTCGACCGGACCCTGCAGCGTCAGGTTGGCATCGACGAGCGACCGCATCCCCTCGGGAAACCGCAGGCGCATGTTCTCGCCGGCCATCTCGATATCGATGCGAACCGGCGTGTAGCGCTCGATGTCGATGGTGCCACCGAAGCGCACAGACCCGCCGCCGAGCTGCGCCGTCAGCTCGTCGAGGCGGATGCCTCGCGTGTCGAACCGCACCGGCCCCGAAATGTTCTCGAGCGCGTGCGGCAGATCGAAATGGCGGATGCGTCCGTTGTCGACCGTCATCGTGCCGGTGACGAGCGGGTCGCGCATCGGTCCTTCGAATGTGGCCTCGAGCATCGCGCGGCCCGAGCTGCGGATGTTGGGGTCGAACCCCTGCAGGATGCCGAGACCGGCGTCGCCGGTCGCGCGCACGGCGATGCGCTCGTCGTGCAGGTCGACGACACCGGTGACATCCAGCTGCGTGTCCTCGCCCGTGAGCCGCATCTCGGTGATGCGCACCGAGTGGCGGTCGAGCGCCACCCGAATCGGCGTCGCGTTGCGAAGCCGGTAATCGAACAGGCGCATGTCAAGGCGATCGACCGTCGCATCCACGAGCAGATGATCGATGTCGGCCAGCTCGCCGACGACGCGAATGTTGCCGCTGGCGATGGCGGTCGTGTACGGCGAGAGCTCGGGGTTGAACGCGCGGAGGTATGGGTCGAGCGACGTGTCGGCCACGCTGAACGTCAGCTCCGCATCCATCTCAGGCGTCATCGAGATCGTGCCTGAACCCGACACCGCCAGGCGGGGCGAGGCGGCCTCCATCTTGAGCGTCATCAGCTCGCCCGCGATGCCGATCGTGCCGCTGACCTGGCCGACGCCCTCGTCGCCGACGAAGAAGTCGCTGATGGTTCCGCGCACGTCATAGCGCGGCGCGTCGAAGGTGCCGCTCCCGGCCGCCGTGAAATCGACGTAACCCGAAAGGGGCGGCGTGCTCGGAGACTGCGCCAGGGCTATCGAGTCGATCGGAATCCGGCGCGCGTCGAAGTTGAACGAGTAGTTGCCGTTCCAGTCGATGTACGCGGCACCGGTACCGCGGCCGCCACCCTTGTTCATCGTGATCGAATCCATCCGCACGCCGTCGCCTTCGAGGCGAAGGGCCGCGTTCGCGGTCTCGAACGGCTCACCGTAGGCGACGCCCTCGACGATGGCCATCTGGCCGAAGCCGAGCGGCATCAGGTAATTGCCGTAGACATGGAACTCGCCGGAGAACTGGCCGTCGACGTCGTAGTCGTCGAGCTCGAAGGCGTGCTTCAGATCGACGAGCGGCCGGCGAATGAGGCGGATCCTGGCGTTGATCTCCTCGCCTCCGTCGCGGCGCGGATACCCGAGCGAGAAACGGCCCTCGACAAAAATCGTCGAGTCGCCCGAGCGGACAACCGCGTTGGTCACGTCCGTGTAGTTGTTCTCGATGATCGCGTCGCCGGTAATCGATCCCCAGACGACGTCGAAGGCGCGCATCTGCTCACCGGTGAACTTGCCTTCGATGCGAGGCCGGCGGAGATCGCCAAGCGTGACGCCGTCGAAGGTGCCGTAGCCGCCGACGTCGATGGGGGCGGTCCGCGACTTGAGCGCCGTCAGCACGCCCGCGAAGACGCGGTCGCTCTCCTGCCAGTCGGAGGTCGTGACATGAAACGGAAGCCGCGACTGGTCGAGGTAATCGGTGCGGCCCTCGAACTCCACGTAGGTTTCCGCCGTCGCAATCCGGCTTGGCCCGAGATAGATCGTGTCGGCGTCGTAGGTATAGGTGATGTCGCCGCCAATCGGCACCGGTGCGCGCGGCAACTGATTGTCGTAGGGGGGCCGCCCGGCACCAGGCGCCATGCGTCGCTCTGCCGCGGCGACCGCCGCCGGCGACATCTGGCGCCCCATCAGGTCGACGCCCTCTGGCGGATCCACGCGAGCCTCGCCGTTGCCGTGATGCTCCGAGAAGCGACCCTGCGGCCAGATGAGCAGGTTGTGACCCGACGCGCGGCCGGCGAGCCGCAGCCCCTGCATCTCGAGGAAATTGCTGAACTCGGTGAGGTCGACGTCCTGGTAGGTGGCATCGAAGGTTGCGGTGGCGCGCACCTCTGGCTGGTCGAGCGGCTCCCACGTGAATCCAAAGCGCGAGCGACCGCCGTACAGCTTTGACGTGGCTTCGATGACCTCGAACCGTTCCGGTAACCAGATCAGCGAGCCGCGCAGGTCGCCGAAGCGGTAATCGTTCACGCCCGCGACCGTGCTGTAGAAGTTGCCCTTGAGCTCGCGACCGGTGCGGGATCGCCCGTTCACCGTCTCTTTATAGAGATGAAACGTGCCGGTGAAGTCGCCCTCGCCAAACAGCGAGAAGCGGTCGCGCGCGAAGAAGAGCTCCCGCATCCGCGGAAAGTTGACGCGCGACTTGACGTTGTAGGTCTGCTCGGGCCACTGCGCGATGTCCACCACTCCGGTGAGCTCGGATTTGGCGCCGTCGGTCAGCAGGTCGATCCGGTCGAGCATCAGCTTGCCGTCGACGATGCGGAAGTTCGTCGACATGTCGGCGCGCATCGGCACGTAGCTCTGAATCGCGATGGTGCCGTTGGAGAAGCTGGCCTTGCCCCGATACTCGGACGTGGGTCTGGTGACGGTGACGTCGAGGTTACGGCTGACGATGCCCCACGGCGTGCCGTGATCGTCGTAGCTGAATTCCCCCCGGCTCGCCCTCACGTACTGCAGCGTCGTCGTCCAGGACGATTGGCCGCGCGGCCTGTTGGTCCTGAAGTTCGGGAAACTGATCCGGCCGTCTGGAAAATATTCGACGTACATCTTCCAGTCGACCATCTCGATCGCGTCGAACACCACCCGGCGGGTGACGAGGGTGCTCCAGGGCATCGAGATGGTAATGCGGCGGGCGTCAAGGAACGGGCGCGACTCCGGCGTCAGCCCTTCGATGATCAGGTCTTCGACCATGAACTGTCCGCGCCAGAGGTGCACCGACAGGCGTCCGATGTGCATCGGCCGCTTCAGGAAATCGGACGCCGCTTTTTCCGCGCGCGCCTTCAGCGCAGGGCCCAGATCCACCGACAGCGTCGTGACAAACGCCACCGCCAGGATCACGGCGCAGGTAATCACCACGGCCTTGATCGCAAGCCGCGTCTTCTGCGTGAGGGGATGGGCGAAGATCTTTTTCAATCGACGACTACCAGCAAGAGATCACGAAACGACTATGAGCACGGTGTTCGCTTCGACCGTCGCGCCTTCGGCGACCCTGATGTCGGTCACCGTGCCGGCCTTGGGCGATCGCAGCTCGTTTTCCATCTTCATCGCCTCGACGACGACGAGGCCCTGCCGGGCCGCGACCGCATCCCCCGTCTTCACCAGCACCTTGAGGATGCGCCCGGGCATCGGCGCGACGATCGGCTGCGGTCCGACGCGCGCG
>CAMCNL010000279.1 GCA_945876205.1 Candidatus Sulfopaludibacter sp. SbA3
ATGCTCGTCGACGTCGGGGGGCCGATGGGCACGTTCACGTTTCCCGAGAAGCCGAACCAGCCGTGGCTGCTGTTTGTCGCCGGGGGGACGGGGATCGCGCCGCTGCACTCGATGATCGATCACAGCCTGCGGCAGGATCTGTCGCAGCAGATTTCGCTCCTGTACAGCGCGCGGCGCAGAGACGAGTTCGCGTTCATCGAGGAGCTGCGGCGACACCAGGCCGCTGGTCGGATCGAGCTGCACCCCACGGTGACGCGGGACGACAGCTCTCAGTGGGCGGGCAGCCGCGGACGCATCGGCCGCGCCCACTTCGAGGCGGTCATGCACGAGCCCGCGGCGACCCTCTGCTTCATCTGCGGGCCGACCCAGCTGGTCAGCGAATCCGTCTCGACGCTCGAGGCGCTGGGCGTCCCGCCGTCGCAGATTCACACCGAACGCTGGGGTCAGTAACTAGGGCTCGATCTGAAGGGCGTCCTTCACTTCGACGACGCCGCTGATCATGTGCGCAAGAGCCACCGCCTGTTCCTTTTCGGCCTGGGTCTTCACCCGGCCTGAAAGGGTCACGACGCCCTTGAACGTATCGACGTCGATTCGCAGGCCGCCGACGCCTGGGTCGTTCAGCATGGCCGTCTTGACGCGCGTGGTGATGGTGGTGTCGTCGATGGCCTCGCCGACGGTCTTGCCGCATCCGATGGTCGCCAGGGGCGCGGCGATCGCAAGCGCCAGCGCCAGGTTCTTCCAGTAGCTCAGCTTAGGCATTCAGCCCTCCGTAAGTGAGGAGGGTGCAACCTACATGCCCGTGACGTGATACCCCGCGTCAACCATCAGCACTTCGCCGGTAATTCCCCTGGCTGCGTCGCTCAGAAGAAACGCAGCCGCGTCACCGACCTCGCCAGTTTCGACGCTGCGGCGCAGCGGCGCACGATCGCGATACACGGTGAGGATCGAGGAGAATCCCGGGATTCCTGCCGCCGCGAGCGTCTTGATCGGTCCTGCCGACACGGCGTTCACACGGATGTTGCGAGGGCCGAGATCGGCCGCCAGGTAGCGGACCGAGGCTTCGAGCGCAGCCTTGGCCACGCCCATCACGTTGTAGTTCTGGAAAACGCGGTCACTGCCGAGGTAGCTCAGCGTGAGGATGCTGCCGCCCCCCTTTTTTTCCATTAAGGGAGCACCGCCCCGCGCGAGGGCAACCAGCGAATACGCCGAGATGTCGAGCGCGGTCCTGAAACCTTCGCGGCTGGTACTCGTGAACGACGACAGCAGGTCTTCGCGATTCGCGAACGCCGCGCCATGGACGATGAAGTCGAGGCCGCCGAATTCCTGCTCGACCTTCGCGAACACGGCGTCGATGTCAGCGTCCGACGACACGTCGCACGGCAGCACGAGTGCGGGTGAATCGAGACCCTGCGACAGCTCGTTGACGTGTTCTTCGAATCGTCCCTGGTAGGTGATGGCGAGCCGTGCGCCGCGACTGGCAGTTGCCTGCGCGATGGCCCACGAGATGGAGCGCTTGTTGGCGACGCCGACGATCAGTCCGTGCTTGCCTGCGAAATCGGTCATTTAACGTCCGCGTTTACGTCCGCCGCCACCGCCGCCGGGTCCGCCGGGTCCGCCGGGACCACGTCCCTGGCCGGGTGGCCTGCCACCGCCGCGGTTGGCGCCCGGCTGCCCGGGACGATTGCCGGGGCGTTGTCCACCTTGGCCAGGACCACCCTGGCCCGAACCGGGTCGGGGGCCACCGAATCGTGAAGGGCCACCGGGAGACCCGCCCTGCGCGCGCATGGGACGCCGCGGGCCGCGGCCTCCGCCGGGACCGCCAGGGCCCCCACCGCTCGGACGGTAGCCAGGTTTGTTGCCGTCGAACTCGCGCCCACCGCCGCCCCCTCGCCCACCCGGCTGGCGAACGGTGAAGTCGGTGGCCTTGCGCTCGGGGACCTGGCCTTCCTGCCGCGGCAGCGTCGCGCGAATCAGCCGGCGATGCACGGGACCGTCGTCTTCCCCTGCGCGGTTCCCGGCGTTGTCGTCCTCGTCGGCGTCGAGGTCGCTACTCTCGGCATCAGGGTCACCGTCCGCGGCGACCATCGGCACGTCGAATGATTCCCCTGGCGCCATCTGTTCCTCGTCCTCGAGGTCCTGCTCGCTGGCGTCAGCGTCGATCTCGACGTCCTCGACGGCCGTGCGCGAGCGCAGCGCGCCCTCGATGTCGCCGGCGAGGGCGGTATCCGGCTTCCGGCGCCGGGGCGACGGCGCCTTCCCTTGCTTGTATTCGTGATCTGCGTCGCACGTGGAGCAGCGTGTCTGCTTCACGTGTTCCTCGATCATCGCGACCACCACGTGGTTGGTGATGCGGCGCTCACGCGGACAATAGTCGTCCAGAATGTCACCGAGCCGAAGCCGGCGTTGCTGCATTGAACTCCCCCGGAGCCGTACGTACCTTTCGGGTGGGATGCCTTGAAAAAGGCGAAGGGTGTTGGGAGTCTACCAAATCTGGTCGGCAGGTGGTAGCTCGTTAGCTCCCAGCCAGCCACTCGCGACATTCGGCGAGGGCGGCCCGAACAGCCTCAGGATTCGTCGATTGCGGCGTCCTGCGCGCCTGCACGGACGCGAGCGCCGTGGCAGCCATCGGCGCGTCGTCGCCGAACATCTCGCTGGCGTCGCGCCATTCGGGCAGCGTCAGGCCGCTGAAATCACGTCCTTCCGCCAGCAGCCGCCGCACCATCGCCCCGACGACCTCGTGGGCGCGGCGAAACGGCATCCCGCGCGAGACGAGGTAGTCGGCGACATCGGTGGCCAGCAGGAGTCCCGATGCGGCGCGCTCGGTGTGCTCGGCATTCAACGTGAGCCGCGACACGACGGCGTGGGCGGCGCCGAGAGAGAGCGCCAGCGTCATCTCCCCGTCGAAGACCGCTTCCTTGTCTTCCTGGAGATCCTTGTTGTAGCCGCTCGGCAACCCCTTCATCGTCGCGAGCCAGCCGGCGAGACGGCCGATCGCGCGTCCCGTCTTGCCCCGAACGAGCTCCAGCGGATCGGGATTCTTCTTCTGCGGCATCATGCTGCTGCCGGTGGCCGACGCGTCGGCCAGGTCGAAGTAGGCGTGCTCCTCGCCGGTGAAGATGATGAGATCCTCGGCCATCCGGCTCAGATGCACCATCGCCAGCGACGTGGCAAAGAGAAACGAGGCAACGAAATCACGATCAGACGAGGCGTCCATGCTGTTGCGGACGACGCGGGAGAAGCCAAGCCTGGCGGCAAGCACTGAGGTGTCGACCGAGTAGCTGGTGCCGGCGACTGCGCCGGAGCCGAGCGTGAGGGCGTCCGCTTCGTCGGCAGCGGCGGCAAGGCGCGCGTGGTCGCGTCGCAACGCCGCGGCGTGCGAGAGAAAGAAGTGCGCGACGAGCACGGGCTGGGCGCGCCGCAGGTGGGTGTAGGCCGGCATCAGCCCCGAACCGCTCTGCTCCGCCTGGTCGGCGCACGCGGCGATCAGCTTCGCAACCGCCTGCTGCAGCACAGGAATGCGGCGCCGCAGATACAAGCGAAGGTCGAGCGACACCTGCTCGTTACGGGAGCGGCCGGTATGCAGCCGGCGGCCGGCATCGCCGATCCGCTCGACCAGCTTGCGCTCGACGAAGCTGTGCACGTCCTCGTCCGGGCCCGAGACGAACGACGGGTTGCTCTGGCCTTCCTCGAGAATCGACTGCAGGCCCGACACGATCGAACGAACATCCCCGGCCGAGAGCACGCCTGCGGCGCCGAGCGCTTCAGCCCATGCGATGCTGCCGACGACGTCGTCTTCGAAGAGGAGGCGATCGAATCCGAAGGAGATGCCGAAGTCGAACGCCGCGGGATCGGGGGCGGTGTCGAACCGCCCGGACCAGAGCGTCATGAGCGCGAAGCCGCGAGCTCGGAGCTCGGGACGGGCGCCGCGGTGGTGGCACCGTGCTGCAGCTTCAACCGCACGACGCAGGTCGTCGCCTCGCGCACTCGAGCGTTGAATGCGGCCTGGAGCACGACCAGGGCCGGCGAGCCGGCGAAGTCATCCGTGCTGCTGATGCCGTGCTGCGTGGCGATCACCGTGAGGCTGTCGATGAGTTCGGTGAGCGACATCGGGACGCCGTTGATCGTCACCGGGACGTCATGGTCGAAGGTGATCTCGACGTCAGCGCCGTTGTCGGGCCCCGCCGGCGGGTGCTTGCGGGCGGCGGCCGCCGGCACGAGATCCGGACGAGGGGTGAACGCTCCGCTGATCACGCGCATGTCGGGCGCGAGCGCATGTAAGAGGGTGTCGAGACCCGAATCGGGCGCGCCGCCGTGCGCCACCGCTACCGCGCGCTCGATGCGGGCAATCTCCACGAGCTTTTTTGCAACCAGCGGCCTGGCCAGCGCGGCGAGCGTGGCGGCGCTGCCGTCGAGCGCGCCGGCCTGGAGCGAGGGAAGCAGGTAGCTGTCGGCGAATTCCTCGCGGACGTCGATGACGTGCGCCCGCATCGCGCCGATCGTCAGCGCGCGCTCGTGGATCTCCTGCAGCTCGCCGCCCGCCCCGAGGTCGAGCGTCAGCGTCACGACGTCGGCGGCGTGCACATCGGCGAGCCCGCGGATCGCCGCTGAGGTGGTGGCGCTGCCCGAGTACGCGAGAACGATCCGATCTTTGCTGTCTGTCATCCTTCTCCTGCCAGCTCTTCGAGCCGCTTCACCAGTGCCTTCGCGCGACGTGCGTCGCGGGCAATGGCGAGAATCGTGTCGTCTCCGGCGATCGTCGCCACCAGTTCGGGGAGCCGCGCCCCGTCGAGCGCGACGCCGAGTATCTGCGCCTGCCCCGGGCCGGTGCGGAGCAGCACGAGCTGCTGCACGCGGTCGACGCGGGTCAGGTAGTCGCCGAGCGCGCGGTGCAGCATCGACTTCGCCGCGTCGCCGTTGCGCCCAGGCTGCGCGGACGACTGGTAGGCCGCACTCTCGCCGCCCTTGACCAGCCCCAGCTCGCGGATATCGCGCGAGAGCGTCGCCTGGGTCACATCGAAGCCCTCGGCGCGCAGCCGCTTGCGCAGCTGCTCCTGGTTGCGCACCGGCTCGCGCTGAACGAGATCGAGAATCACGGACTGACGGCGCGCCTTCATATGGTTGCCCGGTCGCTCTCGCGCGGGCTGAAGCCC
>CAMCNL010000280.1 GCA_945876205.1 Candidatus Sulfopaludibacter sp. SbA3
ATCGAGAAGCGGTGCGTGAGGGCGCCGTGCTCACGCGCGTGGCGGCGAGCCATATCCGCGTCGGCACGATGCAGTGGGCCACGGCACAGGGTGACGAGAGCGCCACGCGCGCGCTTGCGGACTACACACTGGCGCGACACTATCCGGACCTCGCCGGGTCGCCGGAGCCGTATATGGCGCTCTTCGACGCGATCCTGGCACGGCAAGCGTCCTTGATTGCCCGCTGGCAGCTGGTGGGCTTCATCCACGGCGTGATGAACACCGACAACATGGCTCTCTCAGGCGAAACGATCGACTACGGCCCGTGCGCGTTCATGGACGCCTACGATCCCGCCACGGTCTTCAGCTCCATCGACGCGGGCGGGCGATATGCCTATGGGAACCAGCCGCCGATCGCGCAGTGGAACCTCGCACGGCTGGCCGAAGCGATGCTGCCGCTGCTCGATCCCGACGTCGATCGAGCGGTGGAGCGGGCCACGGCGGCGCTTGAACGCTTCCCCAGCCAGTTCGAGCAGCACTGGCTCGACGGCATGCGAGCGAAGCTTGGGCTGTTTACGCAGGAAGGCGATGATGCGGCGCTCGTCAACGACCTGCTCGTCTGGATGCACCGGCGGTCTGCCGACTTCACGACCACCTTCCGCTTGCTCATGAACGGGCGCCTGACCGAGGAGACCGCGAACGCCGATCCCGACGTGGAGGCCTGGCATCATCGGTGGGAGGCGCGCCGCGGACGCCAGTCGCAGCCGCTCGCCGAGAGCAGATTGCTGATGCAGCAGCACAACCCGGCGGTCATCCCGCGCAATCACAACGTGGAGGAGGCGCTGACGGCCGCGACCCGCGGGGACGATTTCTCCCTGGTGGAGCGGTTGCTCGACGTGTTGGCGACGCCGTACGACCACGAACGCGACCTGCCGATGTTCAGCGAGCCGCGCTCAGGCGAGCGGCCCTACCGTACGTTCTGCGGCACGTAACGCACACACCCGCCGCCCGAGAGGGCCGAGGCCGGTACCGGCGAGACGGTGTGGGTTCAGTCCGGCGCCGTCAAGGACGACATCGACGCGTATCTGGCCTGGAGGGCGAAGACCTCCGACTACCAGGGCGGAAGTACAGCTGGCAATTTGGGAAACGTGGCTCACGGCGAAGTGTGGGTGCCTCGTTCAAGGCGGCCAAGATCACAAGCGCTGCACCTGTTGAACCTGTTCGCGGTGCTCTACCCGTATCTGCCCAACCCGGTGCTCGAGCTCAAAGATCGGTCGCCGCCGTGTGCGGCCGCGTACCTCTATCGCGCCGCAGGCGGACGGAGGCCTTCCTCTTCCAGCATGGCCCGCCCCTTGGGACTGGTGAGCAGCTCGGCAAACCCCTTGGCCGCGGCCGAGGTGCTGGCGCGGTGCCAGAGTGAATACGTCGTCGCCAGGTCAAACTCCGGTGGGAAGGGGCCGACGAGCGCCGCGCGGTTCGCTTGAACGATCTCGCTCGTCTGTGTCACGCCCAGGTCAACCTGTCCTTCCAGCACGAGACGCATGGTCGCCACGCCGTCCGGTGCGAGCGTCGCCTTCTTCAGTACCTCGTTCGTGATGCCGAGCGATTCGATCACCTTCAGGAAATGTGTGCCGACGGTGGCGCCGCGGGCCGGATCGGAGAACGCGATGCGGCGCGCCGACAGCAGCGCCGCCTTCAACGACGCCGCCGTGGAGACATCCGGCTTCGTGGAGCCCGGCGGCGCGGCAAAGCCGGCTACCGTGTGACCGAGGCGATAGCTGATGCCGTCGGCGAGCCGGCCGCCCTGCTCGCCCTCGCTGATGAGCGCCTGCGTGGTGATGAGGAGGACCGCCTGCGGATCCGCGAGGAACTCCTTGTTCGTGGCTCCGGCGGTGTCGAAGAGGACGGTAATCCGGTGGCCCGTCCTGGCTTCGTACTCCGCCGCGAGCTTGAGAAACGGGGCCTTGACGCCGGCGGCGGCATGCACCTTCAGTTCCTCGCCGGAAGCCGCCGAGGTCACGGAAAGCGCGAGGGCGAGCGGCAGAACGCAGAGTCGCATGGCAGGAATGTCCATTTGCTGTGACTGCTGTTCTACGCGGCTCGACGTGCATAGTCAACAGGCGAACACGTTGCCGCGGGTTGCCACGCTCGGGATATGGCTTGCGCGAGGCCTCATCCCACCTCGTCCTCCTGGCCCACGACCAGTAGATTGACCACGTGGGAGACGTTGCGACTGTGCATGGCCACACGCTCCGCCGCGTCGCGCTCACGCCACGAACGAACGGTGCCTTTGAGCACGACGGTATCGCCGCTCGACGTCACGTCGATCTCGTGGCCATGGTGATCCGTCTCGCGGCGCAGCGCGCCCACGATGCCTGCAACGGGGTCCGTGGAGGTGGCGGACGGTGCCACGGTGATGTGATTCGCGATGCCCTTCACCCCCTTGACATCGTGGACCGCCTCTTCGGCGACGGCGCGCTGGAACGGCGTCCGCACCGTGCCGGTCAGTGTGACGTGGCCGTAGTGCACAACGGCCTGCACGTTCTCCAGGAGACTGGCGCGATGATTCAGCGCCTGCGCCGCATCTGTCGCGAGATCCGTATCGGTGCGCTCGAGCCTGAGGCGGACCTGGACATCGTTGGCCACGGCGCGGACGCCGCGTACCCGTTTGACCGCGCGCTCGACGGCCAGCTTACCGGCGTAGGTGTCGATATAGCCGGTGAGCGTCACCGCACCGTGATTGGCCGCAACGCCGACGTCGCTCGCGTCGAACTGCGAATCCCATTCGAGCTGCTGCATCACGCTGTCGCGGAGCCCCAAGTCGTCGGCGTTGAGTTCGGCGGCTGTCATGTTCTCTCCTCCCGGTCGGCGATGTGCTAAAGGCATGCCACCGGCTGCCCCTGGCCGTGAACGCGCCTCGACGCATCTTTCAAGGCGTTGGGTGGGGGAATTTCAGCGCGACGAGGGAAAGCTTCGCGGCTGCAGCCAAGCTTCGACCTTCTGACGGCTCGGCACGCCGCCGGCGTGCACGACCTGGCCTTCGATCACGGGTCCGATCGGGCGGAAATACCGTCTTGGCGCCGCGATTCAGCAGCCGGCGCGAGGAATCGAGCTCGAATGGCCCGAAACGATAGGCCGAGCCGTCGGTACCCACGTCGAATGGCGAGACTATGAAGTCGAATGGAGGTGTGAGCGCGTCGAATGGCCTGCGTACGCGTCGGAAGGCTTTACGCTGAAGTAGGACGGTCGTTACCCTCGATCCGCCGTGTCTCGCCGTGGGCAAACGTCCAGTTCGTGCTGTCTGGATATCCCGCCTCTCGCCATCGCTGTGCGAAGCGCGCCGGTGGCTCTTCGACTGCCTCGTCGGTCAGGCGGAACGTTCCCCAGTGCAGCGCCAGACAGGGCGGAGCGACGCCGCTGGCCGCGGAGAGCACGCGATACGCGGCGACCGCGTCCTCCGGATTGCAATGCACGGTGCGCATGAACCAGCGCGGCTCGTATGCGCCGATGGGCAGCATGACGAGATCAAACGGCCCGAGTCGCGACCCGATGTCTCCGAACTCGGGGTGGAGTCCGGTGTCTCCGCCAAAGTAGATCCGCACACCGTCTGTTTCGATGACCCAGCTGCAGCAAAGCGTGTCGTTCCGATCCCCGAATCCCCGCGCGCTGAAGTGTTGCGCGGGCGCGCAGGTCGCCGCGAAGACCGGCGTCGCAACCGACTGCCACCAGTCGCGCTCGACGGGGTCTTTCACCCCAAGCCTCTTCAGCAGCGGGATCAGCCCGAGCGGACAGAGCCATGCCGCCTTCGGAAAACGCGCGGCGAGGCGCCGCACGGTCGCGGCATCGAGGTGATCGTAATGATTGTGCGAGAGCAGCACGACGTCGATCGCGGGGAGAGCGTCGAAGTCGACGGCCGCGGTCATCAGGCGTGGCGGTCCGATCCACTGAAGCGGCGAGGCCCGCTCGCTCCAGACGGGATCGGTGAGCACGTTGAGGCTCCCAAGCTGCAGCAAGACGGTCGAGTGGCCCACCCACGTGACCGATCGATGGCCGCTCTCGGCCCGCGGCGTGACAATGGCCGGCGTCCGCTTCGGCAGCGAATCGCGGGGAGGGCTCGGCACGATCGGAGTGGTCCGCCGCTGAACCAGGCGCCACCGAAAGAAGTCAGCGAGGCCGTGGAGCTGGGCGTGTGGCCACGGATTCTGAAATCCGCCGCCCGGACGATGATGAGATGCAGCAGGGGGCAAGGGGTGAGGGGGCGAGGGGGAAGCAGTAACCATGGTTGTCAGCGGCGCGGCGGCCCTGCGGCGTCAGCTTTCAGCCACGCGAACAAGCGTCGCCTGGTCATCACCTTACCGCGACAACGCTGACGCAGTCTCGTGGGTCGGGCGCTTGCAGCGGAGAAGGCGTGAGTCTTCCGCTACGTCTTCTGCAGCAGCGCGCGGAATGCGCGCACGTTCGTGACGTTCTCGATGCCGAGCACGGCGTCGATCAGCTTTTGCGTGGTGCCCGCTCCGAGCACCGGAGCGATCAGGTCGCGTGCCTTGGCGACGACTTCCTCTCGAGGCATCGGGTTTCGCGGGGTTCCGCGCACGGCTTCGACCCGCTCGGTCATCCGCGTTCCATCAGTGAAGGTGATCTCGACCACCCCGACGCGCACGGGCAGCAGGCGCGCGAGCTCGTCATCGGCCAGGTATTGCACCTTGGCGCGCTGGCGCAGGACGACGGCATCCTGCATGCGTGGCTTGTCGTGCGCGGCGTGGAAGGACGCCGTCTTGTCGAGCAGCATCACGGCGATCATGTGCTGCAGGCAGATGTCGGGGATGTCGCGGTTGTCGACCACGGCTCCCACCGTCGGCGCCAGCCGCACGACGACGCTCTTCACATCGTCGGCCTCGAAGGGTCGCTTCTTGCGCAGCAGTTCGACGGCGTCGAGCGGCGCCTGGATCGGCGAGCCCACCGTCCACTTCTTGATGTCGGTTTCGGTCACCGCGTACCGCTCGCCAAGCTTCTCGGCAAGCAGCTCCGGGCTGCCCTTCGGCGCGTACGCCTGGAAGTAGTTGTCGTCCCCAGAAAACACATCGTCCACGCCATTGAGGCCCGATTGGACGAGCAGCGCGGCAGTCACGCCGTTGCGGGCCGGCATGCCGGCGAAGACGAAGCCC
>CAMCNL010000281.1 GCA_945876205.1 Candidatus Sulfopaludibacter sp. SbA3
ATGGCGAGGTACGGGTCAGCCCAGGAGCTTCTCCTTCAAATCAAGAGAGATGTCCCGACGCTGGAAAACGTGCACGCACAGATCGAGCTCGGCAGGGTCCGCACCAGGCTTGGACAGTTCGAAGCCGCCGGGACCGACCTCACGGAGGCGCTCGACGATCTCCAGCGAGCCGGCGACACGGGCTCTCTTCCGCTTCTCTACTTCACTCGAGGCGAGCTGGCCTACGAGTCTGGCCGTGATGTGGATGCCCGAAGGGCTTTTACCCAGGCGGCGACATTCTGGGTAGACGACTTGCCAGAAGCGGCCAGCGTCGAGGCGCGCGCATACCTGGGATTGCTGGACGCGATGCAGGGGCAACTGGCGCGTGGGCGCAGCTCAGTCGCTGCCAGCCTCGACCAGGCGCGCCGGATGGGCCGCGTGGCCCTCGAGGCGCGGTGCCGCGTGCTGCTGGCTCGTATCGAGCTCGCCGCCAATCGGCCGAAAGACGCGATTCAGACCCTCGCCAGCATCGCCCCTGAGGGTGACCTGACCCTCGGACCAGAGCTGCGCGCGCAGATCCACCACTGGCGCGGCGAGGCGCTGGCGCGGGCGGGCGACCGCACCGCAGCCGGGGTTGAGGCGGGCAATGCGCGAAGACTGGCCGACGAGCTCGGAAAGCTTGTTCCTCTGTCGAATCGCAAGGCACTGATGTCACGGCCCGACATTCGATTGATCTCTGGCGGCTGAAGCGAATAACCCCCATAACTCGCGGACGCGAGGAGGATGAATACATGTCAAGCGACAACGGCACGAGTCAAGGCGGCGGAAACAGCAGCGTCTGGTTACAGACAACGGGAAGCAAATACAGGAAAGAGATACCCAGGCTCGCGAATCGTCTCCGGATTCCCACGACACACGCCGCTTCCGGCGCCGCTGAACAAGTGGTCACGATCGAGGACGTCGTCAACCACCCCGCTCAAGGCGAGGTCAAGATCGGCAGCACCAGGTCCGGCGAGGGCCGGGTCGAAGTCCACGACACCACCGATTTCGATCAGATCGGCGTCTCCCGGACGCCCGGTGTTCCCAGTCACCCCGGCATGTTCAGGGTCGTCCTGCGCTTCAAGAAAGAGGACCTGGACAAGATGGAAAACGGCGCCTACAAGAAGTGGATCATCGAGAGTGCGCGGAGCTTGCCCGGGATGCTCGGTGATCCGGGCGTGCCGGACGCCGAAAAAGGCGACGTGTTCCTCGTCCTCCACGTGCCCGCCATCAAACGGAAGCCGCTGCCGGAAAACGGCGGCGCCTGGCAGGACATGCCGTGGGAAGTTCACTGGGAGTGGTAGGTGTCAGCGGGCGGGCGGTTTGGTCAGGCGCGTCACGAACCGCTTCAGGAGGCTCGGCTCGCTGCGGGCCTGCAGCGCACGCAAGTCGCGCTGAAGATCGGCGGCGGACTGGTAGCGATCGTCGGGCCGCTTCGCGAGCAGCCGATTCACAATCCGCTCGAGCTCGATCGGGCGGTTGGTGGCAAGCGTCGTCAGAGGTACGGGTTCTTTCTCCAGCACGTTCGTGACCGTCTCGGACGGGGACGCTCCCCCAAATGGCAGCCTCCCCGTCGCCATTTCATAGATCACGACACCGAGCGAGAACAGGTCGCTGCGCGGATCCACCGGCTCCTGGAGAATCCGCTCGGGGGCCATGTAGTTCGCCGTCCCCATCGGACGGCCGGGAATGGTCGACCCTTCAAGCACCAGAGGTCCCGTATCGTCGGGCGCGGTAAAGCGCCGGGCGAGGCCGAAATCCAGCACCTTCACCTGGCCGGCGGGCGTCACGACGATGTTGCCCGGCTTGATGTCGCGGTGAACGATGCGCGACGCATGCGCCGCTTCGAGCGCCTGGGTGATCTGCAGCGCCATGCTCACGACTTCAGCGTTGCTCAGCTCGTGCCGCGCCATATGGAGCTTCAGGTTGATCCCCTCGCAGCGCTCCATGACGATGAACGCGGATCCCTCGTGCTCGTCGATCTCGTAGATCGTGCAGATGTGCGGATGGTTGAGGGAGGCGATGGTCTGCGCCTCGCGGGCCAGCCGGCGGGCGGCTTCGGCGTCGCCGGCGAGCTCCTCGGGGAGAAACTTGAGCGCCACCCGGCGCGACAATTTCGTGTCTTCGGCCTCGTAGACGACGCCCATGCCCCCGATACCCAGTTTCCCGGTGACGCGGTAATGGGAGATCGTCTTGCCGACCATGGCGGTTCAGAGAATACCGCACCAGTCGGGTTTGTTCGGTACCGCGGCGTTCGGCGTTAGTACCGGGTATGATGCTCAGCCAATCGACCATGACCGCCCGGGAATCGCGAAAAGAGACACCGCCGCCAGAGGACGCATCGCTCGATCCGCTCCTCAGCGACGAGCCGACCATCGAGCTGGTGATGAAGGCGCAGGGCGGCGATCGGCTTGCCGTCGAAGCCCTGCTCCAGCGCTGCCTGCCGCAGTTGAAGCGGTGGGCCCACGGCAAGCTGCCGGCGTCGGCCCGCGGCTCCCTCGACACCGGCGACCTCGTGCAGGAAGCGGCGATGCACGTCGTCCAGCGGCTCGCGGTTTTCCAACCGCGGCACGTCGGCGCGATGCAGGCCTACCTGCGGATGTCGGTGATCAACCGGATCCGCGACGAGATACGGCGCGTCGGTCGTCATCCGGCGCCCGTGGAATTGCCGGAGGATCACCCGGGCGACCTCACGTCGCCGCTCGAGGTGGCGCTCCAGAACGAATCGTACGACCGATACCGGAGGGCGCTCGGGCTGCTGAAGCCCCGCGACCGAGAGATGGTCGTCGCCCGCGTCGAGGCGCAGTGGAGCATGGGCGAAATCGCCCGCCAGTTCGGGATGCGCACCGTCGACGGGGCGCGCATGGCGGTCAGCCGGGCGCTCAAGAAGCTGTCGGCTAATATGTCGGCATGACACGCCGCCTGGCCGTCGCGGTGCTGGTGGCTGCGGCCATCGGGCTCCACGGTCAGGATCGCGCGCCGCAGAATGAATCGATCCGCAAGGAAGACATGCGGCCCGACGTCTTCTTCCTGGCGGGCGACAACATGCGCGGGCGATTGGTCGACTCGCCCGAGAATCGTCTGGCCGCGGACTTCGTGAAAAGCCGCTTCGAGCGGCTCGGCCTCACACCCGCCGGTTCCGGCGGGTCGTTCTTCCACCCCTTCAAGCTGATCACCACCACGCTGGGCTCCGGCAACGAGATGAAGATCTCGGCCGACGAGGGCCATGCGTGGCGCGTGATGGAGTCCCGCGATTTCTTTCCCGAGCGGTTCAGCGGAACGGGACACGCCCGCGGCCCGCTCGTATTCGCGGGCTTCGGCATGTCCTGGCCTGAGCGGGGCCACGAGGACTTCCCCGCCGACCAGGTCAAGGGCAAGGTCGTGCTCGTGCTCGCGCATGAACCCGGCGAGCGCGATGCCAACAGTCCATTCGACGGCGTGGTGACGTCCGAGCGCGCGGTGGCCTGGCGCAAGGCGCTGGCCGCGCAGCAGAAAGGCGCCGTCGGGATTCTCTTCGTGGACGACGTTCACAACCATCCCGCGACGCCAGATTTCCAGGCCGCCGCCCGCGGCGTATGGCCGGAGACGCAGACCGGCCCGCGCGCGTACACGCTCGCCGACTGGGCGGGCGAGATTCGGATTCCGGCGCTCCAGATTTCACGCGCGACTGCGGCAAGCCTGGTCGCATCGACCGGCCGATCGCTCGACGATCTGTCGCGCGCCGCCGATCGCGTGGCGGGATATCCCCCACTGGACGTCCCAGGCGCCTTGGTCGAGCTCGAGACCAGCGTGGATCGTTACGAGATCGCGGAGCGCAATGTCGTGGGGCTCGTGGAAGGCTCGGACCCCGCGCTCAGGAGCGAGTGGGTCATCGTCAGCTCGCACCTCGATCACGACGGCGCCGATCGCGACCGGATCTTCAGGGGCGCCGACGACAACGCCTCGGGCACCGCCGGCGTGCTGGAGATTGCGGAGGCGTATTCCCTCGCCGCTCGCGAGGGACGGCGGCCACGGCGCAGCGTGCTGTTCGCGGTCTGGAACGCCGAAGAGCGCGGGTTGCTCGGCTCCTGGGCGTACACCGAGCGTCCGCTGGCGCCGCTCGAGACGATCGTCGCGGTGCTCAACGTGGACATGATCGGCCGCAACGAGGAGATCCCGTCCACCGGCGGTGGCACACGCTACCTGGGGCTGGCGCCCACTTCCGCCGATGTGAACGCGAATGCCGTGGACTTGTATGGCTACAGCCGCGTGCCGAAGCTGGCCGCGGAGATCGATGCGGCCAACGCCGCGTATGGCCTGACGTTACGGAAGCGCTACGACAACAACGCGTCGAACCTGCTGCGGCGAAGCGACAACTGGCCCTTCCTGCACCGCGGCGTCCCGGCGATCCTGTTTCACACCGGACTGCATCCCGACTACCACACGCCGAACGACACGCCTGAGAAGATCAACTACGACAAGATGGAAAAGATCGTGCGGCTCGTTCACGCCGTCAGCTGGACGCTCGCGAACCGCACGACCGACACTACATTCCGATGATGTCGACGAGCTCCTTGACGGAGGCGGCCGACTTCTTCAACGCCGCATCCTCTTCGGGCGTCAGCTTGATCTCGATGATCCCTTCCATGCCGCGCGCGCCGAGCTTCACGGGGACGCCGACGAACAGGTCGCGAATGCCGTATTCGCCCTGAAGGAAGACCGAGCACGGCAGGATCTTCTTCTTGTCCTTCAGAATCGCTTCGCACATCTCGGCCGCCGCGGCGCCCGGGGCATACCAGGCGCTCGTGCCCACCATTTTGGTGATCTCCGCGCCGCCGTTGGCGGTACGCTCGGCAATCGCGGCGATGCGCTCCTTCGACAGCAGTTCCGTGATCGGCACGCCGGCCACCGTCGAATAGCGCGGCAGCGGCACCATCGTGTCGCCGTGGCCGCCGAGCACGAACGAGTGCACGTTCTCGACCGAGACCTTCAGCTCCATCGCGATGAACGTGCTCATCCGCGCCGAATCGAGCACGCCGGCCATGCCGATCACGCGCTCGCGCGGGAACTTGGTCAAGCGAAAGAGCGCCTGCGCCATCGCGTCGAGCGGATTGGCCACCGGGATGA
>CAMCNL010000282.1 GCA_945876205.1 Candidatus Sulfopaludibacter sp. SbA3
AGACCGAGCGAAATAGACAAGGGACATCTCTTCAGTCACCGTGGCAAGGAATATCTCTTCAACGAAGAGACGAGCACGACCCTGAGGAAGCTAATCCTGTCGTACCGCAGAATGTTCAAAGACATTCATCAAATGTTGCGCAGTTGATACTGTTGACGGCATCTTGGGCTTGAGGTTCGCCTACAGCGGCGCACGTTCTCGAAAGGTCCACCTGTAGTCGCCGCATGTCGCGTCGCCCTAGATTCAAGTGTGAGCGGCCGTGCTTATGAGTGTTCATGAACTTCAGTCTCTGCTCGACTATCACTACTGGGCGCGGGACCGCGTGCTCGATGCGGCGGAGGCGCTGACTGCCGAGCAATTCACGAAAGATCTCGGCAATAGCTTTCCGTCTATCCGCGACACGCTGGTGCACGTCTATTCGGCCGATTGCGTCTGGTACTCACGGTGGGAAGGTAAACCGCTGGCCGGGATGCTCGACGCTTCGGCGTTTCCCGACGTGGCGACCCTCAGGACGTCGTGGAGCGCGCACGAAATCAACATGCGCGCGTTTCTCGATGGCCTCGGTGTGGACGGCGTGGGGAGGCTGATGGAGTACCGCGGGTTCAACGGCCAACCGCAGGCTCAAGTCTTCTGGCAGATGCTGCAGCACGTGGTCAATCACGGCACGTATCATCGTGGCCAGGCCACGACGATGATGCGGCAGCTCGGCGCGACGCCGCCGCTGAGCATGGACCTGATCGCCTTCTATCGAGAGCAGCAAGCCTCAGCTGCGGCTCGCTAGTCGATTGATGTCCGGCGAGAACAGGATCTGTTTGGAATATCCACGCTCCGCCACCTCGATCATCGCGCGGCCGATATTCACGGTGGTGGTCACGTACTGCGGCAACACGCGGCGAAGAAGAGGGTAGAGCGATCGGATGCCCATTGAGCGGCTGGATGTAGCGGAGAAGTCGAAGAAGTCCAGGTGGACGATCTCGTGGAGCTTCGGATGGCTGATGTCGATGTGCTGCCGCGAGACGAGCAGGACACGCGCAACCCGGGCATCGTCGAGGCATTCGAGCAGCACGCCCTTGCCGACCATGCCGGTGGCGCCGAAGATGGCGACGTTCATCCACCTAGTGTTACAGAATTCCGATCGCCTCCAGGTGCCCCCGCGCGCGCCTCGTCCAGCGGACGAGCGAGTTCAGGAAGGCGACCGCCGCGTGCTCGCGGTCCTCATCGTCGCCGAGCGCGGCTAGCTGCGCGACGTGGCCGGACGGCAGGCGAGGCTTCTGGCGACGCTCGGGAGCAGGCATCCACTGCGTGAGAAACGCAAACGTCTCCGACGCGCAGATCGGGCACTGCCACTGGTCGTGAATCTCCTCGCAGTCGATACAAAGCCGCGCCTTGCGCAGTTGCATTTGGAGCCTCCTGGCGGTCCTTCAGTTGTCCTCAGTGAAGAGTGGTGGTCGCGACGACTGCAGCCGGAGGACGCCGATCCTCGGACAGAATCGACCACATGATCTGATCGAAAAACTTACCGTCGCGGCTCACGCCGCGTCGAAGGATTCCCTCGTTCACCGCACCGAGCTTCTGAAGCGCCCCTGCCGCCCGGCCGTTGCCGACGATGGTTCGCGCTTCGACGCGGTGAATGCCGGCCGTTTCGAACAGGAATTTCAGGACGAGCTCGGCGCTCGCCATGAACAGGCCGGTTCCCCAGTACCGCTCACTCAGAGCGAATCCCCATTCGGCGGTGGAGGAGTCCCCGGATTCGCGCCGCACCTGGATGACGCCCACAGCCGTGTCGTGGTCCGGCGGCACGATGCCAAAACAGAGGTGCCGCCCCGCGTCCTGCTGACGGTGCGTCCATTCGATGAACCGGCCGAAATGTTCGACCGATTGCGGCGGCGGCAGGATGAACTGCCCGACCGGCTCGGTCGCGAGAAGCGAAGAGAGCGATTCAGCGTCGCTCGGCATGAGCGCGCGTAGTGTGGTTCGCGGCGCCCCGATCGTCGGCACCTCGCCAGACCATACCGCCCGCGAATCGTTCGCGGGAGCAGGCTGTGGCGGTCGTCGTGTACTCGGCCGACCCAGATCCGTTGCCATAACAAATTGCTCCCCTACCTAATCGGCGGGGCTGGGCCCGGCTTGAACGGCGGCCCTGGCGGGGGCTGTTTAGGTGCAGCGCTCCAGCGGGGCGGCGTGTAGGAGGGCGGCGCTCGCCAGATAACGGCCTGCGCACCCGGCACGCGCCAGGCCGCGCCACATCAGCCGTTTGACGATGCGGGCCGCTCCGTCCGCGGGCACCACGCCCTCCTCGCTGAGGTCGTCAGGACGAAGTCCGTCGCGCGACTGCGCGAGCCGCTCGGCGACCCGCCGCATCGTGTCTGCCCGTCTGGCGGTGTCGCGGCGATCCATGGCACATTCATGACTGCAAAGCGTGCACCGCCACCCAGTCTAGAATGAGCCCAGCCATGCACCTTGTCTTCGAACAGATACGCACGGGCGGCGATCGCAATTTCGGGTACCTGCTGGGCGACCGCGATGCGGGTCACGCTGTCCTGATCGATCCGTCCTATGCGCCCGAAATGCTCGTGGATCGCGCGCGAGACCAGCACCTCACCGTCACACACATCGTCAACACGCACGGGCACCCGGACCATATCAACGGCAACGAGCAGGCGGTTGCGCTGACGCAGGCGCCGGTCGCGGCGCATCCGGACGTGCCAACGCACGTGGATGTTCCACTTTCTGGCGGCGGCACGCTCAAGGTGGGCACTCTCGACTTACGCTTCTTTCACACTCCTGGGCATGCGGCCGACCACCTGGTGATCTTCGAGCCCGCGTATGGGCTGCTCATCACCGGCGACCTGCTGTTTGTGGGCAAGGTGGGCGGGACCCGTAGCGAACCCGACGCGCGGACCGAATGGGACAGCCTTCAGCGTCTGCTCGCGGCGGTTCCCGACGAGGCGACGGTGTGGCCCGGGCACGACTACGGAATCCGGCCGAGCTCGACCATCGCCCTCGAGAAGAAGACCAACCCGTTTCTGCTGTGTCGTGACGTCGAGGCCTTCATCCGGCTGAAAGCCGAATGGCCCGAGGTCAAGAAGCGTTACGGCCTGAAGTAAAGGTTCCCGCGCAATCAGCCGCCGGCGATCGCGCCGACCACGAGGTACGGCTCGGTACCCCGCGCTACGGAGTCAGGTAGCGGGGCGTCGAGCGGCTCGTCCGAAAGGTCCTGCTCGCACGCTTCGTGACGTGGTCGCGGATCGTCCCGCACAGTGTGCGTGCCGGGCGTGCCTTCGTAGACGAACTTGTTGCCGACCGGCTCCCAGGTCTTGCCGCCGTCGTGTGACCGCTGGATCAGTTGTCCGAACCAGCCGCTGGACTGCGAGGCGTAGATCCGGTCTGGATCAACTGGAGACCCTTTGAGGTGGTAGATCTCCCAACCGCCGAAATGCGGGCCGCTGACGTCCCACTGTTCGCGCTTGCCGTCCGACGTCAGGACAAACGCGCCCTTGCGCGTGCCCACCAGCACTCGTACTCCGCTCATGCGTCACTCCTGACCTATTGTCGATCCACGAGGCCTGGAATCGACATTCGATCATTCAGGCCCAATTCCCGTCAACGCCACTTCCTGACGAAGAATTCAGGAACACTTCAGTTGATGTTCCTACGTCCCTCCCATAGCCTGTCGCCCTCACGAAATAGTTCTGGGGGTAGAAGTGATCACAGCTCGACGTGTGGGATCTGCATTCATTTCCTGTTTCTTGCTCATGACACCGGCCTTCGCGCAGACAGCCGCGATATCCGGACGCGTGACCGACCCTGACCGGGCGGTCGTGGCCGGCGCCGAGGTGACGCTCATTACCATTGCGTCAGGCAGCCAACAGAGGACCAGCAGCGGAGCCGACGGCACTTTCCGCTTCGCGGAACTGCAGGCGGACCGCTACCTGGTGCAAATCACCGCCGCCGGATTCGGGATCCACACCGAAGACATCACGCTCGGGGCAGCCGGTTACGGCATCGAGGCGACGCTGCAGATCGCGGGAGTGACCGAGGCTGTGACCGTGCAGGGTATTGCGACGCTGCCGTCGATCGGCCGCACGGCGGTGCCGCTGCGCGATCAGCCGATCACGGTGAACATCGTCACCGCCCAGCAGTTGCAGTCCCAGGGCGTCAACGATCTCGTCACCGCGCTCCAGTTCGTCAACAACGTAAACGCGTATCAAACCTACGGCGTCTACGAGAGCTACCAGTTTCGCGGCTTCGGCGACGTCGTGCAGCTGGTCGATGGCATCCGCACCGAGGGTAACCGCGTGCGATCGCAGATGTCGAACGTCGACTCGGTTGAAGTGCTCAAGGGGCCGGCGTCGGTGCTCTACGGCAGCGATTCACTCGGCGCCACCATGAATATCGTCCTGAAGAAGCCGTCGCCGCAGCCGGCCTACGACTTTTCCACGAGCGCTGGAAGCTGGCACACCTATCGCGGAACCTTCGGGGCCACAGGACGTCTCGGCGTCAGCAACCGCACGTTGTACCGGGTCGACGTCGGCGCCGAATCGGCCGACAACTTCCGTCACGACGCCTGGACGCGCCTCAACGTGACGCCGTCGATCACCATCCGGCTGGGGCAGGCGGATCGATTGGACCTTCGCTATGCGTTGAATCGCAACGACCTGGGTGGAGACCCCGGTGTGCCGCTGGTGACGCGCCCGGATGGCACCACGTTCATCGCCGATGTGCCGCGCGATCGCCGCTTCAGCACACCGCAGGACTTTGCGCTGTCCCAGGACCACAATTTCCGCGGCTCGTACGCCCACACCTTCCGCAACGGCATCGGCGTCCGGAATATTTCCGCCTACCGCTACATCACCGACGAGTACTGGGAAACCGAGACCCTGCGCGTCGTCTACCCGAGCACGGTCACGAGGCAGTTTCTCTACTTCAAGCATCGCCGCCGCCCGATCAACAACCAGGTCGAAGTGTCAGGCCCGGTCAAGTTCCTGGTCAACCACGACTTCCTCGGCGGGTGGGACCACCAGACCTTCCCGACGCGCACGACACGCGTCGATAGCGCCTCGGTGCTGACGACGCCGATCGACCTGTACAATCCGGTCGAGACGCA
>CAMCNL010000283.1 GCA_945876205.1 Candidatus Sulfopaludibacter sp. SbA3
ACGCGGCTCGTGCCGCGTGAGTGCGCCGTCACCCCCGTCAGGGCGATGAGGCCCGTTGTCGTTCCGGCCCATGCGGTGCCGTCGGCGCCGAGCGTGAGCGCGCGGACGACGCCGATATCGACGATGGAGGTGGCCTTGTGGGGAGTCAGCCGGGTCAGCCCCTGGATGGAGCCCACCCAGATGTTGCCGTCCCGGTCTTCCAGAATGTCGCTGTTTTCCTCGTTCACCAGCCCCGTTTCCACTGTGGCGCGCCTGACGGCCGGGGCCGCGCCACGGCCGCCGATGTTCCGCACCTGCCAGAGGCCCTGGCCGACCGTGGTCACCCACAGGTTGCCCCTGCTGTCATGCAGCAGGTCCATCCCGCGGGCTTCGAACAGGCGGTTGCGACCGGCGGCGTCGGCGCGCCGGAACCCGACGCGATCGTCGGTCGTCCAGACATGTCCGAACGCGTCTTCGCTGATGCTCACGGCCCTGCCGCTGTCCTGATGCACCATCTCGAACCCGTGTCCCAAGACGCCGCCGCGATACAGGCCGTTCGTGGTGGCCACCCACAGAGTGCCCGCGCGATCCTCGTGGACGTCCCGCACGATGGGGCCCGGGCCGGGCAGTGGTATCCGCTCCCAGCGCCCGTTTCGGAATCGATACAGTCCTTCGTCGTAGCCTACCCATATCGTGCCGTCGTGGCCTTCGCGGATGACGTTGATGAAGCCGGCGATCTGGCCCTCGAGGTACACCTGTCGAACTTCGCCACCCACGATGCGGTAGATGCCGCGCCGACCGCTGTATCCAACCCAGAGACTGCCGTCGCGCGCGAGGTGCACCGCGCGCGTGAGAGCCAGGGGAAGCGTCCTCTCACCTGACACGAGATCGGCGGTGGCGAAGTGAAATCCGTCGAAGCGCACCAATCCCGAGTCGGATGCCAGCCAGAGATAGCCGTCCCGATCCTGGGCGAGCGAGCGGATCTCGCCGAGCGTGATGCCATCACCACCGGTCCACGAGGTGATTCGGTAGTCGCTGAGGTTCTCCGGGACGTCCCGCGCGGCCGAGGACACCGCGGGAATCAGGCAGGTGACCGCCGTCAGAAGGCCGAGGGCTCGCAGGTTCATTCGTGCGCCTTGCAATTTGGAGGAGACGAGCGGGGATTATAAGCGAGGTCCTTTCAGATGGGGTCACATAGAGGGGGCATACCGGGGTTCCGGTATTGTCGCCGATGGTGCGAGCGGGCCTAATTGCGATTCGGGCGAGGAACGTATGAACGCGCCGGGGCAGCGAAGGATGAGCAGACGGCAGGGACTTGTACTGGTTTCGATGTTGATGGCAGTGCTGAGCGTGACCATGCTCGCCGGCCAGGAGCGAGGGGCGCGTGAAGGCCGTGGCGCCCAGCCGCCGGCGCCTCCGGCAGCGCAACCGGGGCATGGCATGGGCAAGCTCGTCATCTTCGCTGACGTGGCCGTATTCTCGAAGCCTGCCGACCCCGAGAACTGCTTTCTCAGGAATCGCTTCAAGCGGGGCCAGCGCATGGGCTGGCGCATCACGGCCAGAGACGGCGGTACCGGGGAAGTGGAGAATACGGCCGTCGTCGTGGGGCACATCACGTACGGGGGCAGGACCGTCGATGTTCAGGGCCGGTGGCGCGGCGCGCCATGGGTCGGGCCCAACCCTCCTGCGACTCCGAGAGGCTATCTGAGCCCCCCGACCAACCTGTGGAATGTGATCTGGACCGTTCCCGAGGACGCCCCGGTGGGCGCGGTCAGTTACACGATCACCGCGACCGACCGGTTCGGGCGCACCGCCGAGTTCACACCGTTTTCGTACGAGAATTCGCAGCTGGCGATCGTCGACTAGGCTGAGCAGCGGGTCTGCTACGGAGAGGAATTTCGAGATGATGAAGCATTTTGCGGCTGGGACGATGGCACTGGTCGCATTCATGGTGTCGGCTCCTGCGAGCGCTCAAACCGCTGCGCCGAGAGAGCCACGAGCGGCGAACGCTCCAACGGCAGTCCCTGCTCCACGCCGTGACCTCTCCGGGATCTGGGAGCCAGCCAGATCGCCAGGGGACGGCATCCAGGCAACCGGCGCGAAGAACATGCCGTCGGATGGGAAACCCGAGCATGAGTTGCCTTTCACCTCTGTCGGGCTCGCAAAGTGGAAGGCCAACAAGCCGGGGTTCGGCGTCACCGAAGTGCCAGCTTGGCTGACCAACGACCCGATCAATATCTGCGATCCTGGCGGGTTTCCGCGCCTCAATCTCTACGAGCTGCGAACGATTCAAATCGCGCAGACGCCGAAGCAGGTGCTCGTCCTTCACCTGTGGGAGAAGCGATGGCGCTCGATCTGGACCGACGGCCGACAGCTCAAGAAGGAGTACGACGAGCCGCGGTGGTACGGGTACTCCGTGGGTCGCTGGGTGTCGGACACCGAATTCGTGGTCAATACGAACGGGGCCGACGAGCGGACGTGGCTCGACAACGCCGGCCGACCGCACAGCGAGGAGTTGATGGTGGAGGAGCGGTTCCGCCGCGTCAGCCGTGACCGACTGGAGCTCACGGTGACGATCAACGATCCGGTCATGTATACGAAGCCGTGGGTGGCGCTCGACAAGTTTCCGTTCAGATTGATGCCGGACGATTTCGACCTTCGCGAGATGATCTGCTCGCCGTCGGAAACGGCCGAGTACAACAAGCTGCTTGGCAAGCCGGTGGCCGACCCGGCCCCGGCGAGATAGCCGCAATGAAGCTGGGTTCGAGACGGCGGTTCGTGGGCGCGGTCGGAGCCGCCCTCGTGTGCCTCGTGAGTGCGGCGTCGGTCCGCGGTCAGGCCGGCCAAGCCGAGAGACCCAGGATGGCCGAGGAAGTCTTCATGGACGTCCGCGTGCTCAAGGGGACAACCGCCAAGCAGTTCATGGACACGATGGGGTTGTTTGCCGCCTCTCTCAATGCCAACTGCACAAGCTGCCACGTTGAAGAGAGCGGCGGCGACTGGTCTCGCTATGCCGACGACCACCCGAGCAAGACGACGGCGCGCCAGATGGTGGAGATGGTCACCGCCATCAATCGCACCTATTTCTGGGGACGTCCCGTGGTGAACTGCTATTCCTGCCATCGATTCGGGACTCGCCCGAAGCTCATTCCGAATATCGCCGAGCTGTACAGCGTTCCGCCTGATGAGGATCCGGATGAGATTCTCCGTCAGGCCCCGGGGGCGCCTCCGGTCGATCAGGTGTTTGACAAGTACATTCAGGCCCTTGGTGGGGCCGCCCGGCTCGCCGGCATCACCAGCTATGCGGGGCGAGGGACGTACAAAGCGTTCGATGACGCCTTGGTATACCCACTCGATCTCTATGCCAAGGCGCCCAATCAACGCGCCACAATCATGCACGGCGCCAGAGGCGACCGGGCGATGGTCTATGACGGCCGTGTGGCCTGGGATGCCGTGCCGGATACTGACAGGCCGTTCGATTTGGTGCTCCCGTTGGAGGGAGACGATCTGCACGCCGCCAGGTTGGAGGCGGAGCTGTCGTTCCCAGGTCGCATCAAGCAGGCGCTCGTCGCGTGGCGCGTCGCGTCGCCCATTACGGTCGAGGGCCGCGACGTCCAGGTCGTTCAGGGCACCAACGCCGCGGGGGCGCCCATGAAGCTCTACTTTGACGATGAGTCTGGCTTGCTCGTGCGCGTCCTGCGCTACACCACGCTGCCGCTCGGGCGCATTCCCACGCAGATTGACTACAGTGACTATCGTGAAGTCTCAGGCGTCAAATTCCCCTTCCACTGGAGGATGCGGTGGACGGACGGCGAGTTGGAATTCGATCTCACCGAGTTGCGCGTGAATGTTCCGGTCGATGCGGCGAGGTTCGGCAAGCCGGCTGTGCCGGTTGTGCCGACGGCGAAATGAACGAAAACGGGAAGTTGGGGGTACGCATGATACGTAAAGTTGGTTTTCTCGCGGCGCTGGGCTGCGTGATCCTGTCCGCTTCACTGGTGGCCCACCACGGTAACGCGGCGTTTGAGAATGCGAAGACTGTCACGGTGAAGGCCACCGTGACAGAGTGGATCTGGTCCAATCCGCACTGCTTCCTGAAGTTCGATGTCAAGGATGATCAGGGCCAGGTCGTCAATTGGATCGCGGAGACCAGCAATCCGCCCGACATGGTCGCCCGTGGCTGGGGCCGCCGGTCGTTCAAGGCGGGGGACGAGGTGACCGTGACGATGATTGTGGCGAAGAACGGTGTGCCGGTCGGACGAGTTCGGGACGTCGTGCTGCCGAACGGCCAGAAACTGTCCGCCGCTGGCGCAGCGCCGGCAGCCGCTCCGACTCCGTAGGGACGATAGTGGTCCCGTACGCCGCGTGTCGCACCTGGGGAGGATTGCACGGCTATGCCTAGCGCGAAGGCTTCTTTTCGCCGAATGATCAGCGCGTCCTGTGCGCTTGCGCTCGCGACGACGCTCGTGGCCGCCGCACCGCAGCAGGCGCAGGCGCCCGCGCCCGCGCCCGCACCGCCGGCCCAGCAATTCAAGAACGTACAGGTTCTGAAGGACATTCCCTTCAACCAGATGAACCCCTCGATGCACCTGATCGCGGCCCAGCTCGGCGTGGGCTGCAATTACTGCCACGTCTGGGAGCAATGGGAGCGAGACGACAAGCCGGAGAAGCAGGTGGCCCGCGCGATGATGGCGATGACGGCTGCGCTCAACCGGAGCTCGTTCGGTGCAAAACAGATGGTCACGTGCTACACGTGCCATCGGGGCTCGCCGAAGCCAGCCACCATGGTGGCCCTGCCCGTTCCCGCGCCGCCGCATTACAGCCTCCCTGAGCCCCCGCCGCCCCCGCCGCCGCTGCCGGAGGTCGACGAGATCCTCACCAAGTACGTGACCGCGCTCGGGGGGGAACAGGCGCTTCGAAAGATTACGAGCCGCGTGGTCACGGGCAAGCGTGACGTTCCGCTGGGACCCGCGGGTCTTGACCCCATGCCCGGCGAGTTCACGATCTACCAGAAGGCACCGAATCTGATGCTGAGCGTCTCTCGCACCGGGCGGGCCACGATCTCCGACGGTTTCGACGGCACGACGGCATGGGCACAGAAT
>CAMCNL010000284.1 GCA_945876205.1 Candidatus Sulfopaludibacter sp. SbA3
ATCGCCCACGACGAGACGTTCCTGCGTGGCCAACTGTCGGGAGACAAGGATCGGAGCGGGGTCGGCCTGCTGCGCGGCGAGCGTCGCGGAAAGAACGAGAAGGGGAACGAGAACGAGAACGAGCAGAACGAGAACGAGTGAACGCCCGAGCGACCCGAACGACCTGAACGTCACGAACGACCCGAACGGCTCAGCTGTTCAATTCGAGTCCACTCCGCGTCTGTGACAGGCATGACCGACAGGCGAGACATTCGGACCAGGGGAAATGTTGAAAACGAGCGGTCGGCCTTGATCTCCGCCAGCGTCACCGGCCGCGCCAGCTTCTTGTCGGCGCCGATGTCCACCACGTGCAGCGTGCCGTCGCTATCGTCGGGATCGGGATAGGCATCGCTCAACGCCTTCGCCGTCGCGACCACCGATTTCTCCTTGCCCGTGTGATAGTAGAAGATGCGGTCGCCCTTGCGGATGGATCGCAGGTGTTTCTGGGCAAGCGGATTTCTCACGCCCGCCCACACGGTCTTGCGGTCTCGCTCGAGCTGGTCGTAGCCGTAACGATCCGGTTCTTCCTTCACCAGCCACTGCGCCATGCCTCGAATTATATCTCGTGGCAAGCCTTCCCCGCGTCGCTCCCGGCCGCTCCGTTGTCGCGGCCGACGATCGTGGTCCACGGCTGGTTGTGATCCAGGCTCCTGCAGTTGATACGGCCCACTAGATTGCTTCCCCCGCTACGCGACCGGATCCAGCCAGGCGTGCGCGTGCTGTTCGTCGGCATCAACCCCGGCGTGCGCTCCGCACTCACCGGCCATCACTTCGCCGGCTTCTCCAACCGCTTCTGGAAGCTGCTGCACGAATCGAAGCTCGTCCCTGAGCCGATCACCTTCGCAGACGACGACCGGCTCGCCGAGTGGGGCTACGGCATCACCAACATCATCGCGCGCGCGACGCCGGGGATCGACACGCTGAACAAGGAGGAATACGTCGAGGGGCGGACGAAGCTGCGCGCCAAGGTCCGCCGCTACAAACCGGGCGTCGTCGCGATGGTGGGCGTCACCGTGTTTCGCGCGATGTTTCCCGACCGCAAGGACGCGGTGAAGGTGGGACTTCAGCCGGAGCGGCTCGGCGAGTCGGCCGTGTTCGTCCTGCCGAACCCGAGCGGCCGCAACGCGAATGTCACCTACGCGGAGATGCTCGCGGCGTTCAAGGCGCTTCGGCGCTACCTGCGACGACCGGCCGGATGAACGTGTTGGCGATCAACGCCAGCAGCAGGATGGCCGCAAGGATGTACATCGTGATGTCGTACGCGAGAGGCCAGGGCACACCGATCAGGCGCTGCTTGTCGCGGATGTACTTCATGAGAATGGGTGCCAGGATGGCGGCGGCCGGCCACGCGGTCAGCACGCGGCCGTAGATGGCGCGGCCGGACCGCGGCCCGAAGCTGTCGCCGATGTACCCAGGCACGGTGGCGAACCCGCCGCCATGCACAGACACGATCAGGCATATCACGGTCACGAATGCCAGTTGATTGCCCGACCGCGCGGCGACCGGCGCGAGCGCGTAGAGCGCGACGCCGAGCATGAAGCAGGTGGTGTAGGTCGCCTTGCGTCCGATCCAATCCGAGAGCGACGCCCAGAACAACGCGCCGCCGACGCTGCAAAGCGACATCACGACGGTGAATTGTGCGGCGTCCGCCTGACTGGCGCCGAAGATGTCCTGGAGCATCGACGGGGCGATGCCGATGATGCCGATGCCGGCGATGACGTTGAGGCAGAGGACAACCCAGATCAGCCAGAACTGCGATGTCGCGTACGGCCGGCGCACGTGCCGCGGCCGGCCGCCGGATCGCGCCAGTCGATAGCCGGCTGCCATCACGCAGGAGAAGTAGAGCGCGGCCAGGACGAGCCACGTTGCCCAGCCCAGGGGTGGCGAAGGCGTTCGCAGGAGCCAGAACACGCTGAGCGCGTACGCCGTCCCGATGCAGAGGTGAATGGCGAGCGCCACGGCCGGAATCCTCTTTTTTGTAAAGTTCTGTTACGGCCCGGGTACCGGCCGTCCGCCGCTCTATAATCGTGGCACGCAGACATCCAGAGTCTGCCCCAGTCCCATGATATTGGTTCGACTCCGCGCGGGCACCAGCCTGTTCGTGCTGGCGTGGGTGGCGCTTCACCTGGCGCCGAATCTCGCGTCGGCGGGGCAGCTCGCCACGCCCTCCACCGAAGCGCCGAACGTCGTCATCCGTTCCCAGTACCGGCGGCTGCCGTTGCCCCAGGACATTCAGCGCATCGCGGTCGCTGACCCCGAGATCCTCACGGCGGAACTGATCACCAGCCGCGAAGTACTCGTCCTCGGTCGCGAAACGGGCCGAACGACGCTGATCGTGTGGTTTGCGAACGGGACGTCGCGCGAATTCGCCTTTGCGGTGCAGCGCGATCTCTCGGTGCTCGAGCGTGCGCTCAAGAGCGTGAACCCGACGATTGCCGTCGAGAGCGCGCCCGATCGTGACGCGCTCGTGCTGACCGGCGTCGTGCCGGACCTCAATACCTCGCTGACGGCCGAAGCGATTGCACGCAACTACCTGGAGGCGGGCAACAACACACGTGGCAACGCGCAGCCGATTCTGGCGGCTCCGACTCCGGATGCCGGTGCCGCTGGTGCGCCCGGTGCAAATCCAGCTGCGGCGCCGGCCGCATCTGCTCCGGCGCCGGCTGCATCCCAACTACAGGGCACCATCCAGTCGTCGGGCACCGTGATCAACCTCATTCAGCTCGATCGGCTGCCGCAGCAGACGGAAGAGAAGATCCTCGACGCGATTCGAGCGATTGGCGGGCAGGACGTCACCATCCGCCGGATGCTGCGCGGCAACGTGCGCGACGATCTCATCGACACGCTCGTGCTCGAGGGCCACGTGCCGAATCAGACCGCGCTGATGCGAGTGCTGGTGCTGTCGGCGCAGTTGTTCGCCGGGCAGACGATTTCGGCCTCCGACATCCGGGTGCTGGCGGACGAAGCGGGGGGACTCGCCGGGCAGCAGCAGACGCAGGCGACGCAGACACAACTGGGCGGCGGCGGCGCGTCCGCGTCGCTCTTTGGCGGCGCCCGGTCGAGCCGGCTGACCAACGAGGTGCGCACCAACTTCGGCCGCGCCACGGCGATCGAAGCAGCGGGCGGCCGCATCCTCTCCTTCATTCAAGTGGTCGACCTGCCGCAGGTGCGCGTCGACATCCGTCTCATCGAAGTCGATCGCACCAAGCTCCGTGCGCTCGATCCCAATGCCGTGCTGGCCCTCTCGGATTTTCGCCAGCCGTCGCTCAACCCCGCGGCGTCCGCGGCGGCGGTGCAGGGGAACCAGGCGGCGCGCGTCGGCAGCAGCGGCGCGGCGATTCAGAATGTGCTGTCGTTCCTGAACGGTGGGCTCCTGAACGAGCTGCAGTATTCGGGCGGTCATGCCGCCATCGATGGCGCGCTCTCATTCCTCGAGCGCGAAGGCATCGCGCAAAGCCTGTCGTCACCGTCGCTGACGGTGCTGTCGGGCGAGATGGCGCAGGTGCAGATCGGCGGCGAGATTCCCGTGCCGACGGCGTTCGCGCCGGCATTCGGCGGTGGGGCCGCCGCGGGCAACGCGGGCGGTGGCGGCGCGGCGGCGGCCACGCCGGGGGTCTTCAGCTCGGTCGAGTTCGTCCCTTTCGGAGTGCAGCTCCAGATCCGGCCGCTCGTGGGCGAAGACGACACCATCACGCTCGACGTGCAGCCGCTGGTCGTGACTCCCGACTCGGTGCTGACCAATACGATTCGCGAATCGACCGGCGCCGCGGTCGCGACCACGGCCTTCCAGACGCGCGCGCTGCGGACCAGCTCGCGGCTGCAGGACGGCCAGGCGCTGCTGATTGGCGGCCTGTTGTCCAACAATACGTCCACGAATACGGCCTCGACCCCGGGTTTGCGGTCGTTGCCGCTGGTCGGCCGGCTGTTCCAGGGGGTCAACCGGAACGACCAGAATACCGAGTTGATCGTGCTGGTTAACCCGGTTATTCTCCGGGAACCCGTTCCAGATGTGGCGTTGTGGTCGTTCCCGAGCCGGGAGGAATTGCTCCGTTCGAGCATGCCCGGAACGGCCGTACTGCCGAAATAGCGTGCCGAAATAGGCGTCGAAGTACTCAGGCAATAACAGGAGAGGTCTCATGCTGAACATCGTGCGACGGTTGAAAAAGAACGAGACAGGCGCGGCGCTGGTTGAATACGCATTGATCATTGCGGGTGTGGCTCTCATCGGAGCGGCTGCGGTATCAATCTTCGGCAACAAGGTGACGGACATGCTGGCCACCGCGGCGGCCATCCTGCCGGGCGCGCACGCCGATTCCAACGCGCCGATTGTCAGCGGCAAGATCATCGAGACCTCCCCCAACGCGCCGGGCTTCGACGAAGGCAACTCCGCGACCGGCATTGGCCTCGACGTCAATGCCATCACGCAGTCGAACGGGCAGAAACGCCTGGGCGACAACGTGGGAGGGGACGGCTCGCTCTCGTCGCTCGTCCTGGAAACCAAGAACCGCTAAGCGGTTCCTGACGCCTGTCATGGGTGACGCGAGAGAGCGGGGGGCGGCGCTCGTCGAATTCGCGCTCGTCTCGCTGGTGTTGTATCTGCTGCTGGCGGGCACGATCGAGTTCGGCCGCCTGATGTTCGACGCCAACGCCCTGCAGGACGTCGCGCGCGTCGCCGCGCGCGAGTTGGCCCTCGCCCCCGTCAGGGCCAACGCCACGTTCGACTACGCGCTCTCGTGCGACGCGACCACCGATCCCGACTGTCTCGTCGATCTGAAATCACGCATCTTCGATCCGGCCTGCCTGGTGGTGGATCTCAACGATCCGGCCGTGGCGGGGGATCCCGATGGATATTTTGCCGCCATGCCTGTGGTCAATCGCGCGCTGCGGACGCTCATGATCACCGAGCCGCAGCGGCCCAACCTGCTGCGCTACGCTGGCGCGTTGCTGAGTGATGGCAGCGGCCTGGCGTGCAGCGCGATCGGACCGAACGGCCAGGCGGCCGCGACGGGGCTGACCGTCGGGATCCCGCTCATCG
>CAMCNL010000285.1 GCA_945876205.1 Candidatus Sulfopaludibacter sp. SbA3
TAGGCCACGCGACGGTTGGCTAACGGTTGTACGAGGCGTAGGATTTGGTCGCGCCCTGCTTGTCGAACGAGACGACGTCGTAGGCCGCGGCCTTCATCCCCTTCACTTCCATCCCCGGCGATCCGATTGGCATTCCCGGCACGGCGATGCCGACGATGGCGGGCTTGTCCTTCAGCATGCGCTGGACGTCGGCGACCGGGACGTGGCCTTCGAGCACGTATCCACCCACCAGCGCGGTGTGGCATGAACGGGCCTTCGCGGGCACGCCGTGGGCGGTCTTGAACTCGTCGAGGTCGGCCTTCTCGGTGACATTCACCTTGAACCCGGCGGCCTTGAGGTGGTCGGCCCACAGCGAGCAGCATCCGCAGCCGGGATCCTTGTAGACCTCAACCACGGGAAGCGCCGAACGCTGCGCCATCACGGCGACGGCGGCGGCGAAGACGAGCGCGGGGACGATCAGGATTGATGCGCGTTTCATGACAACTATTATCCCACTCGTTCTATTCCACTCGTTACTTGATCGCCGCTGCGCCCTGGGCGGCGCACTGCGCGTCCTGCGCGCCGGTGCCGCCTGAGACGCCGATCGCACCGACGATGAAGCCGTTCATGACGATGGGCACGCCGCCTTCGGCCGGGGTCACGCCGTTGAGGCCGAGGTAGCGCAGCTCGACGCCGCCCTTCTCCACCGCATCCTGAAACACCTTGGTCGCGCGCTTGAACCGCGCCGCCGTCCGCGCCTTGTCCTGCGCGATCGCGATGCTGGCCGTCTGCGTGCCGTCGATCTTCTCGAAGTAGACAAGCTCACCCGACGGATCGACCACCGCAAACGCCATCGCCCAGTTGTTCTTGCGCGCCTCGGCCACTGCCGCCGCGGTAACCTTCTTGGCCGTATCCAGGTTGATCGGCGCCCCGTAAGGCAGGTTCAGCGCCTGCGCCGACGCCGTCCCGGCACTGAGCGTGAGCACGAAAGCGACGACAATCCATCCAAGTCCACGAAATGACATAGCGCCTCTCCTCTTCAAGTAGATTGCGAATGCCATTCTCCCAGATTCTGTGAAAGACCGGCGGATCGGGCCGTTAGGATTCTCACCGGCCAACGTTTTCCTTCAAGAATGAGTACCACTGCACCTGTGACGCCGCAGCCAGCCATGACCGAACGCGTCGCGGTCATCGGAGCGCAGAGCGGAAGAACGGCGCGGCTCCGGTGAGCGTCGACTTCTTCGAGATGTACTGGGCGGATCTGTCGCGCGTGGGCGGCAGCACCACGCGCATCCTCGGCGAGCTGTATCAGGTGCTGCTCCACGTCGGCAGCATCGGCAAGCACGCGGCGTCGGCGTCGGTCGGTTCGCACGCCAGCCCGATGGGCCGGGTGTTTCAGTGGACGACCGCGGCGGCGTCACTGGTGCTGGCGGGACCGATCGCGATCTTCAATCTGTACTTGCTGGTGTCGGCCGCGCTGGTGCTCGCCAGCCTCGTGCCCAACCGGACCCACCTGGGGCTCGCGGTCGGCATCATCGCGATTGGCGGCCTAGTGGCGGTCGTCAGCGAATTGCTGCGGTCGGCTGCCGATCGCCCGTATCGCATTGGCCTCGCCGTGCTCAGCGTGATAGCCGCGGCCGGCGCGACGGGCTACGCGCTCTACCTCGGACGATTTCCGGTGGCGCCGCGCTTGTTTGCCGCCGAAGTGTTGATGCTGGCGGTGGCAGGCGTCGGCTTTCTGCTCAACGCGTATCGCAAGCGGCGGCCGAACAGTGAATGGGCGTCGATCCCCGGCGGAATCCTGGTGCTGTGGGTCGGCGTGACGGCGATCGCCAACGCAACGGCCAGCGGCGATCCGCGCTTTCCCGTCCTCGTCGTGCCGGGGCTCCGCATCGCGGAAGCACTGTTCATCGTGCTTCATGTCTCCTGGGTCAGCTTTATCGTCCTGTTCTGGGCGTCGCTCGCCACCGGTTCGGGGTTCTGGCGCAGTACAGATCAGTCGCGGCGCGAGGCGGCCAAGCGGGCGGTCTGGACCTCGCGCATTGCGCTGGTGATTCCGGCCGCGGCCTTCCTCCTGATCACCATCGCCCTGTGGTCGGCTCTCAACCTCTCCTTCGAGGGACGGTTCCCCGACGCGTACGCCGTGTCGGGATCACCGCGACACTGGGGTTGCTGCCGAACGTCACCTCGGGATCGACCTTCATCCAGGGAGTGCTGGTCGCGAGCCTCGGGCCGGCATTCGTGCCCGCGGCGGTGCTGATGGCGGTCGGCGCCTTGCTCGCCTTCGTCGCGCTCGCGCCGATCGTCTGGACCGAGATCTTTCCGCCTGCCACCAACGCGATGTGCGCGCAGTTCGGCGCGTGGCTCACGAGCGCATTCTGCGTGCTCAAGGGATCGGGCCGCCTGATGGTGGCGGCCTTCGTCGTGTGGCCGCTGCTGGCGCTCGCCCCGTTTCTTGTTCCGCCCGACTGGCTCAGGATGTCGGGTGAATACTCGGCGCAGTTGGTCGGATGGCTGGGCCTCGCCGTCGCGGTCCCCGCGGCGGGTCTGATCGCATGTCGCGGCAGCCTCGACAAGCTGATGGACGGCTTTCGCGGTCCGGTCGACGTGCTGCTCGACGTCGACGGGTACTTGCGCGAGCACCCGCGCACCTCGGCGCCGCGCGCCCGCGTGTTCGCGCGCTTCTATTCACTGCTCCAGCACATCGCGCGCGCGGATCCGGCGTACACCAAGGTCGTCGTGGTGATCGCCCATAGCCAGGGCACCGTGATCACGGCGCACCTCTTCCGCTACCTGAAATTCCGCGGCCTCTGGCCGGCGGCGCTCACCGGTGACGTGACCCTCTTCACGATGGGGTCACCGCTCCGGCAGTTGTACGCGCGCCGGTTCCCCGAGCTGTACGACTGGGTCTGGCACGACGCGTTGCCGGTCACCGACCTCAAGCCTGACGATGTCGAGGACGATCGCAAGCCGCTGCCCTCGGAGCTCGGCGTCACGACATGGGTCAAGGCCTATCGCAGCGGCGATTACGTCGGCCGCTGGCTCTGGCGGCCCGACACCTGCGGGTACCAGTGCAATGCGCCGCCGCGGCGTTCGCCATGGACGGCGATCGACGCGTCGCTGCCGGGCCACTCACACGACAAGAAGAGGACGCGTCGCGAGATCTGCGTCGGTTCGGGCGCGCACACGCACTACTGGGACGGCACCGCTCCGGAGGTGGCGCTCGAGATGGATCTCTTGATTCGCACGCAGGTTTACGTACATGGGTGAGCCCCTCGTGGGACAATGATCGGATGTCTCCTACGACGAAGACCCCTACTGACCACGCCTTCTCCACTCTCGGATTAACAGACTCCCTTCTCGCCGTTGTCGCCGCGCTTGGCTACGAAGAGGCGACGCCGGTACAGCGCCAGACGATCCCGCTCATGCTCTCAGGACAGGATCTGCTCGCCCAGGCTGCAACCGGCACCGGCAAGACGGCGGCCTTTGCGCTGCCGATCATTCAGCAACTCACGCCCGACGGCGTCAAGGGCGCCAAGAGCGGCAAGCGCGCCCAGACCTGCGGCATGGTGCTCGTCCCGACGCGCGAGCTCGCCATGCAGGTCGCCGAAGCGATCCACAAGTACGCGCGCGGGTCGAACCTGCAGGTGGTGCCCCTTTACGGCGGCGCCTCGATGCAGCAGCAGATCCGGGCGCTCGACCGCGGCGCCGACATCGTCGTCGCGACGCCGGGGCGCGCGCTCGACCATATCCGGCGCAAGACGCTGGTGCTCGACGCGATCCGCATGCTCGTGCTCGACGAGGCGGATGAGATGCTCGACATGGGCTTTGCCGAAGATATCGACGCCATTCTCGAAGGCACGCCGAAGACGCGGCAGACGGCGCTCTTCTCGGCCACGCTCCCCGCGCGCATCCTGGCGATCTCGAAGCGGCACCTGAACAACCCGACGCGCGTGACGATCGCCCACGAGAAGACCGCGGCCGGCAAGATGCCGCGCGTGCGCCAGGTGGCCTACATCATCCGCAGGGATCAGAAGCCGGCGGCGCTCGATCGCATTCTCGACATGGAGAATCCGACCTCGGCGATCGTCTTCTGCCGCACGCGCCTCGAGGTCGACACGCTGGTCGACACGATGAACGCGCACGGCTACCGCGCCGAGGCGCTGCACGGCGGCATGCAACAGCGCGCGCGCGACGCGGTGATGAGCCGGGTGCGGGCGCAGAAGACGGATCTACTGATCGCCACCGACGTCGCCGCGCGAGGGCTCGACATCGAGCACCTCTCGCACGTCGTCAACTACGACCTGCCGCCGGAGCCGGAGTCCTACGTCCACCGCAGCGGCCGCACCGGCCGCGCCGGACGTGAAGGCACCGCGATCAGCCTGGTCGAGCCGCGCGAGCATCGGCTGCTCAAGGCGATCGAGTTCCTGACGAAGCAGAAGATCGAGCTGGCGACGGTGCCGAGCGTCGCGGATCTGCAGGCGCGGCGCCTCGAGGTAACCAAGGCGTCCATTCGTGAGCAGCTCGTGGCGGGCGGCTTCGACGACGTCCGGGTCGTCGTCCAGGCGCTGGCTGATGAATTCGATCTCCTGGACGTGGCGGCAGCGGCAGTGAAGGTCGCGCATCTCGCGACGGCGGGAGATGGAGACGAACAGGAGATCGCGGCTCCGCAGGACACCGGACGCTATGAGCGCTCTGGTCCCGAGCGAGGTCCCCGATCTCCCCGCGCGGCGGGGCCGAAAGGATCCCGTAAGCAGGACGAGTATCGCGAGTCGGTCGGCAACGTCGTGCGCCTGTGGATCGGCGCCGGGAAGGCGGCCGGAATCCGGCCAGGCGATCTCGTGGGCGCGATTGCCGGAGAAGCCGGCATCCCGTCAAAGGCGATCGGCGCGATTGAAATCGCCGAACGCTTCTCGCTCGTCGAAGTGCCCGATGAAATGGCCGACAACATCATCGCCTCCCTCAAGAAGGCGACTCTGCGCGGCCAGAAGATCATCGTCCGCCGCGATCGCGATGCCTGAAGCCGCATGGGGGTCAGACCCCATT
>CAMCNL010000286.1 GCA_945876205.1 Candidatus Sulfopaludibacter sp. SbA3
ACGGCACGCAGTACGTCGCCGTGATCTCAGGCAACTCGCTTGTGGCGTTCGCGCTGCGAGACCAGTAACGGCAGAGCTCACTCAACTGAACCGTAACCTCCTTCGGCTCGGGCTATGCACGTTCATGACTAGGCCTCGAGCCTGAGGAGGAGTCATGACATTCGCTATCCCAGCACTTGCGCTAGCCGTCGCGGTGACCGTACCGGTGATCGCGCAAGACAACACCGTGAAAACCCGCACGAAGATCAAGGGTGACGATGCCCGCATCGTCTCCATGACAGGGTGCCTGCGCCAGGATCCGCTCACGCACGCGTACACGCTCGTCGGCACGATGGCCGCCGCAACCGGCGATGAGCTGACGACGAACACCAAGGTGAAGACCGACGTCGACAAGGACCGCACCACGGTCAAGGCAACGACGAAGACGGACACCGATGATGGACGCATTGTCGCGACCGGCGGATCGATGACCACGTTCCGGCTTCTTCCGCGCGGCGGCGTCAATCTCTCGCGGCACGTGGGTCATCAGGTTCAGGTGTCGGCCATCACGGTCGAACCTGGACATCACGACGCGGATGTCACAATCGAGGAGAAGAAGACCACCGACCCTGACAATGGCCCCGACCGCACGACGCGGACCAAGACGAAGGTGGAACTGTCGCGAGCGGTCTACGGCCAGTACACCGTCGTGTCGGTAACGCCGATGGCGGGTACCTGCTCGGCGTACTAGGCCGCTTTCTTGTCGCGATGAGAGACGCGCCGGTGGAGGATGGCCAGTGCCGCTACCTCCTCGGCGCGCAGCTTCGACGCGACCTTCCGGCAGAGGATCATCCTCGCCGCATGCACGCCGCCCTGCATGGCAGTGGGTAGGACATGAGAACATTGACCCTTCATGGCTACTAATACCACCGCGGCGTTCGCATCCGAGCACAGCGTCGAGACAGCCTGCCCGCTCGATTGCCCTGACGCGTGCAGCCTTGACGTGACGGTACAGGACGGCCGGATCACCGAAATCGACGGCTCGCATCTCAATCCGATCACGGCGGGCTACATCTGCGCCAAGGTGCGCCGCTACACCGAGCGGCTGTACGGTCCCGATCGCTTGCTGTATCCCGCCGTCCGCAAGGGGCCGAAGGGGCTGGCGACGTTCGAACGCGTGTCATGGGACGCCGCACTGAGCACGATCGCCGATCGCATGATCGAAGCCCGGGACACCTGGGGCGGCGAATCGATCCTGCCCTATTCGTACGGCGGCTCCAACGGAATGCTGACCCAGGACACGAGCGATGCGGCGCTCTTCCGGCGTCTTGGGGCGTCACGTCTGGCGCGCACCGTCTGCGCGGCGCCAACGGGCGCGGCGAACATGGCGCTCTACGGCAAGATGGCGTCGGTCACCTACGACGACTTCCACGACGCTCGCCTGCTCATCCTCTGGGGCGCAAACCCGTCGGCCTCTGGCATCCACCTGGTTCCGTACATCCGCGAAGCACAGCGGCTCGGCGCAAAGCTCGTCGTGATCGATCCGCGAACCACGGCGCTTGCGAAGCAAGCCGACATCCACCTCGCGGTGCGGCCAGGCACCGACCTGCCGGTGGCCTTGTCCATCCATCGGTATCTGTTCGAAGAGGGTCACGCCGACCAGGCGTTCATCGCCGAGCACACCCGCGGCGCGGATCGGCTGCGCGAGCGCGCGCGTCCCTGGACGTTCGAGCGAGCCGCAGCCGAAGCCGACGTGCCGGTCGACATGCTGCGGGCGGTCGCAGAGGCCTACGCCGCCACCAGCCCGGCGCTCATTCGATGCGGCTGGGGGCAGGAGCGCAATCGCAATGGCGGAAGCTCGTCGATGGCGATCCTCGCGCTGCCGGCCGTGGCGGGCAAATTCGGCGTGCGGGGCGGCGGCTACACGATGAGCAACTCCGCGTCGTGGGGTTATGCCCGCCCGTGGGTGGCCCCCGAGGATCCGGCACGGCGCCTGGTCAACATGAACCAACTGGGCCGCGCCCTGCTCGAGTACACCGATCCGCCGGTGAAGATGTTGTTTGTCTACAACAGCAACGCCGCAGTGACGACCCCGGACCAGGGCCGCGTGCTCAAGGGACTCGAGCGTGACGATCTGTTTACGGTGGTGTTCGACGAGGTGATGACCGACACGGCGCGTTATGCCGATGTCGTGCTGCCAAACACGACCTTCTTCGAGGGATACGACATCGCCCGCGGCTACGGGCCGATCAGTCTGCGGCTCGCTCGGCCTGTGATCGACGCGTGCGGCGAAGCGCGACCCAACGCCGACGTCTTCGGCGAGCTGCTCGCGCGCCTGGAGCTTCAGAAAGACGACGACCCCAAGGGTGAGCTCGAGGAACTGTTGGACGTGCTTGGTCACCTGCCGCCGTCGATCGGCGAGGACCTGCGCGACACCGGCTCCGCGACACCGCCCTACGGCGGGCGGCCGATTCAGTTCGTGGATGTGTTTCCGGTGACCCCCGACCGCAAGGTCAACCTGTTTTCAGAGCAGCTCGACGCCGAAGCGCCGGCGGGCTTGTACGGATACCAGCCGGATCCCGGAACGGCCGAGTACCCGCTCGCCCTCATCTCGCCCGCCAGCGAACGCACGATCAGCTCGACGCTCTCGGAGCTTCCGCGTCCGGAGGTGCGTCTGCTGATGCATCCTGACGACGCGACGGCTCGCGGGCTGAAGCAGGCTGACGACATCCGCGTCTACAACGCGCTCGGTGAGGTGCGGTGCACGCTGTCGGTCGACGGCTCGGTCCGCCGCGGCACGGTGTCGCTGCCCAAGGGCCTGTGGCGCAAGCACACCGCCAATGGCTACACGGCCACCGCGCTCGCGCCAGACACGCTCACCGATCTCGGCGGCGGCGCCTGCTTCAACGATGCACGAGTAGAAGTGGCCCGCGCAGGCTAAAGCCTGCGCGCTACAGGCGCTCGATTCTTGTAGGCGCTCGATTCCGACAGGCTCTCGAGTGCTGTAGCGCGTGGGCTTCAGCCCACGCGATGTCTAATAGCTGAAGAAGAAAATCAGATCGAGGCCGCCGCGCTCGATGCGGCGGAAGCTGACGCGCTGCGTGCCGCCCCTGATCTCCGCCACCGATCCCTGCAGGCGCAGGTAGTCGGCAATCTGGTACTCGAGGATGAACTCGGTGGCCTGCTCGGCGCCGAATCCCTGCCGGACGCGGAAGTAGGTCCGTCCGCCAATCTGCTCGCCAATGCTCAGCGTCGGGCCAAGGCCTCCCTCACCCTGCGCCTGGATTTCGAACTCGTCGAGTCTCAGCGCCTGGCCGATCGACTGCGACAGGCCATTGGTGAGGTAGCCGCCTGCCAGCGCACCAGCGCGCTCGGCGAGCGAGGCTTGCTGCCCCTCGCCGAGCTCGTTGATCGACGCATTGAAGACGATGAGCGAGAGGATTTCGGCCTGGTCCATCGGCGGGTTGCTGCTGAACACCAGCTCCGGCATCGTCATGGTGCCCTGCACGCGGATGAACGTTTCGACGGCGGAGATCACGCGGCGGGCGCGAAGATCGAGGATCGGATCGATCTGGTCGGTCCCGTCGAAGCGGATGCGGCCGTCGCGCAGGATCTCGAAGCGGCGGCCCTGGAACGTATAGCTGCCGCGCACGGTGTTCACCTCGCCCGTCAGCCGAATCACTCCGCCGGGCGCCTTCCTCACCTGCACGGCACCGCCGACCGTCACGTTGATGTCGCCGACGTCGATCGTCGCATCGACCGGCCTGAGGTTGGTCCCTCTCAAGACGAGACTCGAGGGGACGCCGACGCCGACCTCCAGGTCGAGCGCATCGTAGAGGCTCTTGAACGGCGACGCCGCTCCCGGCGGCACGACCTCGCCCGTCACCGTCAGGACGGGATCGGTCGAGTACGGATTGGAGGCTTCCTCGAGCAATCGCGAGATGTCGACGCTCCCGTTGTCCACGTCAAGCGAACCGACGATGCGCGGCGCGCGAAGCTCGCCGGTGATGCGCAGGTCGGTATCCAGGTTCATCGAGGCGACGCTGTTCTGGATGATCTCGAAGTGTCGCGACTGCACCTTCACGTCAACCGCGCCCACGGCGCGCTCGTGCACCGCGAGCGTGCCGCCCACCGTCATGAGGTGGTTCTTGGCGTCCATGATGCGCATCTCACTGATGGTCAGGGCGTCGCGTGTCAGGTCGATGCGGGTGTCGAAACCGGTGAACCTGGTACCGAGCTCGGGGACCGCGAAGCTGCCGCCTTTGATGTCGATCGCGCCGTCGAGATGCGGGTCGTACCCCGAGCCGGTGACCTTGACGTTGGCTACCAGCACGCCCGTGACATCGGTCACGTAGGACGTGAAGCCCTGGACGATGCCGAGGTCGATCTGGCTGCTCGACACCTGCAGGTCGATCTCCTCGCCTGACGCCGGCGCCGCGTCCTCGTGGCCAGGGGCGCCCGGCGGGGTCGGCTGAAGCAGCGAGAGCGGCGCGTAGCCCTTGGCGGCGATCCACGCCATCGGCGTCTGCTGCAGCTTGACGTCGACATTCATGCCGCGGCCGGCGTAGTCGACGGTGCCGCCGAACGACTCGAACGTGAACTGGCGGAACGCGCCCTGTGTCAGCGAGAACTGGCCTTCGACGCGCGGCGCGCTGGTCGTCCCGGACACGCGCCCGTCGGCGGTCAGCCGGCCGGCCAGGCGTTGATCGCCGAGAAACAGCTGGTCGAGCTGCGACACGTCGACATTGTCGGCGCGCACGCGCAGCGTCTCGGTCGGCGAACCGATCACCCCGTCAGCCTCGATGCGCTGGTCGCCGCTGACGAGACGAAGGTTCTCGACCGCGATGCGATTGGGCGCGTACTGAATCGTCGCCTCGCTTCCGGGCGGCGTCTCCCAACGAATCATCTCGGACTGCAGCGCCAGGTGACCGAGGTGAATCTCACGATGATCGGGATGGAAGACCGCCGAGCCGTTTGCCGTGAGCTGGCGCTTCCCTTCCTGCGCCGTCGCATTGAACTTCAACTGCGACTCCG
>CAMCNL010000287.1 GCA_945876205.1 Candidatus Sulfopaludibacter sp. SbA3
CGCGCTCGATCAGGCGGGCCATCGGCCGGGCGCCGAACGCGCGGTCGAAGCCCTTCAGCGCCAGCCACGCGCGCGCCGCGGGATCGAGCTCGAGGGTCACGTGCTTGGCGGCCACCATCGCGCGCAGCTCGTCGATCTGCTTGTCGACGACCTTCTCAATCTCGGGCGCCCCGAGCGCGTTGAAGTTGACGATGGCATCGAGGCGGTTGCGGAATTCGGGGGTGAACATACGCTCCAGCGCGCCGCGCTGTGAGCCGCCGCTGCCGCTCTCGGCAAAGCCCATGCGGCGATCCGACAGGTCCCGAGCCCCCGCGTTGGTCGTCATGATCAGGATCACGTGACGGAAGTCGGCCTTGCGGCCGTGCGAGTCGGTCAGCGTGGCGTGGTCCATCACCTGCAGCAGGATGCTGAACATGTCGGGATGCGCCTTCTCGATTTCGTCGAGCAGCAGCACGGCGTGGGGCGACTTGCGGATCGCGTCGATCAGCAGTCCCCCTTCCTCGTAGCCGACATATCCCGGCGGCGCGCCGATCAGGCGCGAGACCGCGTGCTTCTCCATGTACTCGGACATGTCGTAGCGGACGAACTCGACGCCGAGGATCCGCGCGAGCTGGCGCGCCAGCTCGGTCTTGCCGACGCCGGTCGGTCCCGCGAACAGGAAGTTGCCGATCGGCTTGTCGGGGGACCGCAGACCTGACCGCGAGAGCTTGATCGAGGAGGCGACCTCATCGATCGCGCTCTCCTGCCCGAAAATCACCTCTTTGAGTTGCGTGTCGAGGGTGCCGAGGGCGCGGCGGTCATCGCTCGACACGGCCTGCACCGGTACGCGCGCCATCTTGGCCACGACCCGCTCGACTTCGGCCGCGCCGATCGTGCCGGTGCGCTGGTCGGGCGGCAGGAGCTTTTCCGCGGCACCCGCCTCGTCAAGAACGTCGATCGCCTTGTCGGGCAGATGCAGGTCCTTGAGGTGTCTCGCCGAGAGCGCGACGGCGCCCTGCAGCGCTTCGTCGGAATACTTCACGCCGTGGTGCGATTCGTAGTGCGGACGGAGACCCTTGAGGATCTCGAGCGTCTCGTCTTCCGACGGCTCGAGGACGTCGATCTTCTGAAAACGCCGCGACAGCGCGCGGTCCTTGTCGAACGATTGCTTTACGTCGCTGAAGGTCGTCGAGCCGATGCATCGCAGCGTGCCGTTGGCGAGCGCCGGCTTGAGGAGGTTCCCGGCGTCCATGGCGCCGCCCGACGCGGCGCCCGCGCCAACCAGCGAATGAATCTCGTCGATGAAGAGAATGGCGTTGGGCTCCTTGCCGAGGCGCTCGAGCACCTGCTTCACCCGCTCCTCGAAGTCGCCGCGATAGCGGGTGCCGGCGACGAGCGAACCGAGGTCGAGGGCGTAGACTTTCGCGCCCTGCAGCACTTCCGGAACGTCGCGCTGGTGGATCCGCAGCGCCAGCCCTTCGGCCAGCGCGGTCTTGCCGACTCCCGGCTCACCGACCAGCAGCGGATTGTTCTTCCGGCGGCGGCACAGCACCTGGATCATCCGCTCGAGCTCCGGCACTCGGCCGATCAACGGATCGATCTTGCCCGCCGCGGCGCTCGCGATCAGATCGGTGGCAAAGGCCTCGAGCGGATCGACCGGCCTGGGCGCCGGCTCGGCGTCCCCGCCACTCGCGGGCGCGGGAGAGTCCTTGCCGCCGTGCGACAGCACGCGCAGCAGCGTGAGACGCTCGAGTCCCTGGTTGCGCAGGAAATACGCCGCGTGACTCTGATCTTCCTGGAGCATGAAGACGAGGAGGCTCCCGCTGTCCACGTGCTTCGCGCTGGAGACGGCGGCGTGGACGACCGCCTGCTGGATGACCCGGTCGAAGCCGAGCGTCGGCTCCGGGTCGACGCCAGACGAGGGCACCGGCGTGAACGCCCTGGCCAACACCTCTTCCAGTTGCTTCCGCAGGACGTCGTTGTCGACGCCGCACGCCGCGAGGATCCGGCGCACCTGCGGCTCGTCGGTCATCGCCAGCAAGAGATGCTCGAGACTCACCGCGTCGTGGCGCAGATCGGTGGCAAGGCGAAACGCGCGCTGGATCGTCTCGAGCGTGTCGGGGGCGAACGGAACTGGGCTTTCAGGCATTGACTTCGGGTTCCATGGTCACGAGCAACGGGAATTCGTGTTCTTCCGCGAGCTGCTTGGTGGTTCTCATCTTGGTCTCGGCGACGTCATGGGTATAGACGCCGGCGACCCCCATGCCGGATCGATGCACGCTCATCATGATCGTGAACGCCTCGCCCCGCGGCTTGTGGAAGATCGACTCGAGCACCCAGACGACAAAGTCCTGCGTCGTGTAGTCGTCATTGTGCAGCAGGACGCGCCACATCCGCGGCCGCTCGAGCTGCTGCTCGGTGCGCGACTCGGTGATCGTCGATTCGCTATCCTGCGGTCGTGCCAATATCTATCCCCTCACCCCTTCCCCCTGACCCCTATTGTACAAGTCGGCGTCCAGTACCCACGGAGACTTGACCGGCGGAAGGTTCGCCAGCCGCGAGAGTGTCTCCGCGAATTCTGCCCGTGATATCTCACGCGCCCCGAGCGAGGCGAGGTGGGCGGTGGCCATCTGGCAGTCGACCATCTCGAACCCCCACCGCTCGAGCTGGCGCACCACGGTCACCAGCGCCACTTTCGAGGCGTCGGTGCGGCGGCTGAACATCGATTCCCCGTAGAACATCCGGCCGATGGCGACCCCGTACAGTCCTCCGACCAGCTCCTCGCCTGACCACACTTCGACGGAGTGCCCGAAGCCAAGCGACGCGAGCCGCGTGTACGCCTCGACCATCTCCGGCGTGATCCAGGTGCCCGCCTGGTCGTCCCGCGGCTCGGCGCATCCGAACATGACGTCCTTGAACGCGGTGTCGAGGGTGACGCGGAACTTGTCCGAGCGGATGACGCGGCGCAGCGAGCGCGATACGTGCAGCTCGTTGACCATGAGCACCATCCGCGGATCGGGGCTCCACCAGAGCAACGGATCGTCTTCGCCAGACCAGGGAAAGATCCCGCGGAGGTAGGCGTCGAGCAGACGGTCCGTGGAGAGATCTCCTCCCGCAGCGAGCAGGCCGTTGGGATCGGTCATCGCCTCCTCGACTGGAGGAAACGGATCGTGTTCCGTGAGCCAGGGGATCATCGGTCAGGTGGCGAAGTGGAAAAGTTGAACAGTAGCATTACGTGTGCTGACGCGCTTCGCCCCCTCTCCGACAGGGTACCTGCACCTCGGGCACGTGGTGAACGCCATCTATGTGTGGGGCATCGCCCGCGCTCGCGCCGGAGACGTGCTCCTGCGGATCGAAGACCACGACCGCATCCGCAGCCGGCCGGAATTCGAAGCGGCGATTCTCGAGGACCTGGAATGGTTGGGCTTCGCCACCTCACCCCGCTACCGGCAGAGCGATCAGGACGAGGTCTATCTCCGGGCTCTCGCGGCGCTGCGGCACACCCATCACGTGTATGCGTGCGACTGTTCACGCAAGGACATCGGCGGCGAGCGGTATCCAGGGCGCTGTCGCGATCGCCACCTGGCCGAGACCCCCGGCCGCGGGCTGCGCGTTGTCATGGCTCCGGGCATCGAGCGATTCGTCGATGGACGGCTCGGACCTCAGGAACAGTCGCCGGCCGATCAATGCGGCGACCTGCTGCTCAGGGATCGCGATGGCCATTGGAGCTATCAGTTCGCCGTCACCGTTGACGATTATCGCGACCAGGTGACGCACGTCATCCGGGGTGCTGACCTGCTGTCTTCGACGGGCAGGCAGATGCGCCTGGCGCGGATGCTTGGCCGCGCCGAGCCGCCCGAGTTTCTGCACCACCCCATTCTCTTGAATGCGTCGGGAGAAAAGCTGAGCAAGTCGAGCGGCGATAGCGGCGTCCGGGAGTTGCGTGCGGCCGGCGTCTCGGCCGAAGAGGTGATCGGCCGCGCCGCGCATGCGGCTGGCCTGATCGATCGCGCGTGTCTCATGGCCGCATCCGATGTCGGGACGCTATTCGACTAGAGCGCTCAGCGACGCCGGAGATATTCACCCTTGGGCGTACGGTCCAGATAGCCGTCGCGCTCGAGGCATCCCAGCATCCATTCCGCGAACTGCGCCGGCAGTCCAAACAGCACGCGCGCCTGATCGCAGGTGACGCGCAGACAGGGCATCTCCTCGAACTCGCCCCGCACCCGCGTGATCGTCGCGTTCCACAGCGCGTCCGGCATTCGGTCGGCGCTGCGGCGTCCCCACAAAGAATCCATTCGGAATGTCTCATGCACTTTCCCCGCCGACATAACGGGAGAGCTGAACGCATATCCGGAGCTAGGTGGCTGGGTAACTCGGTAGCTGGGGCCTGCACCCCAGCAACCGAGCAACCCAGCTACCGCTTGATACTGATGCGATCGACGATCTGCGTCACGCCCCTGGTCTCACGCGCGAGGGCGAGAGCCCTCTGCCTGGCCGCTGCCGTTGGCACCGTGCCTTCGAGCAGGACGACCCCGTCCTTGAGCGTGACCACGCCGTCGCGCGCCGACACGTGAATGTTTCGCGCCTTCACGTCCGTGTCGGCGAAATACTGCGCCTGGATCTTGGTGGCGAGCCAGCTGTCAGCCAGTTTCTCGCTGGCGCGGCCGGCGACATCCTTGACCTCGGCGACAGCCACGCGCGCGTTGTCACGGGTGTCCGGGCGGTTGCATCCGGCAACCGAGAAGGTCGCGACCACGGCGGTGGCCCACATCACTTGAGCTGTTCTCATGGCGTTCTCCCCTCGTCTGAGTGCAAACTCAAGTCCCGGCGATACCTGGCAGATGCGGCGCGGACCGTTACGGTCCGCGAGGCTGAGTGTCCATTCGCACAACACAGCCGTGAAGCCATCCGGCGACATTGGGCCATTTATGGGAAAAAGGGGGATGGCGCTGCCTTTGCTCCCCATACCCCCATCTCGCACACGCGGACAAAGAACCGCCTGGTAGAACCGCCGGTGCGACGGGGGGC
>CAMCNL010000288.1 GCA_945876205.1 Candidatus Sulfopaludibacter sp. SbA3
CCTGCGCGCTACACCATGACCCGCTTGCCCGACGTAGCCTTGGCGAAGTCGGGTAGCGCGGCGGCTTTAGCCGCCGCGTTCATCGACTACCTCTCCCTCAATCGCAATGTGTCCGCGCACACCGCGGATGCCTACTCGAGCGACGTCCAGCAGTTCCTGACGTTCGCTGGCAGCCATCTCGAAAAGAAGGATCTCACTCCGGCCGACATCGACCTGGATCTGATTCGGGCGTTCATGGGCGATCTCCACCGTAAGGGGCAGTCGCGCTCGTCGGCTTCCCGCAAGCTCTCGGCCCTGCGCACGTTCATGAAGTACTTGAAGCGCGAAGGGTGGATTGAGAACGATCCGGCGTCGCTCGCGGTGTCGCCGAAGCGTGAACAGAAGGTGCCGGCGCACTTGTCAATGGACGAGATGTCGAGCCTGCTCGACATGCCGGATACGTCGCAGCCGCTCGGCCGGCGCGACCGCGCGATCCTCGAGCTGTTCTACGCGTCAGGCCTGAGGTTGAGTGAGCTGGTCGGCCTCGATCTCGACGACATGAACCTGACCGCGCGGATGGTGCGCGTGATGGGGAAGGGCGGCAAGGAGCGCCTCGTCCCGTTCACCGAAACGGCCAAACGCACGCTGCGGGAATGGCTCACGGACCGCGCCTCGCTTCGCTCGGCGCTCCTCAAGGCCCAAGGCCCAAGGCCCAAAGCCGAACGGGAGCCCGTATTCGTCAACGCCCGCGGGGGACGACTGACAGGACGCAGCGTGCAGCGGCTGGTCGCGCGCTACGTGTCCGGCTGCAGCACCCGCTTCGGCATCAGTCCTCACGCGCTGCGTCATTCCTTCGCGACGCATTTGCTGCAGAATGGCGCCGACCTTCGCGCCATCCAGGAGCTGCTCGGTCACGTGCAGCTCTCGACGACGCAGCGATATACGCACGTCAACGTCGCGCAACTGCTCGACGTCTACCGCAAAGCCCACCCGCGCGCGAAGCGCGAGCCGTCGTAGGTTCAGCCGTCCGAAGGCGGACGGCTTCCGCGATCCTGGACGTCGATGACCTTCACCACGTAATAGCGGATGACGCCCGCCACGTCCTTGAACCAGTGCGGGATTCCGGCCGGAATGACGATGACGTCGTTCGGATGAAGTGCGAAGCTCTCCCCGCCCTCGATCGCGGTTCCGCGGTGTTGCCCCGGCGCAGTCGTGCGCAGGCCGATGACGGTCCCGCCGACCACGAGCGTCGCTGATCCCTCGAGGACGTGAAACGTGTCGGTCTCGAGGTCGTGGATTTCGACCTCGCCGCCCGCCGTTCGGCGAGCGACAGACACCAGATAGTCGCGGCCGGCGCAGAGCTCGCCGCCCGACTCGAACACCGGCGTTGTGATCGTGGCTGGTAGGTAGGTCACGGTGGTCATCGTCTTCCTATCATTCACCATCCGAAACCGTTGACGCTGCTTCCGTCGCGCACTAGACTCCGGCTCTATGCGGACACGTACAGTGCTTCTTAGTGGAGTCATGCTCGCCTTGATCGCCGGGTGCGGCCGTGCGAGTGCCCCGGCGGCAGGCGACGGACAGGCTGCGGCGCCGGTTGCCGGATATCGTGCCGTTCCGACGGAGATCGGGGGCGTTGACGAGACCGGCCCCTACGAGGTCGTCGCCGACTGGCCAAAGCCGTTGGCGCAGTTGCCAGGCCACGACGCGTGGACCTCGGGCGCCACCGAGGCGCTCTTCGCCGAATCGCCCGACCGCGTATTGGTCGTGCAGCTCGGCGAGCTGCCGGCCCTGAAACAGCCCGCGACTCGGCCGCTGCCGGACATCGGGCCCAGCCTCTCGTGGCCGCTCAACGGCATCCCATGGCGCTACGCCTCGCAGGGTGGCTACGCCAGCCCGCCCGGCGGCGGCGGGCCGGGCCAGGATCCGGACGATCCGGCGGTGCAGTACAAGGGACGCCCCGGCACCGACTCGCGCTGGGAGCACCTCGTCATCGCCTACAACAGCGCCGGCGAGATCGTCGAGCAGTGGACCCAGTGGGACACCATGCTGCGGCGCCCGCACGGCATCTACATCAGCCCGTACGACCCCGAGAAGCACGTCTGGATCGTCGACGACCACAACGACGTGCTCTACAAGTTCACCAATGACGGCAAGACGCTCCTGCAGACGATCGGCACGAAGGGCAAGCGCGGCCAGGACGCGTCGACGTTCGATCGGCCGACGTTCATGACCTTCATGCCGGACGGGACGATGTTCGTGTCCGACGGCTACAACGGCCACCGCGTCGTGAAGTTGGACAGGGACGGCACGTTCGTCACCGCGTGGGGCGAGCCAGGCCAGCCCGGCGGCAAGGAGGTGCGTCCGAACTACTTCAACACCGTGCACGGCATCGCCGTGGACCCGGAGACGGGGACCGTGTTCGTCAGCGACCGGGGCAACCACCGCATCCAGGTGTTCGATAAGGACGGGAAATTCCTCAGGCAGTGGCCGGTGGGCAATCTGACCAATCTGCAGTTCCTGATCGTGCCCGCCGACCGGTCGGGCGTGTGGGGATTCGCCGACCGGGTGTCAAAGGTCGTGAAGTGGGATTTCGAGGGTCACCTGCTGTACTCCTGGGGCATCCTCGGCAGCACGCCAGGCACGTTCCTGAACCCGCACGCCGCCAGCGTCGACCAGCAGGGGAACCTGTACGTCGCGGAGGTCGGCAACGGCCGGGCGCAGAAGTTCAGGCCGCGGGCCGGCGCCAACCCGGCGTTTCTGGTCGGCCCGCCCGTCTACGCCGCGTGGAAGTGAGCGGCTAGATGGCCGCGGCCGTGTGCTCGGGAATCGACATCGTCGCGCGGCGTCCGCGCGGGAAGTCGATCCCGAGCGTCTTGATCTTGTAGTTCATCACGCGCGGGCTGATCGAGAGCAGCTCCGCGGCGTCCTTCTGCACCCAGTTCGACATCTTCAGCGCTTCGACGATCGCGAGGCGCTCGATGTCTTCGAGCGGGATGCCGGTCGGCGGAATCTTGATGATCGAGGCCGATTCGCGCGGTGAGCCGGCGGCGCCGGTGTCGCCGAGCCGCAGGTCCTCGGTGGTGATGTGGCTGCCGTCGGCGAGCAGCATCGCGCGCTCGATCGCGTTCTCGAGCTCGCGGATGTTGCCGGGCCAGTGGTAGCGCATCAGGAGCTTCAAGGCGTCGGGCTCGAGGCCTTCGACCTTCTTCTTCAGCTCGCCTGAAAAGCGGCGGATGAAGAATCCGGCGAGCGCGCCGACGTCTTCCTTGCGTTCGCGCAGCGGCGGCATCTCGATCGCCACGACGTTCAACCGGTAGAAGAGGTCTTCGCGAAACGCGCCTGACTCGACCATCGTCGTCAGATCGCGGTTGGTCGCGGCGATCAGTCGAACATCAACCTTGAGGGTGCGGGTGCCGCCGAGGCGCTCGAACTCGTGCTCCTGCAGGACGCGCAGGATCTTGGCCTGCGTGTTGGCGCTCATGTCGCCGATTTCGTCGAGGAAGAGCGTCCCGCCGTCGGCCTGCTCGAAGCGGCCGATGCGCTGCTTGTCGGCGCCGGTGAAGGCGCCCTTCTCGTGACCGAAGAGCTCCGACTCGAGGAGGTTTTCCTGCAGCGCCGCGCAGTTGACCTTGATGAAGTTGCGCGCCGCGCGGTGTGAGTTGTGGTGAACGGCGCCGGCGATCAGCTCCTTGCCGGTGCCGGTCTCGCCGCGGACCAGGACGGTGGTGTTGCTCTTGGCGACCTTGCGCACGACCCCGAGCACCTTTTCCAGCGCGCCGCTCGACCCGATGATCTTGTCGAAGTCGTAGATGTCGCCCTGCGCGTGGCGGAGGTAGTCGATCTGATGCTGCATCCGGCGCAGCTCGAGCGCCTTGGCGATCTTGACCTCCATCTCCTCGATCTCGAACGGCTTCTGCACGTAGTCGAACGCGCCCGCCTTCATCGCCTCGACCGCCGTCGAGACCGACCCGAACGCCGTCATCAGGATGACGGCCGTGGTCGGGTGCAGCGTCTTGCACGTCTTCAACACGTCGAGGCCGGTGCTCCCGCCCATCTTCAAATCGCTGACGACGACGTCGAAGTAGCCCTCGTGGAGCTTTTCGATGGCGGCGTTGCCGTTGGGGGCTTCCTCGGTGTCGTGCCCTGCCTCGGCAAGTGCCTGCGCCAGCCCGCGGCGCAGTGAGTCGTGGTCGTCGGCGATCAGAATGCGGCCCATGTCGTTTCTTCCTTCGTGTCAGTACGGAGTGTCCCGCCTTCAGGCGGGCCGTTAGTAGTCGCTGCCGACGACCGGCAGCGTCAGGCGAATCGTCGTCCCCTGTCCCGGCGCCGTCCGCAGGTCTATGCTGCCGTCGTGCGCGTCGACGATCTTGCGCACGATGGCGAGCCCGAGCCCGGACCCCTGAGCCTTGGTCGTGAAGAACGGGTCGAACACGCGGTCCGCGATGTCCTGCGGCATCCCAGGGCCTTGGTCGGCGAACTCGACCCGAACCGCGTCGCGTCCATCGAGACCATCGTCGATTCGCACCGCCTCGGCGGTGATCGTGACGCGCCCCGCGCCGTTCATCGCCTCGTAGGCATTCATCAGCAGGTTCGTGAAGAGCTGCGCCAGTTGGTGTTGGTCGCCCTGGATTTCCGGCAGCCCTTCGGGCACCTTGATGTCCACTGTGACCTCGCCGCGCCTGGCCTTCGTCTCCGCGAGCTGTACCGCCGACTTCACCGCTCCCGCCACGCCCGTCCGCTCGACCTGCAACCGCATCGGCCGCACGAACTCGAGCACTTCCTGGACGATCGCGTTGGCCATCTTCGCTTCGTTGATGATGTCGGTCAGCACCGCCTGCGCATCCGGCGACTCCGGAATCTTGCGGCGCAGCAGGCCCGCCATCACTTCAATCCCCGCAAGCGGGTTCTTCACTTCGTGCGCGATCGCCGCTGCCATTTCACCGACCGCCGCCAGTCGATCCCGGAGCCGCTCGCGCTCTTCGAGCTGCTCCACG
>CAMCNL010000289.1 GCA_945876205.1 Candidatus Sulfopaludibacter sp. SbA3
TCACATCGGCAACGACACGATCTTCGGTCCGCATGCCACGCTCGGCGGGCACGTGGCGGTCGATGACTTCTCGAACATCAGCGCCGGATCGGCCGTGCACCAGTTCTGCCGCGTCGGCCGCCACGGATTCATCGGCGGCTACTCGGTCGTGACGAAAGACGCGCCTCCGTACGGGAAGACGATCGGCAGCCGGCCCGCCCGGATCTTCGGGGTCAATGCAATCGGCCTCGCGCGTCGCGGGTTTACGCCCGGCACGATCACCCAGCTCAAGCGCGCCTATCGGTACCTGATGCAGTCGAAGCTCAATACCAGCCGCGCGCTCGTGCAGATCGAGAAAGACCCGACGCTGACGTCGCCCGAGGTGCAATATCTCGTGGAGTTCATCCGCGGGTCGCAGCGCGGCGTCATCCTGCGGCGCCCGAGCCGCAAGGCCGAGGAGCTGGTCGCCGACGAATGAAGCTCGGGCTCATCGCCGGAAATGGCCGCTTTCCGTTTCTCGTGCTCGATGCCGCGCGGGCGCAGGGGCACGACGTCACCATCATCGCCACGAAGGAAGAGACGTTCCCCGAGATGAACGATGCGGCGGTGCGCCACGCGTCGGCCATCCACTGGATCTCGCTTGGACAGCTGGGGAAGTGCATCAGCCTCCTGAATGACGCGGGCGTCAGCCATGCCGTGATGGCGGGGCAGGTCAAGCACACCAAGATCTTTGCCGGCGGCATCGTTCCGGACCTGACATTTCTCAGCGTGTTGACCAAGCTCGCGACCAAGAACACCGACGGCCTGATCGGGGCGGTGGCAAACGTGCTGCGGGATCGCGGCATCGAGCTGATGGATTCGACGGCGCTGCTGCAGCCGCTCCTCGCGAAACCCGGGGTGCTCACCCGGCGGGCGCCCTCGGACGAGGAACAGAAGGATTTCGCGTTTGGTTACCGCATGGCGGACGTCATCGCTGGGCTCGACATCGGCCAGACGATCGTCGTGAAGCAGCAGGCGGTGGTGGCGGTGGAGGCGATGGAAGGCACGGACGACGTCATCGCGCGCGCCGGACGCCTGGCCGGAGCGGACACCCGCGTGGTCAAGGTCGCCAAGCCGAAGCAGGACATGCGATTCGACGTGCCGGTGATCGGCGTCGCGACGATCAAGGCGATGCAGGAGGCCGGCGCCTCGGCGCTCACGGTTGATGCCGGTCGTGCGTTGCTGATCGACGGCGAGGCGGTGATTGCCGCGGCCAATGACGCCAATATCACCGTGGTGGGGCGAGCCGCGCCGAAGCCGCACAGCGGCGAAGGCGGGCCAGGCTCGCCCGGCGAGGCTGACAAGCCTCGCCCCACAGGTGAGCCGGTATGAGCGCGCCGACTCGCATCGCGGTCATTGGCGTCGGCCATCTTGGCCAGCATCATGCGCGGCTCCTCGCGGGGCTCGAGAACGTCCAGTTGGCGGGCATCGTCGACCTCAACGCGTCGCGTGCGCAGGAGATCGCGGCAAAGTATGGCGCACGCACGTTTGCAAAGACCAGTGACCTCGTCGGGCACGTTGATGCGGTGACGATCGCTACGCCAACGGTGACGCACATCGACATCGCGATGCCCTTCATCGAGGCCGGCGTGGCGGTGCTGATTGAAAAGCCGCTGGCCGCTGGACTCGAGGAGGCCGACCGGCTGCTCGAGGCCGCGACGCGACGAGGGACCATCGTCGCGACCGGCCACACCGAGCGATTCAATCCCGCCGTGGCTGCTGCGCTGCCGCTGGTCACGAGCCCGCGTTTCGTCGAGATTCACCGCCTCGGTACGTTCCCCGAGCGCAGCCTCGACATCGACGTGATCTTCGACCTGATGATTCACGATCTGGATCTGCTGCTTACGGTGGCGGGCTCGGACGTCGTCGCGATCGATGCCGTCGGCGTGAACGTCCTGACGCCGCGGGTGGACATCGCTAACGCGCGCATCAGGTTTGCGTCGGGCTGCATCGCCAATGTGACCGCAAGTCGAATCAGCCGCGACCGCGTGCGCAAGGCGCGGTTCTTCTCGCACGACGCGTACGTGTCGATTGACTACGCGGCGCAGGAGGTCGAGGTCTACCGGCTGATCCCGCAGGAGGGTGGACGTCCCGCGATCCAGGGTGGACGCCTCGAGGTGGTCAACGAGGAGCCACTTCGCCGCGAGCTGGCTGACTTTGCCGACGCCGTCCGATCGGGACGGCCACCCGGCGTGACGGGACACGATGGCCGCGCGGCACTCGCGCTGGCGACGCGCATCGCCGATCTGATTGCCAGGCAACCCCAATGAGCACACCGGTGACGTTTGATTCCCTGATGGCGCGCGTGGGCGCCGGCGAGCGCCTGCTGGCCGACGACATCATGCAGCTCGCCACCACGCCCGACATCCTGCCGCTCGGCATGCTGGCCGATGCAGTGCGGCGGCGGCTGCACGGCACGCAGGTCACGTACCTGCGCGTGGCCGCATGCGCCTTCGACAGCCCGTTTGCTGACGCGGTGCCGCCCGCCGCGCGTCATCTACGCATTACCGGCGCGCCCCCGACTCTCGGGGTTGCGCTGGCGGCCGTCGAGAGTGCGAAGGCCGTGGCGGGGGAGCGTACCGTGTCGGGCTTTTCGTGGCTCGATGTCGAGCGCTTTGCCGAGAGCGGTAGCGTCGCACATGCGCTCGAGCAGCTCAAGGCGCGCGGCCTCGATTCGCTCGTGGAATTGCCGCTCGACCGTGTCGCCGACATCGAGGCCGCCCTCGATCGCCTGGGCGCCGCCGGCTTTCAGCGGATCCGGCTCTCGATCGAGAAAATCCCCGCCGCGGACCGCACGGCATTGCTGCTGCGTGCCGCCGAGCTGCAGGACAAGTACGCGTCCATCCAGGCCATCGATCCACTGCCGACGTCGCTCCACGCATTTCGGCCGACCACCGGGTACGAGGACGTGAAGATGGTGGCGCTCGCACGGCTGGCAGCGCCGAATATCCCGTCGGTGCAGGTGGATTGGCCGCGCTACGGCCCGAAGCTGGCGCAGGTGGCGCTCACATTCGGCGCCGATGATTTCGATGGCGTGCCAGCGTCGGACGAAGCACCTGACGGACGACGACGCGCGCCGGTCGAAGAGATTCGGCGCAACATCGAGGCGGCGGGATTTGTGCCGGCTGAACGCGACAGCCACTACACCCTCGTCGGCTCATGAGGAAACTCCCAAGGGAGTTGATTAAGCTCGGCGCCGTCGGCTACCTCAACGCGCGTCCGCTCACGTGGGCACTCGACCGCTCACCTGATCGCTGGGACCTGCGCTATGACGTCCCGTCGGTCTGCGCGTCGCTTCTGCAGAGGGGAGAAATCGACCTCGGTCTCGTGCCGTCGATCGAATATCTGCAGTCGCCGGACTACCGCTTCGTGCCGGGCATCGGCATCGGGGCCCGGGGGGCTGTCGCATCGGTCGCGCTCTTCACGCGCGTGCCGGTCGAGTCGATCCGCAGCATCGCGCTCGACACCAGCTCTCGCACGTCGGTCACGCTGATCCGCGTGCTGACTCGTCATAAGTACGGCATCGAGCCGGAGTTCGTGTCTCATGCGCCTGACCTCGCCGCGATGACACGCGAGCACGATGCCGCCGTGCTGATCGGCGACCCGGCGCTCGAGGTCGATCACGGGGCGCTCGGACTTCAGAAGATCGATCTCGGCGAGGAATGGGTGGCGATGACGGGACTGCCGTTCATCTTCGCGGCATGGACCGGACGCCCGGGCGCCATCGACGCCGAGGGCATCCAGGCGCTCCAGGCGGCGCAGGCCGAAGGGGTGGCCTCATCCCGGGCGATTGCGGAGGAGTACGGCCGCGGCGACGCGGCCGCCACCGCCCGGGCGGCCGTGTATCTAAGGGATAATGTGAAATACGGCCTTGGTCTCGAGGAAGCGGCGGGACTGCAGTTGTTCCTGGATTACGCCGCGGATCTCGGCCTCGCACCGCGCAAACGCCGGTTGGAATTCTTTTGATGATCGACCAGATCGCCGCAAAAGTGGAGAAGGGCGGCCGCGTCAGCGCGGACGAGGCGCTCGCGTTGTATCGCACCGCGCCAACGCATCTGCTCGGCTCGCTGGCAGACGGCATCCGCGCCCGCAAGCACCCGGGGCGCATCGTCACCTACATCATCGATCGCAACGTCAACTACACGAACGTCTGCGTCGCGCGGTGCAACTTCTGCGCGTTCTATCGTCCGGTTGGGTCGAGCGATGGCTACGTGCTCGGCTTCGACGAGATCTTCAAGAAGATCGACGAGACGATCGCCGTCGGCGGCAGCCAGTTGCTGCTGCAGGGTGGCCACAACCCCGACTTGCCGATCGCGTGGTACGAGGATTTGTTCCGCTCGGTCAAGACGAAGTACCCGACGTTCAAGCTTCACGCGCTCTCTCCGCCCGAGGTGCTCCACATCTCGAAGATCAATCAGATTCCCGTGCCGGCGGTGATCGAGCGGCTCGTCGCCGCGGGGCTCGACAGCATTCCCGGCGGCGGCGCCGAGATTCTCGTCGACCGCGTCAGGAAGCTCCTGAACTGCTACGGCAAGGCCTCGTCAGACGAATGGCTCGGCGTCATGCGCCAGGCGCACCTCGCCGGCCTGCGGACGACGGCGACGATGATGTATGGGACGGTGGAGACCGACGAGGAGCGCATCGAGCACATGATGCGGCTGCGTGATGTGCAGGATGAGACGGACGGCTTCACCGCGTTCATCACCTGGAGCTATCAGCCCGATCACACCGAGCGCGGCGGCTACGAGGCGACCGGCGTGGATTATCTCCGCACCTTGGCGCTGGCGCGGATCATCCTCGACAACTTCGACAACCTGCAGGCGTCCTGGGTGACGCAGGGCGGCAAGGTAGGGCAGCTCAGCCTCGCCTACGGCGCCAACGACATGGGCAGCGTGATGATCGAAGAGAAC
>CAMCNL010000290.1 GCA_945876205.1 Candidatus Sulfopaludibacter sp. SbA3
ACGCCAAGAAACCGACGACCGCCGCTCGTAACAATTGATTCATGTGGCTGACCCGTTTGCAGGGAAGTAGACACGAAAACGTCACGTCTCGCAAACCGACATTGGCACGGGCAAGCGCGATAGCGATCGCACCGACGACCGTCAGACCGCTCGCACCCTCAGTACTGCATCCCGTCGCTATCCGGCGCGCCGAGAGGCGGGCCGTAAGGCGCGGCGTCGAGCCAGCGGCCGGCGGACGGCATGACGGGGGCCAGTGCGGCGGCGGCGCGGCGGATCAGGCGGGTGGATGGCGCGCTGGCGACGAGGTGCGTGAGGGCGGTGGACGACGCGGCGCGGTTGCGCTCGGCGGCGGCGCGGCGCGATTGGGCGAACTGATTGATCAACTGCTCGGCGGCGGAGGGGTCAACGTCGAGTGCGGCGTCGATCGCCTTGACCGCGACGAACGCGTCGGCGACTCCCGAGTTCAGCCCGCGCGCGCCGAAGGGTGCGAAGACGTGCGCGGCTTCTCCCGTGAGCAGAATGCGCCGCGTCGCATCGACGAACGAGTTGGCGATCGCCTGGCGGAAGACATAGGTCGACACCCACGTGACGCGCTCCGCGTATTTCGCCGGCATCACCTTCGGCAGCCACTGCCGCACGCCGTCGACGCCGCTGAAGGCATCCGGATCGTCGTCAGCGTTGCACTGCAGGTCCACGCGCCAGTGACCGGCGAACGGTACGAACAGCACGTTGCGGAATCCGACCGCCGGATGTTCGTAGTGAAACACGCGCTCGAGCGGCAGCGGTTCGGCCGGATCCTCAGCGGTGTCGACGATGACGAAGGCGTTGGAGGTGCGCGGCCCTTCGAGATGAAGACCCGCCGATTCGCGGACCGCGGATCGCGCGCCGTCGGCGGCGATGACGTAGCGCGCATCCGCAATCACGCCGGCGCCCGACTCGATGCGGACGCCTGTCGGGGACGCGGTCGCCTTCGTCACCTCGCTGTTCCAGATGAATTCGACGCCCGCATCGATGCACGCCGCGTGCAGCACGCGCTCGGTGACGATCTGGGGCAGGCTCGTGGCGGCGGGGAGCGCGTTGGGCGACGGAGGCGGATACGTGCGCCGGAACACTTCGCGTCCGCGGTACAACGTCCGCTTGGTGGACCATCCCAGGCCATGGCTGCTGAGCTCGTGGCCGAGACCCGGCTGGATCCGCTCGAGGATCTGCAGCGTCGCCCGGTGAAGGAAAATCGCGCGGCTTCCGGGCCTGATCCGGTCCATGGCGCCTGCCTCGACGACGGTGACCGGACGCCCGAGGGCGCGCACGGCCAACGCCGCCGTGAGCCCGACGGGCCCCGCCCCAACCACGACGACGTCCCCCACTACCATCCCTCCCGAGCGCATTCGCCCCCGGCCGGGTACACTGTGTCGATGCACGTTTTCATCCTGGTGGCGCTAGCTCTCTTTTCCGGCTCGCTGCTGCAGGCGCAGGAGAAGAAGGTCCCGAAGGACTCCTCGCGCGTCTCCATGCCCGGTTGCTCGAAGGGCCGGACGTTCATTGTCGCCCAGAGCCCGGAACATGAGCCGGTGCGGTCGGATGTCGAGGCAGGACGCCGCTTCCGCCTGTCGGGACCGAAGAAGGTGCTCAACGACATCAAGGTACACGAAGGATCGATGATCGAAGTGACCGGCCTGGTGCGTACCTCGCAGCTCGCCGGCCCCGGCGGCGTGGCGATCGCGGGCGGCCGCATCAGGATCGGCGGCGCGCTGCCGCAGGATCCGATCTATTCGGACGCCCGCCGCGATCCCCTCTATAACCAGGTCGTGATCGACGTCGAGTCCTGGCGCCAGCTTCCGGACCCCTGCCCCGCGCGATAACCGGTATCGCGCATGATTCGTCCGCTCGCACTCTTCGGTCTCGTCACAGTTCTGTCCGCTTGCGCGGCACACGCGCAAGGCGCCGCGGATCTCGTGGACGGCCTCGCGCCGCCGATCGCGCCTGCAACCGTCACCCGCGACGAGAAGGGTCGCGCCATCCTGCGCGCCGTGCGCATCGATCGCCCGCTCGCGCTCGACGGCCGGCTGGACGACGCGGTTTACGCGGAGGTGCCAGGTATCGGCGGATTCATCCAGCAGGTGCCGCGTCAGGGCGAGCCCGCGACCGAGCCGACCGAAGCCTGGATCCTCTTCGACGACACCAACGTCTACTTCTCCGCCCGCGCCTATGACAGCCAGCCCGATCGCATCGCCGGCAACGAGCTGCGCCGCGACAACCAGAACATCTTCTCGTTCAACGACACGATCGTCATCACGCTCGACACCTTCCGCGATCGGCGAAACGGCTTTTCGTTTCAGACCAACCCGATCGGCGCGCTGCGCGACCAGGCGATCACCAACGGATCCCAGAACGACAACTGGAACACGGTGTGGGACGTCAAGACCGCGCGCTTCGACAAGGGATACACCGTGGAGATGGTGATTCCCTTCAAGTCGCTCCGCTACAGCGGTGCGGGACCCCAGGTCTGGGGCGTCAACATCAGGCGCATCGTCAGATGGAAGAACGAGACGTCGTTCATCACGCCGGTGCCGCCGTCGTACGGAACGGGCGGTGTGGCGCAGATGGGTGTGGCCGCCACGTTGATCGGACTCGAAACACCGCAGCAGTCGATGAATCTGGAACTGAAGCCGTACGCCGGCTCATCGGTGACCACCGACCGCACCGCGCGGGTGCCGTTCGACAACGACGTCACGCCGGCCGCCGGTCTCGACGTGAAGTACGGCCTGACGCGCGGGTTGACGGCCGACGTGACGATCAATACCGATTTCGCGCAGGTCGAAGAGGACCAGCAGCAGGTGAACCTGACGCGCTTCAGCCTGTTCTTTCCCGAGAAGCGCGACTTCTTCCTCGAGGGCCAGGGCATCTTCGATTTCGGCGGCCAGTCGAGCGAGAACGCCAACGGCATCACGCCGGTGATGTTCTTCAGCCGGCGCATCGGCCTCAGCAACGGACAGGCGGTGCCGGTGATCGCCGGCGGGCGCGTCTCGGGCAAGGCGGGGCGCTACGACATCGGCGCGCTGACGATCACGACCGGTGACAAACCGTCGGCTGCCGCCGTGACGACGAATTTTTCGGCGGTCCGCATCAAGCGCAACATCCTGCGGCGCAGCAGCGTCGGCTTCATTTCAACCGGCCGCTTTCCGGCGGTCGCGGGGCACGAGCACAGCGGCACCGCGGGGGCCGATGCCGACCTCCGGTTCTTCCAGAACATCCAGACCAATCTGTACTGGACGCGAACCTCGACTCCCGGACGCCGGGGCGACGACACGAGCTATCGCACGCGCTTCAACTACGGCGGCGATCGCTACGGCCTCGAGCTCGATCGCGTCGTCGTCGGCGGCAACTTCGCCCCCGAGGTCGGCTTCGTCCGCCGCAACGACTTCGCCCTGAGCTCGGCGACCGCGCGCTTCAGCCCACGCATGCGCGGGGGCGCGATTCGGCGCCTCTCCTGGACCGGCGATCTCGAATACATCAGTGACGCGCATGGCCGCGTCATGCAGGACCGGACGCTGACCGGCAACGTCAACATCGAGTTCAACAGCAGCGAGGAAATCCGGCTCTCCGCCGTCCGCCGCTACGAGCGGCTGCCGTCCGATTTCGCGATCTCCCCCGGCGTCGTGGTCCCCTCCGGCGGATATCTCTACGACACCTACAGGGCCGAGTACCGCCTCGCGACGCAGCGCAAGGTCTCGGGCAATTTCTCGGTGTCGAGAGGTTCGTTCTACGACGGCACGAGGACGACCGCCGACTACAGCGGCCGGATCGGCTTCTCCGCGCACGTCGCGATGGAGCCGGTGGTGACCTTCAACTGGGTGGACCTGCCCTCCGGCCGCTTCACGGCGCGGCTTGTGGGAACGCGATTCGTGCTGGCGCCGTCCGCGCGCCTGCAATTCAGCAGCCTGACGCAATTCAATCCCGGCGCCCACACGCTGAGTTCGAGCGTGCGGATGCGGTGGGACTACATCCCGGGCAGCGAGCTGTTCGTGGTCTACAGCGACGGCCGGGACACCGCCTTCGGCGATGGGAATTTTCCCGCCTTGCAGAACCGGTCGTTCGCCGTGAAGATCACCAGGCTGCTTCGCTTCTAGACCATCCTCGGAGATCAGCACCCGCTTCTGCAACGATCCTGTTGCATGTCTTGGTGCCATGACGCTATAGTCCGCGACAAATGGGAAGACCGTGTCGCCCGTTCGTCGCCCTTCTTGCCGCGATGTTACTGACGACCGCGGCGGCCGCGGGGGGTCAGGGCCGGGGAGCAACTCCGGAACCCGAGACGCAACGAGGGCATCCTTCCGGCCAACTGATCATCTGGGGCGACTCAGCGCTGTTCGACGGCCGTCTCAATCCCGAGAACTGCATTCTTCTGAGCCGGTTCCAGCGCGGCATGCGTATGGGATTCCGGATGACCGCGGTTGACGGTGGTACAGGTGAGACCGAAAACACGGCGATGCTCACCGGCCACCTCACGTATACGAGCAAGACCAAAGGCACGCAGACGATTGACTTCCCGATGCGATGGCGTGGCGCGGAGAAGCGCCCGAGCTGGGCCCCGGGATATCTGAGGGCGCCGGTCGAACTCTGGACCGGTTTCTGGATTGTTCCTGAGGATGCCGAAACGGGAATGGTCCTCTATACGATCACCGGCGTGGATCGCTTCGGCCGCAAGGGCTCGTTCAGACCGTTCCCCGACGTCGGCTCGCAAGTCTACATCGTCGACTGACGCCCCTTTTCCGGTGGTGCTTCCATGTTGATGCGATTCGCAGTCATTGCTGCACTTCTGGCGCTGGTCCTTTCTACGCAAGCCGTCGTTCTGTCACAGGGGC
>CAMCNL010000291.1 GCA_945876205.1 Candidatus Sulfopaludibacter sp. SbA3
AGGCGGCGTCGGCAAGACCACGACGGCCGTGAACCTTGCCGCGGCGCTCGCGATGCGCGGCCGCAAGACGCTGCTCATCGACCTTGACCCCCAGGCGAACAGCAGTATCTCGTTCCTCGATCACTCGTCCATCACGCTCAGCACCTACGACGCGATTGCCGACCCCGCGGTCTCGCTCGCGCAGATCATCCAGCCCGCGAAGACCCTTCCGAACCTGTTCATTGCCCCGGCCCGCATCGGCCTGGCGAAGCTGGAAGCGCGGCTCGTAGGGGAGCTCGACGCGCACTTCAAGCTGAAGGACAAGATTGCGGCGCTGAGCGGGGAATACAGCGCCATCGTCATCGACTGCCCCCCGGCCCTGGGCCTGCTCACCCTCAACGCCCTGGTCGCGGCGACGCACCTTCTGATCCCGATTCAGTCGTCCTACTTCGCCCTCGAGGGGACCGACGACCTCCTGGAAACGATTGAGAAGGTCCGCCAGCGCCCGAACCCGGCGCTCCGCATCCTCGGTGTCGTCATCACGATGCACGACAAGCGCACCGCGCTGGCCCGCGACATCCGGGAGCAGATTCAGAAGGTGTTCGGCGGGAAGGTCTTCCGGACGGTGATCGCCAAGAGCGTCCGCCTCGAGGAAAGCCCGGCCTACAAGGAATCGATCTTTACGTTCGCGCCCGAGTCGTCGGGCGCCACCGACTATTACAGTCTTTGCGAGGAGGTTATCGAACGTGTCGAAGCGCGGACTGCCTAATACCCTGCAGATGCGCCACGACCAGCATTACGTCGAGGCACTGTCGGCGTCGGCCGGCGCCCCGGTCGGCCAGATGATTGCCATCGACCTGCTGGACCCGAACCCGACCCAGCCCCGGCAGGTCATGGGGGACCTGTCGGAGCTGATGGCCTCAGTGGCCGAGAAAGGCATCATCGAGCCGCTGATCGTCAGGCCGAGCGGCGGTCGCTTCCAGATCATCGCCGGCGAGCGCCGGTACCACGCCGCAACCCAGGTCGGCCTGCGGGAGCTGCCGGTCGTCATCCGGGACTGCGACGATGCCGAGGTCATGGAGCTGGCGCTGGTCGAGAACCTCCAGCGCAAGGACCTGACGGCGTTTGAAGAGGCCGAGGCGCTGTCGCAGCTCGCCCAGAAGTGCCGCTACACGCACGAGGACATGGCGCGGAAGCTGGGTAAGTCGCGGACCTCGATCACCGAATCGCTGTCGCTGAACAACATGCCCGAGGAGGTCCGGAACATTTGTCGGCTGGCAGACATCTCCTCGAAGTCAACGCTCCTGACCATCGTCCGCCAGGGCGACGCCGCACAGATGCTGACCCTCGTCGAGAAGATGGTGACCCAGGGCGGCGTTACCCGCCAGGACGTCCGCAAAGAGACCGGGAAGCAGAAGGCCGGACGGCCGAAGTCGTTTACCTTTTCCTTCCGGCCGCCCACCAAGAACTTCAACCTGCGAATGAGCTTCAAGAAGGGGCGCGTCGACAAGGCCGAGATCATCGCCGCCCTCGAGAACATCATCAAAGAGCTCAAGTCCGGGAAGTAGCTCGCCAACCCAAGGAAACCACGAAGGTCACGAAGCCCACGAAGTCCCCATTTGGAGGGTTCTTTCTTCGTGAGCTCCGCGTTCTTCGTGGTTTATGAGTAACGTCGCATAATAGACGTTATGTTAACTAACCCTGATGAACGGGACTCAGGCGGTCCAGTTCTTTGCCGCGAAGTCGCTGTCGGGGACCTCGAGCTCAATAGGCCGATGACGCGGATGCCGCTCCACTTCGTTGCCGGCCCGGCTCACTCCGACGAAGAACGCCACCGGCTCGTGGGTGACGACGCCGAGGCAGCGGAAGGGAATCTGGAACTCGAGGACCCGGCCAGCCACGGCGCGGAGCCCCGAGCAGCCCAAAGGTAGCGGGCGGTCCCGGAACTCGCTGTCCACCACGTCAAGCCGCACCGAGTCCGCCTCGGCTCCGACCGCGAGCGTCACCCCGGCCGGATGCAGGAACTTGAGCGCGACGTCGAACCCGGCCAGCAGCTCCCGCATGGGAGCCGTACCGTCGATCCGGACGTAGAGGTGCTCGAGGTCGAACCCGAACTCGATGGTGTTCAGTCCAGGCTCCCGGACCGACACCTGATGCATCGTCGCCCCGGCGGCCGGAACCGCCTCGAAGGAGCCCGCGCCCATCCATTCAAAGTAGCTCGTGACCTCCCCGTCGATCTCCGGCGTGATGAAGCCGGTCGGCGGGATCAGTTCGACCTGCGGCGGCTGGGTGGTGATGTTGGTGACGAAGAGCTCTTCTGGGACGGGCTTCTCGAGGGCGCGGTAGATGTTGCGGACGTGCCGCCGGAACAGCTCGTCGAACGCCAGATCGTGTTCGGACGAATGGTCGTCCCCGTACCACCAGAACCAGTCGCTGCCTTCCGCGATGAGCATCTCCTCACGGGCCCGCGCCAGCGAATCGGCCGGCAACGAGGGGGGGGCCGAGGTCAGCGCCCGCCGGGCGTCGACGAGCTGGCTCCAGGCCCGGTGGTCGTCCTGGTGCCCGATCCAGATGTAGAAGTCGGAGTTAATCCAGGAGCCGGGGAAGATCGATGGCAGCGGCTCGGTCGCATCCGCGCAGGCCTCGGCCATCGTCACGGTCCTGATCTCGGGATGTGAGCCCAGAAGCCCGTACAAGGCGCGCAGGAACGGGCGCCCCTGGTTGTCATAGCCCTCCCAGGCGTTCTCGCCGTCGAGGATGACGAAGATCGTCGCCTCTCCCCCGCCCGTCCTCGCCGAGTAGCGCCGGCCCCCTTCCACGAGCCGGCGAACGAGGTCCCCCGCGGCGCCATCCGGCGACCACGAGGCGTAGCTGAAGCCAATCAGGTCAGACAGGGCGTGGTCGCGGAATCCGCACGCCACTGAATGAGTCGCCGGACCGACCTTGTACGGCCGGTACAGCAGCTCGGGCTGCTCGAGGTGGCCGTCGGCGCTCCTGGTGAATTCGCGGCCCAGCGTTCGCGCCAGGATGCCTTCGTCGGTAGCCATCCACTTGAAGCCGGCGTTGGCGACGAGGGGCAGCATCGCGTCCGACACGGATCCTTCTGACGGCCACAACCCGACCGGCGAGCGTCCGAAGAGGTCTTTATGGAGACCGGCCGCCCGCGTGAGTTGTTGTGCCGCATCCTCGGGATGGCGGAACGGTTCACGGGGCATCCGAGACGTGGCGTGGGTGCGGAGGTAGACGTCGGTGTCGCACAAGAGCGGCAGGATCGGGTGATAGAACGGCGAGGCGGAAATCTCGATCTGCCCGCGTGCCGCGGCGGCCTGGTACTCGGGAATCACCTTCTGCAGCACTTCGAGCTCGATCGCCCGCAGCGTCAGCTTGTCGTCCTCGGTGAAGCCGCGGCCTTTCTCGACCAGCGCGGTGATCCGGGGATCGGTCTCGAAATAGAACTGATCGACCCACACCAGCTTGTGCCAGACCTGCAGGTCACGGATGTCGTCGACCGAGAACCTCGCCGCCTGGCCGCGCGCGCTCAACCCGGCCTCCGTCTGGCGCCTGGCCAGCAGCTCGGCATAACGCGGATGCGGCTCGACCATCCGGGCGCGGTGCGCATGAAAGAAGTTCTCGACGCAGAAGGCCCGCTCCTCCTCGGACAGGCTTGCGGCGGCCTTGAGGCCCAGCTCGAGGTGCCGGTCGCGCGCCTGGTCGCGCGCGAAGGCGTCGACCTGCACGAGCAGTGAGGGGACGAGGTTGAACGTCGCCTTCACGGAGGGAAACTCGCGGAACAGCGCCACCATCCCCCAGTAGTCCTTGAGCGCGTGCAACCGCACCCACGGGAGGAAGTGTTCGCCCGTCACCAGGTCCTGGTAGAAGGGCTGATGCATGTGCCAGAGCAAGGCGACGCGGGTCATAATTGATTCACCGGATGCGAATAATCGATCGCTACGTGATTCGTGAAGTGCTGCTGCCCTTCTTCATCGGGCTGCTGGTCTTCACCTTCATGTTAATCATCCCGTATCTCATCCAATACGCCGAAACCTTCATCGCCAAGGGGGTGCCGACGCTGGTGGTGCTGCAGGTGATGGCGACCCTGCTGCCGATGGCGCTGGGCCTGACGATCCCGATGTCGCTGCTCCTGGGATTGCTGGTGGCCTTCGGCCGGCTGTCGGCTGACCGCGAGTTCGTGGCCCTGCAGTCGTGCGGCGTGAGCCTCCTCCGGCTGATGCGGCCCGTGGCGCTCCTCTCGCTGCTCTCCTGGGTGGCCACCTCCTACGTCCTGATCGAGGCGATCCCCAACGCCAACCAGACCTACCGCGAGATCACCTACAACATTGTCGCCGAGCGCGCTGAGGGCGAAGTGCGGCCGCGCGTGTTCTTCGAGGACTTTCCCGACCTGGTGATCTACGTCCGCCAGATCCCGACGACCGGCGGCTGGAACGACGTCTTCATGGCCGACAGCCGCGCGGGCCGGACACCATCCATCTACCTGGCCAAGCACGGCCGCGTGCTGCTCGACCGCCAGAAGCGGACGGTGGAGATGGTCCTCGAACAGGGCTCGCGCCACACCGCTGACGCGGCCGGCAAGTACGAAGTGTTCTCGTTCAACCAGATGCTCATCAGCCTGGATCCGGAAAGCGTGTTCCCCCGCACCGGGCCGGCCAAGGGCGCGCGCGAGATGTCGATCGCCGAGCTTCAGCAGCGCGCCTCGGAGCTCCAAGCGCTCAACATCTATCCGCACACCGAACTGTTCGAGATCCAGAAGAAGTTCTCAATCCCGCTGGCCTGTCTCGTGTTCGGCCTGATCGGCCTCGGACTCGGCGCCTCGAATCGACGCGACGGCAAGCTCGCCAGCTTCGTCGTCGGCATTGTGGTGA
>CAMCNL010000292.1 GCA_945876205.1 Candidatus Sulfopaludibacter sp. SbA3
TCATCAGTAGCCCTTCGCCCCAGCCGTCGGCTGCTGACCACGCGATTCCTGGACGATGCGCACGCCGGCGCTCGCGCCGATGCGCGTGGCCCCGGCGGCCACCATCGCCTTGAGTCCCTCGAGATCGCGAACGCCGCCGGCCGCCTTGACGCCCATCTCTTCACCAACGACGCGCCGCATCAGCGCGACATCGGCGGCCGTGGCCCCGCCGGAGGCAAAGCCGGTCGAGGTCTTCACGAAATCCGCCGCGGCCGCCTTGGCCAGCGTGCACGCCGTCACCTTCTCCTCGTCGGTCAGGAGCGCGGCCTCGATGATCACCTTGCTGACCACGCCCGCCTCGCGACACGGCGTCGTCACCGCCTCGATATCGCGCTCGACGAGCCGAAGATCGCCAGACTTGAGCGCCCCGACATTGATCACCATGTCGACCTCGCGGGCGCCGTCGAAGATCACGCGGCGCGTCTCGTAGTGCTTGGTGTCGGGAGTCGTCGCGCCGAGCGGAAAGCCGACGACCGAGCACACCTTGACGCCCGAGTCGCGGAGCAACTGGGCACAGAGCGCCACCCAGGTCGGATTCACGCAGACGCTGGCGAACTTGTATTCCGCCGCTTCCCTGCAGAGCGTCTCGATCTCTTTCCGCGTCGCGTCAGGCTTGAGCAGCGTGTGGTCGATCATCGTCGACACGCCGCTGGTCGTCCCGCCGCCGGCATACAAGCCGATCCGCGTGGCGCCCGCGTCGAGAATGCCGCGGAGCCGATCGGGGCAGCACTCGTACAACACGGAGTGACACGCGCATCTCGACGGCGCCGGCGCGTGCGAGGCGGCGGCGATCTCCTCGACGATGATCTGGATGAGGCGGTGGATGTCTGGAGGCTGCATCAGGGTTGAGCGGGCATCAGACCCGGCGAGTCTCCAGGTCACGAATCTTGGCGAGCCGGCGGATGTAGCGGGCCTCGCGCATCGGCGTGCCGAGGAATGTGTCGACGATGGCCAGGGCGTCCGCGGGGGTGACGAGGGTAGAACCGAGCGCCAGCACGTTGGCGCCGTTGTGCTGCCGCGCGTAGCGCGCCAGCGTCTCGTTGAGGCAATTGGCCGCGCGCACGCCCCGCACCTTGTTGGCGGCGATGGTCGAGCCGAGGCCGGCCCCGTCGATGGCAATCCCCGCATCCGCTTCCCCGCGCGCGACCTGCACGGCCACCGCGCCAGCGGTATCCGGGTAGTCGACCGGATCGGTGCTATCGGTGCCGAGGTCGTGCACGGTGATGCCGCGTCCCCGCAGGTGCTGGAGGATCGATTTCTTCAAGGCGAGCGACGTGTGGTCTCCGGCGATCGCCACCGTGCGGATGTCGGCGGCCGGCGCCAGCGAGGCGGCGTCGACGTCGGTGCTCTCGCTGACGATGGAAATGCGCCGCTCCCGAAGCGTGTCCTGCGCGAGCGGCGTGACGTGACCGCCGGGCACGAGCACGACCGTGCTGCCGTACTCGAGCACGCGCGCGTCGGCTTCGGTGATCATCTGGAAGCGTTTCATCGGACGGAACGCTATGTTACTCTCGCGTGCATTGGACCCTCAACCTTCTCCGACGATGAACGTCCTGATTTCCACGGAAGACATTCAGCGGCGCGTCCGCGAAATGGCGCAGGAGATCGCGCGCGATCATCCCGACGGCGTGCACCTGGTGGCCGTGCTCAAGGGGGCGTTCGTCTTTCTCTCGGACCTGGCCCGCGCGCTGCCGGGTAGTTGCTCCCTCGATTTCATGGCCGTGTCGAGCTACGGAAAGAGCACGTCCTCGTCCGGACAGGTGCAGCTCCTCAAGGACCTCGACAGCGGCCTCGAGAACCGCCCCGTGGTCATCGTGGAGGACATCGTCGACACCGGCCTGACCCTCACCTACTTGCAGGACATCCTGCGCGCCAGGGCGCCACGCAGCCTCAAGACGGCATGTCTCCTCAGCAAGCCCTCGCGGCGCAAGGTGGAGGTGCAGGTCGAGTACATCGGCTTCACGATCGAGGACAAGTTCGTGGTGGGCTATGGACTGGACCATGCGGAGAAGTACCGCAACCTGCCCTACATCGCGGTGTTAGACGCGTAGGTCATTTCACAGCGGCGCGGACCTTGTCGGCCCAGCCGCGCGCGTCCTGGAGGATGGCGGGCTCGTTCAGCGTCAGCATCTTCCGGTCGCGCATCAGGACCCTGCCGTTCACGATCGTCGTCCGGACGTCGTCGCCCCGCGTGACGTAGACCAGGTGCGAAATCGGGTCGAACATCGGGGTCTGGCGCGCGCTGCTCATCCCCACGACGATCAGGTCGGCCTTCTTGCCAGTCTCGAGCGACCCGATCTGCCGTTCCATCCCCAACGCGCGCGCGCCACCGATGGTGGCCATCTGCAGCGCTTCCTTCGCGCTGACCACGCGAGGATCCATCGACTGCAGCTTGTGGAGAAACGCCGCCATGCGCATCGATTCGAACATGTCGAGGTCGTTGTTGCTGGCGGCGCCGTCGGTGCCAAGGCCAAGCGCGACGCCGGCCTTCAGGTAGGCAGGTACCGGTGCGGTGCCGCTGGCGAGCTTCATGTTGCTCTCGGGGTTGTGCGAGACGCCCACTCCCCTGGCCTTGAGCACGTCCACTTCCGCGTCTGACACCCACACGGCGTGAGCCAGAAGCACGCCGGGACCGAGAAAGCCGAGGCTATCCAGGTATGCCACCGGAGACTGCTGGTACTTCTCCTGCGTCGTCTTCACTTCGTCCTGGGTTTCCGCCAGGTGAATCAGCGTGGGCACGCCGTAGCGCTTCGACAGGTTACGCGCCGCCGTGAGCGTGGCGCCGTCGTTCGTGTAGATCGCATGGGGCGCCACGGCCGGCGTGATCAACGCATCGCCCTTGAACGCCTTGATGAAGGTCTCCGCGCGCGCAAGCGCCTCGGCGGGCGTCTTCGCATCAGCCACCGGAAACTGAATCACCGTCTCGCCAAGGACGCCGCGCATGCCCGCGGTCTTCGTCTCCTTCGCGATCTCTTCCTCGAAGTAATACATGTCGGCATACGTCGTCGTACCCGACTGGATCATCTCCAACGCCGCGAGGCGGGTGCCAGCGCGCACGAACTCCGGCGACACGGTCTTGGCCTCCGCCGGGAAGATGTATTTTGTCAGCCATTCCATCAGGGACAGGTCGTCGGCCAGTCCCCGGAACAGCACCATTGGCGCATGCGTGTGGGTGTTGATGAGGCCTGGCATCACTACCTGGCCGCCGGCATCGATCGTCTCGGCCCCGCGGAACTGACGTCCAATCGCCTCAGCGGTGTCAACGCCGACGATGTCCGACCCGTCGACGGCAAGAGCGCCGTTGGGAATCACACGGCCCGCCGCGTCCATTGTGACGATCGTGGCGTTGGTCACGACCAATGACACCTGGCGCTGCGTACCCTGGCTCCACACCACCGCGAGCGCCCCGCCCACGAGGAGCAGGAGGGCCAACGTCACGAGGCGGATCTTCATGGAGCGATTCTACTAGGGTGGCTGGTAAGATTCCCCCGTGCCCCTTCACCTCGTCGAACATCCCCTCGTCCATGATGCGCTCGTTGAATTGCGCGATGCGCGGACGACGCCGCCGGCGTTTCGTGGCGCGGCCAATCGAATCAGCGTCCTGCTTGCCGCCGAAGCGCTGCGCGACGTCCCGTCCGTGCCGTCGACCGTGATCACCCCGCTGGGCCCGGCGGAGGGCCGCGTCGTGAAGGCCGATGTCGTGGTGGTTCCCGTGCTCAGGGCGGGACTCGGGATGCTCGATGCTGTGCTGGAGCTCTTCCCCGCCGCGCGGGTCGGCCACATCGGCCTGCAGCGCGACGAGGCGACGGCGATTGCCTCGCGGTACTACTCGAAGCTGCCGGCCGACCTGGCTAAGAGCTACGTGCTGATGATCGACCCGATGCTCGCGACCGGTGGGAGCGCTGTCGCCGCCATCGACCTGCTCAAGGCGTCGGGCGCCAGCACGATCGCCATGATCTGCATCGTCGCCGCGCCTGAAGGCGTGAAGCTCGTGGAGCAGCATCATCCCGAGGTCGCGGTGTACACGCCGGTCGTGGACAAGCACCTCGACACCCACAAATACATCGTGCCTGGTCTCGGGGACTTCGGCGACAGGCTGTACGGCACGGTCTAACCACGAAGGCCACGAAGATCACGAAGCAATTCTGGTCGTTCGCGTTCTTCGTTCGTCGGGACCGGCGATTGCCTCTGACGATGGGTAGCGGATTGAGGCAAGCGGCCGATCCACCGATCTGCTGTGCTAAACTCGAATTTCCCGGTTAGTCCTACATATCGGGCGCGTGGCTCAGTGGTAGAGCACTCGCTTCACACGCGAGGGGTCGATGGTTCGAACCCATCCGCGCCCACCATTTAACCTCCCACAAACAAACGACTTATACGTGATGAACACCAATAGCGCGCGGTGTCTATCTGCGCCTCAGGGTGCATTAGGGGTGCTGCGCACGGGAACGGCTGCCACGTTTGCGGACTCGGCCGGGATGCCGCTTTCCTCCCCCGCGCTTGTTAGGCGAACGGAATCGAACTCGGGTTCGATGGTCCCATTGCGATGTCTGAGCGACGACGGTATAGATGTGCCGGACGTGCGCAAACAGCGCCGAACCTAACCGGCTAAAGGTGGACACGGTGAACCAAGACGGAGTTGTCCCGTCGGCTGTTGAAATTCAGCGGCGGCTCGGTTGACGACTACGCAACTTTCTCGACGTCGGTGACCAGTCCGAGTTGTTGATCCCGCGCGCGGAGTGCCGCGACGAGCTGCGGCATGGCCTTGTGTCCCTTCAATCGC
>CAMCNL010000293.1 GCA_945876205.1 Candidatus Sulfopaludibacter sp. SbA3
GGAATTCGTATGAATGTCGAGGACCGGGGCGTAATCGAGCGAGATGCCGACGGCTTTCAGCTCTGAGGCGAGGGCCGCGGCAAACCGGTAGGCCAGTGCGGCATCGCCGCTCCGGCCGAGCACCGCCATCGGAGGCCACTCCGTGAACGGCGCGCGCAGACGCGCCACGCGACCGCCCTCCTGGTCGACGGCTACCCAGAGCGGGAGCTCCGTCGAGAGCGACTGCAGGTCATAGGCGAGCTCCGCGACCTGCTCCGGCGCTTCGATATTGCGTCCGAAGAGGGTCACTCCCCCAAGCGAGAACTCACGCGCCAGCGACCGCATTTCCGCAGGAATGGTCGTTGCCGGCAGGCTCCCAATTAACAATTGACCGATGTCACGACGCAGACTCGACGGCACGCCTAATTATAGGAGCACCGATCAACCTATCGGAGGTTCCACATGAGCCGACGGGTTATCGTGGCACCTGCCGCCGCCTGCTGGATATGCCACACCCGCTAGTGGATTCACTGGAATGAACGTCCAGGTATACGAACCGGGGTAGAGATCAATCTGAACCACCCCCGGCGTATCCGCCTCCAGAACTTCGTCGTCAGCCGCCCATTTCAACCTGCGCGCTGATTTCGGGAGAGCGGTGTCCAGACGTGGATCGACAAAAGGTATCGCCCCGCCGGTCCCCACTATTCCAATCGGCACCCCGTGTGAGCGATCGATTTTTCCGTCCGGGTCGAGCGGCGGCAGCCAGTTGAACCCGTGAAGGTGCCCCGTGAGATTCAGGTCAACACCATGCTTGTACAGCTTGCGGAATATCGGCATGGCATACGGATCTGACTGGGACGTCGAAGCCGGCGCTCTAAACGACGAGTAGGGAGGCCGATGGCCAAACGCCAACATGCAGTGCGTCTTGTGGTACTGCCGCAACTCACCGTCCAACCACTTCAAGTGGTCCAGGGCCTTGTTCGGATCAGTGAAGGTATTGGTCACCCGGTCGCGGCGCATGAGCTCGGTGTTGTACCCCAGCAGCCGCCACGCACCTCGAGTCAGCGCAATTTCCCCAGTTCCCGGTTTCCCGGCGAGGGGGAATCGAGCGAAGAACTCGGGCATACGGCCGGTCAGTAATGCCTCCTCGTTGTCGTGGTTGCCCAGGACCGGATACACCACGGGAATTAGCCGCCCCCACGATGTCTGCTCAAGTTCGTCGTAGCACCGCTTGCTGCCGTCATCATTGCAGACGTCGCCCAGGAGAAGAATAGTGCTGTCCGGGTTTTCCTTGTAGAGGCGTTCCATCAGCAGACCGACTTGGTCGGTCACCGATTCCAGCCCGCGGTAGAGGAGATCGCCGACGGCAAAGACCCTGGCGTGCGATGTGGTTGACGCTTGTTGCGTATGCCCGAAGGCCGGAACGAACAGCATGACCGCCACGAGGGCGGCACTGGCGCGGATTCTCCTCGACATGCTCCTCCCTAAGTCAAGTCCACCCGGAAGGAGACCGCAGCCCGCTCACAACGTCACGCTGCCACAACTTGCCACTCAGCTCTCGCTCGCAGAGTGCTCCGCCCGGCAGCATGATACCCAAAAACGACACCGCTCTATAATTCCGTGTGCGAATCGTTACGTCCGCGCCGACCCGCATCGATCTGGCGGGCGGCACCATCGACATCTGGCCTCTCTACCTCTTTCACCCCGGCGCCCAGACACTCAACGCCGCGATCAGCCTGCGCGCGCAGGCGACCATTGAGACCCGCACCGACGACCGCGTCGTCATCACCTCCCTCGATACCGGGGTGACGGTCGAAGCCGAGGGCTGGCCGGAGCTGCGCGGGCGTCGCGAGCTCCGGCTGCTCTCGCTGCTGGCGCATTTCTTCGAAGCGCGGAACCTGACGCTGACCACGTCGTGCGAGTCGCCGGCGGGAGCCGGCATCGCGGGCTCGTCGGCGCTCAACGTGGCGGTGTGCTCCGCTTTCGCTGAATGGAATCGCACGCATTACGAACCGGAGGCGCTCCTCCAGATCGCGATGAACGTCGAAGCGCAGGCCATCAACGTCCCGACCGGGCTGCAAGACTATCGGCCCGCTCTCTATGGCGGGATCGCCGCGCTGGAGCTCGAGGTCGACGGCATCCGCCGCATTCCGCTCGACGTGGACGCGGCCGATCTCGAGAGCCGCATCGTCCTCTGCTACACCGGTGAGCCGAGGAACTCGGGGACCAATAACTGGGAGATCGTCAAGAAGCACGTCGACGGCGATCCCCACATCTTCGACTGCTTCGAGCGGATTCGGGACACCGCGGCGGCGATGCGCGAGGCGCTGGCGCAGGGCGATTGGGACCGCGTGGGCACGGCCATCGCCGAGGAATGGAATAACCGCAAGCGCCTGGCGCCTGGCGTCACCACGCCTGCGATCGAAGCGCTGATCGCCCGAGCCATCGCCGCCGGCGCGACGGCCGCCAAGGTCTGTGGCGCGGGGGGCGGCGGATGCCTTTTCTGCTACGGCCCGCCCGAACGCCGGGATGCAATCCGCGAGGCGTTGACCGCCGGCGGCGCGCGGGTGCTCGACTACCGGATCGAGCGCCACGGTCTGACGCGTGGATAACAGGCAGATCGCACGAATCTTCACCGAGATCGCGGACCTGCTCGAGATCAAAGCCGAGAATGGCTTCAAGATCCGCGCGTACCGCACCGCCGCCGACACGATCGGCGCCTGGCCCGACGCCGTGGCGCGCATCGAGGAAGCCCAGCTCCGCGACCTGCCCGGCATCGGAAAGGATCTCGCCAAGAAGGTTCGTGAGCTCGCCACGACGGGCGCCTGCGAGTATCACGCGGAGCTGCTGCAGCAGTTTCCCTCGACGATCCTCGACCTCCTGAGGCTCCAGGGCGTCGGTCCCAAGACGGTCGCACTGCTCTACTCGTCCCTGAACATCAAGTCGGTCGAAGAGCTCGCGGCAGCGGCGCGCGCCGGCCGGCTTCGCGAGCTGAAAGGCATGGGCGCGAAGAAGGAGGCGCAAATCCTCAAAGCGATCGAGGAGCGCGAGAAGGACGCGGGACGCCACCTGCTTCCTGACACGGGCGCGCTGCTTTCCGAGCTGCTCACCTACCTGACCGAGCGGGCGCCTGGTATCGACTTCATCCCGGTCGGCAGCTTTCGCCGTGGCTGCGAGACGTGCGGTGATATCGACGTCCTCGCCGTGGGAGGTGAACGCTCGCTGATGGACGTGTTCATCGCCCACCCCAAGGTTGAGCGGGTTCTCGGCCATGGCGATACGAAGTCGAGCGTGTTGCTCTCGGGAGGCTACCAGGCCGATCTCCGTCTCGTCCCCGCCGAAAGCCGGGGCGCCGCTATGCAATACTTCACCGGCTCCAAGGCCCACAACATCGTCCTGCGCGACCGCGCGATCCAGCGCGGCCTCAAGCTGAATGAATACGGGCTGTTCCGGGTAGACGATGAGAGCCGGGTCGCAGGCGAGACGGAAGAAGCCATTTACGAGGCCCTGGACATGGCATGGGTCGAGCCGGAGCTCCGCGAGAACCGTGGCGAGATCGAAGCGGCGTCAGAGCGGCGCCTCCCCCGCCTGTTGACGCTCGCCGACCTTCGCGGCGATCTCCACATGCACACGACCGCCACCGACGGCCGCGAAGAGATCGCCGCGATGGCGGCGGCGGCGCAGCGCCTGGGACACAGTTACATCGCCATCACCGACCACAGCAAGGCGCTCGCGATGGCCAATGGGCTCGACGAGTCGCGCGCGCTCGAGCACGCCGCGCGGGTGCGCTCGCTGAACGGGCAATTCGAGGGGCTGACCGTGCTGGCTGGAATCGAGTGCGACATTCTTGCAGACGGATCTCTCGACCTCGCGGATGACTGCCTCGCCCAGCTGGATATCGTCGTCGTCTCGGTGCACTCGCATTTCAGTCAGGATGAGGCGCAGATGACCGACCGGATCCTGAAGGCGATGTCCAATCCGTGGGTCGACGTCCTCGGCCATCCAACCGGCCGCCTCCTCCTCAAACGCGACCCGTATCGTCTGAACATGGATCTCATCACCACCGCCGCAGCCAGAGACGGCGTGGCGCTCGAAATCAACTGCCAGGTCGATCGGCTGGATCTCAACGACTCACACGCCCGTCTGGCGCGAGAGCGGGGTGCGCGCCTGGTCATCTCCACCGACGCGCACTCGGCTGGCGCGCTGACGAACCAACGCTGGGGCGTCCACATGGCCCGCCGCGCGTGGGCCGGACCGGGCGACGTGCTGAACACGCGAACCATCGATGAGCTGCGGCCTCTCCTCAGGCGCAATCGGAGGGCATGAAGTGGCCGACGATCAAGGCTTCGTTCCGCTGAAGTTCCTGAAACAGGGCGCACCCGACCCAAAGGCGGCGCTCGCTGAAATCAGGCGCATCTACTTCAAGACAACCAAGAAGACGATCGACAACGACTTCGCGCACGCAATCGAGCTGCTCAAGAGCCTGCCCGAAGAAGAAGAGCGAGAGAAGGCCGCCGTCTACATGGAAGGCCTGGCGCAGATGCGGAAGGAATGGGGTGGAAGCAAGGGAGAAGGCCCGAAGAGTCGAAAGTAGTCGCCCTCCTCTCGGGAACCTCGGTGCAGTTGCGCGCGGGACGTATTGTTCCGCGCGCAACGACCATGTTTTCTGGCAGGTTCAAAACCTTTCCATACACACTGCGGCGTTTCCCAGCGTTGGGTGGAAGTGTCTGCTTTATCGAGGGAAGATCTAGTCTGTTCTA
>CAMCNL010000294.1 GCA_945876205.1 Candidatus Sulfopaludibacter sp. SbA3
GTGGCCTTTAGGCCACGCCGAGACAAAAAAAGGGCGGGTCCCTGAGGACCCGCCCTTTTTGTTTTTAGTGGGTGGCGTTGACCGTGCGCGTCGTGAGGATCGTCAGCCGCTGACCGACCTGCAGGCCGTTGCCCCGCAGCCGGTTCCACGACTTGAGCGACGCGACCGTCGTTCGATAGAGCTTGGCGATGGAGAACAGCGTGTCACCGCGCTTGACGCGATAGGTGAGCTTCGCCTGGGCCTTCGACTGCTCGGACTTGACCGCCTCCGGCGCCACGTTGCTGGCGACCACCACATCGACCGAACGTGACTCGGTGACGGGCGGTGCGGGGGAATCGGTTCGTGCGGCCAGCAGAAGCGCCGGGGCGCGCGGAATGATGAGGCGCTGGCCGGCCTTTACCTTGGCCTTCGCCGCCATGTAGTTCGCCTCGGCGAGGTCGGCGCGGCTGACCTTCAGCTTCTTCGAAATCGTCGCCAGCGTCTCGCCCTTGCGCACCGTGTGCCAGTTGAGCGTCGCCAAATCAGTCGGCTCGGTCTGCACGAGCTGTTCGCGGACCATGTCGGCCGTGCCGTTCGGCACCTTCAGCTCGTAATCCTTGGCGCGGACGGGGGTCGTCCAGCGGCGCAGCTCGGGATTCAGGGCCTGGATCGCCTGCACCGGCGTGCCGATCCATTCGGCGACCCGCCGCAGGTCCACGGGCACGGGCAGCGTGACCCTCTCGAATTTCGGCAGTTCGACCGGCTGGACGTCCATCCCGTACTGGGCAGGATTTCTGGCGATGATGACCGCGGCAAGGATCAGCGGCACGTAGTCACGCGTCTCGCGCGGCAGGTATTTCGTGGTGGCCGTCAGCTTCCAGAAATCGTCGCGCCCTGACCGCTTGATCGCCCGCTGCACGCGTCCTGGGCCGCCGTTATAGGAGGCGAGGGCCAGGTGCCAGTCGCCAAAGATCCCGTAAAGCGTCTTGAGGTACTTCGCTGCCGCGCGGGTCGCCTTTTCGGCGTCGGCGCGCTCATCGATGTACCAGTCGTGCTTCAGGCCGTTCTCCAGCCCGGTTCCGCGCATGAACTGCCAGATGCCGCGAGCCTTGGCCCGCGACAGGGCGCTGGGCTTGAAGGCGCTTTCCACGAGCGGCACGTAGGCGAGGTCCAGCGGCAGGCCTTCGGCGCGGAAGACGTCCTGAATCATCGGCAGGAACTGAGCGCCACGGCTCAACCCTTCCTCGAGAAATCCCTTCAGCCGGCCCGAAAAGAGCTGGACGAACGACAGGACCTTCGCGTTCAGGGGGATGTCGATGTCGTGGGTCAGGGCTTCGAGGTCGGCGGCGACGGCTGCCTGGGTTTCGCGGGTCGGGGTGGGCGCTTCAAATGTCGAAAGTGCCAGCAGTTCGTCGATGGTTGCGGATTCGAACTGTTTTTGCTCCGTGAAGCCGTCGCCCTGGGCCAGCGCCGTGGCTTCGTAGGCGCTGATGCGCTCCACGAGGCGGTCGAACTGGGCCCGGATGCTCGGCTCGGTTCGAGCGCCATACGGCGACTCGAGAAGCACTTCAAGGGCCTTGTTGAACGCCACTTTGGCCGTCGCGAGGTGGCCGAGTTGAAGTTCGCTCTGGCCGTTCTCGAAATGCCGGTTCGACAGCGCGATCAGTTCCGCAACCGGATCGGCCTGTGGCTTGGGTTGAAGCTGGGGAACGGAGGCCTGGGTGGGCGCAGCCACGGGTGCCGGTGCCAGGGCAACCTGGGCCGGGGTGCGGGCGGCGCACGCTGACAAGAGCCCAACAGCAAGTAGAACTCCGATCAGGCCGGGACGTGGTCTCAGCATCATCGGGTCCTACTCTACCATTCCCACAAAAGCTGGGTCAACAATAAGTCCAGCGGGCTCAGCAGTTGCGGCTGATCAGGAGGACCATCCGGCGATAACGAAGACCTTTTCGGCATCTCCGAGATCGCGGGCGGCTGGAGTGACGATGGTCTTGTCGCCGATGAGCAGCTTGCGGCCGTTCTTGAGTGCGGTGCGGACATCATCTTCACAGATGAAGTCGGCGGGAGATTGATTTGGCTGCACTGAGCCATAAGCCGAGCCTGACCCGCCTTCGCCGAAAAGCGGCTTCGGCGCGGCTCGGCCCACCGGTTCAGTAGTGGACTCGGTGGGACGGGCCTTGTCAGGCCCGTCTGGTTTGTAGCCTTTGGAGGCGAGGAACTGATCTATACGCGAGGCGAGCGCCGCGGCCGGAATGCCGCCTTCGACCGGCTTGGCAGGGGCCTTCGGTAACGTCGTTCGCCCCACAGCCTCGGCCGTAACCACAGCCGGTCGGAGTTCATAGGCCAGGCGCTTGATATTGAGCAGGTGCCGTGGCGTGATGTTGTCGGACGTGATGTTGCCACCCCAGCCGCCGCATCCCAGGGTCATGGCCGGGTCGAGCCCGGTGGTCAGCCCGATCGACCCATGGGTCGTCGGCGTGTTCACGCAGATGCGGAACGCCGGCTTCTTCAGCCCGAACTGCAGGATCACATCGTCGTTCTTTGAATGAATCGACATGGTGTGACCCATGCCGCCGTAGCGCAGGATCTGGACGCAGCGCTCGCAGCCCTCGCGCCAGTCCTTGACGACGTACCAGGACAGGATCGGGGCGAGCTTTTCGATCGACAGGGGGAAGTCGCGGCCGACACCCGCCAGCGGCGCAATCAGCACCCGCGTGCCGGAAGGCACCTTGAGCCCCACCTTTTCCGCGATGAAGGCGGCCGATTTGCCGACGAGCGCCGGGTTGGGGAGGCGCTGCGGCGTGACGAGGACCTTCGCCAGGGCGTCCATCTCCGCCTGGTTCATGAAATAGCCGCCGCGCGCCTCGAACTCCCGGCGCAGCTCCCCGTCGATGGCCTCGTCGGCGACGACGGAGTTGGGGGAGGAACAGAGGACGCCGTTGTCGAAGGTCTTGCCCGTAATGATGTCGCTCGCCGCCTTTTTCAGGTCGGCCGTCGAATCCACGTAGCAGGGCGCGTTGCCCGGCCCGACGCCGTAGGCCGGCTTGCCGGCGCTGTATGCCGCCCGAACGAGGCCCATGCCGCCCGTCGCCAGAATCACCGCCACGTCGCGGTGCTTCATCAGCTCCTGGGTGCCCTCGAGGGTGACAGTGGTCATCCAGCCGATGCTGCCGGCAGGGGCCCCGGCGCGGCTGGCGGCCTCCGCCAGGATCTCCACCGCCCTGGTGATACAGCGGACCGCTGACGGATGCGGGCTGATGACGATCGCGCATCGCGCCTTGAGCGCGATCAACACCTTATAGATCGCCGTGGATGTGGGGTTCGTCGACGGCACGATCGCCGCCACCACGCCGAACGGCTCGGCGATCTCGATAATCTTCTTGCTCTCGATGCGGTTGACGACGCCGACGGTCTTCATCGGCCTGATGAACTCGTAGACCTGGCAGGAGGCGAACAGATTCTTCTGAATCTTGTCGGCGACGACGCCGTAGCCCGTCTCCTCGACGGCCAGACGCGCCAGTGCCTCGGCGTGCGGGGTGACGGCCGCGGCCATGGCGGTGACGATGGCGTCGATCTGTTCCTGCGAGAGCTCCGCGAGCTGGGTGTGGGCCTGACGAGCCGCGCGCGCCAGGGCGCGGGCTTCGGAGATGGATTTGAGATCTTTATCTGACGCGGCCTGCTCCACGGCGGCCATGATTCACATCCACGAGCCACGGAGACACGGAGACACAGAGCCCAAAGCTTCTCCGTGTCTCTGTGTCTCTGTGGCCCGGTTCATGGAAGAAGGCTTATGACTTCGGGAGGATTCTTTCTACGTCGGCGTGCGGCCTGGGAATCACGTGCACCGAGATCAGCTCGCCGACCCGGCGCGCCGCGGCCGCACCCGCGTCGGTGGCTGCCTTGACCGCGCCCACGTCGCCGCGCACCAGCACGGTCACATAGCCGGCGCCGATGTACTCCTTGCCAATGAGGACGACGTTGGCCGTCTTGATCATCGCATCGGCCGCTTCCACCGATCCGATGAGGCCCATTGTTTCCACCATGCCGAGCGCGTCTGATGTTGCCATCTGGTGAGCGCACTGTACCAGAATTGCGAGGTATCATTCCAGTACAGATGTCCTCGAGATCGACGCGCGCGCTGGCCGCCATGCTGCTGGCTCTCACCGTCGCGGCGTGCGGCCGGGCGGAAGAGAACGAAAAGGCGGTGGCGACGCCGACCCTGAGCCTGGCCCGCAACGATGCGGCGGTCGGCAGCCCCATGGACCTGCAGTACCGCTTCGTGGTCGCCGCCGACGCGCCGGCATTTGCCGAGGACTACTGGGTGTTCGTGCACTTCCTCGACGCCGATGGCGAGCTGATGTGGACCGACGATCACCAGCCGCCGACGCCGACGAGGCAATGGAAGCCGGGATCGACGATCGAGTACCCGCGAACGATGTTCGTGCCGAAGTTCCCGTATGTGGGAGAAACGCGGGTCGAGGTCGGGCTGTTCTCGCCCCAGAGCGGCGAGCGCCTTCCGCTCGCCGGCACCACGCGCGGGCAGCGCGCGATTACCGTCGCGACCTTCAACCTGCGCCTGCAGAGCGACAACCTGTTTGTCGTCTTCAGGGACGGCTGGCATGAGACCGAAGTCGCCGGCGAGGCCTCCGGGATCGAGTGGCAGTGGTCCAAGAAAGAGGCGACGCTCTCGTTCCGCAACCCGAAGCGCGATGTCGTCTTCTTCCTGCAGGCCGA
>CAMCNL010000295.1 GCA_945876205.1 Candidatus Sulfopaludibacter sp. SbA3
CGCCGGACTCCTGGCCTGGGTCAGGCGCCGCTCCCTCCGCCCAAGGAAGCTCTCGCCTCCGCCATTCCCGGCGTCGTTGCCGCCGGCACAAACGGACTGCCTGACGGGAGCGGCATCATCTTCACCGAGAAGCGCGCGGATCACATCACCAAGGTCGACGCAAGCGGCAACACCTCGACGTTTGTCGAGGGTGCCGGAGAACAACGAGCAGAGTGAGCCGCTGCGGAATCCGCGCTCGGGCTTCGTCGCCTACGTACCGGTCGGCAGCATCAAGAAGGGCGAAGCGCTGGTGACGACCGGCGGCAGCGGCCGCACCGTCGCCTGCGGTGTGTGCTACGGCGCCGACCTGCGCGGCATGGGTCCCGTTCCCCATATCGCCGGCCGCTCGCCAAGCTATCTCGCGCGCCAGATGTACGACATGCAGTCCGGCGCCCGCCACGGCGAGTGGAGCAGCCTGATGCAACCCGTGGTGGCCAAGCTCACCGACGAAGACTACGTCTCGATCGCCGCCTACGTCTCGTCGCGGATGCCGTAAGCGGGCCTTGCTTGGCGCGCCGAAGCCGCGAAGCGGCGAAGGCGGGTTAGGCTCGCCAAGGCAGGCTGTCGTCCTCCAGCTTCGCGCGGCGCGGTGGTGCCGTCCATCCGCCGCCGGCTGCGCACGCCGGGAAATTGTCCGCCGCTCGTACCCTTCCGCTCCCGCCGCGACTAGTACCCAATCCCAAGAGCCGCCATCGCGGCATGCACCGCCGTTGCTAACTCGAATGCCACGGATCGCGCGTCACGAAGTCGCGGCGATGAATCGCGGCGGCCAATTTCCTGCTCCCGCCTTCGCGCTCCGCGCTTCGGCCGGTCGCCGCGCGCGGCGTGCTCCGAACGGCGGCGGACGGCCGGCACCACCGCGCCGCGCACGCGCCTCGCGTACCGGTCTGCCTCTCACGACCGCCGTGATTCCCATTGAAGATTCTGCACACTGCTCCAACTGGAACAGTGGCAGGAACAGACGCGAGGAGTGGCCCTGTGCTGAACCTTACCGCGGCGGACCGCACTGCGGGAGCCTGGCATGAAGTTCGCTCAGCACTGTGTCCACAACCAATGTCCGCATCGCCGCCGAAGCTTCTCGATCGCGTCCGCGAGGCGATCCGCCTCAGGCACTACAGTCGGCGCACCGAGCAGGCGTACGTCGCCTGGATTCGACGCTTCATCGTGTTTCACGGGAAGCGCCATCCGCGAGAACTCGGAGAGCCGGAGGTGACGGCGTTTCTTTCAGGCCTGGCCGCTCGTGGCGTGAGCGCATCGACGCAGAACCAGGCGCTCAGCGCCCTTCTCTTCATGTACGAGGTCGTCTGTGGCGAACGGCTTGGCTGGATGCAGGACATCGTCCGGGCTCAGCGTCCTGTCCGCTTGCCGGTGGTGCTGTCCAGAGACGAGGTGTCGTCGTTGCTCTCGCGGCTGCACGGTCCTGTGTGGCTGATGGCATCGCTGATGTATGGGGCTGGGCTGCGGCTGCTGGAGTGCGCCGAACTTCGCGTCAAGGATCTCAACTTCGATCGCGGTGAGTTAACGGTCAGGGACGGCAAGGGCGGCAAGGATCGGATGACCATGCTGCCGACGGCCTTGAAACAGCCGCTGGTCGATCACCTGACGCGGGTCAAGGCGCAACACGACGCCGACCTCGCGGCCGGGCGCGGGAACGTCGCCCTGCCTGGGGCGCTTCGCGCGAAGTACCCAAATGCCCGGCGTGAATGGGCGTGGCAGTGGGTGTTTCCCGCGACCCGGTTCTACATGGACGACGCGACGGGCGAGCGGCGGCGTCATCACCTGCACGAATCGGTGCTTCAGCGAGCGGTGAAGGACGCGGCCCGGGCGGCCGGCATTACTCGTCCAGCCACGTGCCATTCGCTCAGGCACAGCTTCGCGACCCATCTGCTCGAGTCGGGGTACGACATCCGCACGATCCAGGAGCTGCTCGGGCATCGCGACGTGAGTACGACCATGATATATACCCACGTTCTCAACCAGGGCGGCCGAGGTGTCCGGAGCCCGCTCGACCAACTCGGACCTGGCGCGGGCCGTCGGTGACCTCAGATATCCCGCAACGCCCGCAGAAATATCTGCGCTATCGAGAACGGCCTATCCCGCCCGTGTGAATTCATCGTGTCGATAGCAAGTGACTGCGGCGACACGAGATCCCAACACGTTGAACCCACGCTCCCGCCGCGATAGACTGCAGCCGCCGCAGAAATACTAGGCTACAGAGTTGAACCGACTACTTGTTGAACTAAACCGCTGATCGCGGTAGGACCGGTTCGCCGTTCGCCCCCTGCCGTTCGTCATCCGCCGTCACACAATCCGTCGATCCATGCGGCCGAGCGCTGGTGCTCGCGCCGTCACGGCGGAGGTGTGTGATGACCGAGCTACGACGACGGATGGATGACGACATGGTGGTCCGCGGGATGGCGGACCGGACGCGCGAGACGTACCTGCGGGCGGTGACTGGCCTCGCCCGACACTACCGCCGATCCCCTGACGTGATTTCCGATGAGGAGGTGCAGGCCTACCTCCTGCATCTGATTCGCGATCGCCAGCGGTCGTGGAGCACGTGCAATATCACCGTCAATGCCTTGCGCTTCCTGTATCACACGACGTTGAAGCGCGACCGGACCACGTTCTGTGTGCCGTCCCCCCGCCAGCCCGGGACGCTGCCCGCCATTCTCAGTCGTGAGGAAATTGAGCGGCTGATCGCGCACGCCGCGAATCCGAAGCACCGCACGATGCTGCTGACGATCTACGCCGTGGGCTTGCGGCTCAACGAGGCCCTGCATCTGCGCGTCACCGACATCGACTCGGCGCGCATGACCATTCGCGTCGAGCAAGGCAAGGGCGGGAAGGACCGCTACACGGTGCTGTCGCGGCGGCTCCTTGAAACCCTGCGTACCTACTGGACGACGGCGCGACCGACCACGTGGCTGTTTCCGTCGCAGGAGACCGGGCGACCACTCCACCCCACGGCGCTCCAAAAGGCCTATCACCTGGCCAAGCTTCGCGCGGGGATCAAGAAGCCCGGTGGCATCCACGGGTTGCGCCACGCGTTTGCGACGCACTTGCTCGAAGCGGGCGTCGACATCCACACGATTCAACGGTTGCTCGGGCACGCCTACGTCGGCACGACGACCCGCTACTTTCAGTTGACCCGCCACACGGAGATGGGGCCGGACTCCCCGCTCGATCTGCTCGAGCGGTTTGCCCCGCCCCCGCAGCGATAACCCGTGTGCGCCGTGCCGATGGGCACGGCGGGCGCGCGCGCCTCGCCTCGGCTGGAACTCGCGGACATCGTGCGGGCGCACGGCGATGCCTATCGTCGGACGCACCGCCTCGCGACGGTCCAGCACCGGGCGCTCCGGGCGATCGCGGCCTGCCGCACCGCCGTCCTCGGCGGGCATCGGGAGACGTGTGACCGCTGCGGGGCGGCGCGGATCACGTACAACTCCTGTCGTAACCGCCATTGTCCGAAGTGTCAGACCCTGACGAAAGAACGGTGGCTCGCCGCGCGCCGCGCCGAGCTGTTACCGATCCCGTACTTTCACGTGGTCTTCACACTGCCACACGACCTCAATGCCCTTGCGCAGGGCAATCCGCGCGTGCTCTACGCGCTGCTCTTCCGCGCGGCCGCCGACACCCTGCTCACCTTCGGCCGCGACCCACGGCACCTCGGTGGCACGATCGGAATCACCGCGATCCTGCACACGTGGGGCCAGACCCTGACGCAACACCTCCATCTCCATTGCCTCGTCACCGGCGGCGCCTTGGCCATGAACCGCTCGCGGTGGATCGCCGGGCGCGCCTCGTTCCTGTTTCCCGTCCGGGCGCTGTCGAGGGTCTTTCGTGCGAAATATCTGGCGGGCCTGCAGCACGCGTTCGATGCCGGTCAACTCACCTTCGCCCGAGGCACCGTCGATCTGGCCGATCGGCGCGCTTTCACCGCCGTCCTCCGTCGACTGCGAGCGGTCGACTGGATCGTGTACGCGAAGCGGCCCTTCGGTGGGCCCGAGCAGGTGCTCGCCTATCTCGGTCGGTACACCCATCGCGTCGCGCTGTCCAATGATCGGATCGTCGAGCACCGCGACGGTCGTGTCCAATTCCGCTGGAAGGACTACGCTGACCACGACCGCGGAAAGGTGATGACGCTCGCGGCCGACGAATTCCTGCGACGCTTTCTCCTGCACGTGGTGCCGCGCGGCTTCATGCGCATTCGCCACTTCGGCCTGCTTGCCAATCGCACACGGCGAGACACGGTGGCGCGATGCCGGGCACTCCTCAGCCAAGCCCCACCCGAGGACCTCCGGCCGGAATCGGCGGCCGTGCTGATGCAGCGGCTCACCGGCGTCGACCTCTCACGCTGTCCGGTCTGCGGCGAGGGCCGGATGCAGATCACCGCGATCGTCGTGCGCGTGGCTCCGGTGACGGATACCTCATGACGCTCGTCCTCGCGCCGACGGTGCGCATCGCGGACACGCGTCCGGTCGGCAGCGCTGTGCCTTGCCCCTTTACCGGCGACGACATCCACCGCCGGCGCGGCCACAAGAACGGGCCCCTGGGCGATCTCCAGCGCATCATGCGACGCCGGCCGTCCTTCACGCTCGCGCGCCTCGGCCGAAAGTCG
>CAMCNL010000296.1 GCA_945876205.1 Candidatus Sulfopaludibacter sp. SbA3
CGATTGTTCAACGGGTCCCTGAATGCCCCGAAGAGCGGCTCGCTCGCATCCGGGTTCGCCACGTCCACCGGCGCCGCCGGATCCGATTGGTAGATCACTCTCGACGGCTCCTGCGCGTCGACGACGGCCACCCGATACCGGTCTCCGTCTGAATTTGTGAAGTGACTCTCGTTGAGCGCCGGCAGGAACTCGTTGCGGATGTAGGCCAGGTCCCACTGCACGACCGTGAATCCGAATACGGCCGGCCTGCGCTCCCGCTCTTCGCCCTGCGGGGGAGGCCCATTGCCCAGCGCCATCACCACCATCGAATCATCCTCGGGAAGCGGAGGGCGTTCGGGGTCCCGACGAGTGCCGAAGGTCGCAAGGTCCTGCGCGAAGCGCGGCCGCAGGGCGGCGAGCTCGGCCGTCCACTCGACCTCATCGAAGGTGCGCGACGCATCGTTCCAACGGCGCAGCCGCAGTTGATCCTGGCTCTCATCAACGAGCAACACGCCCGCGACGATGCCCGGATGCTCCGCCGTATCGAGCCACGATGTGAACCGATCCGCGTAGCGGTACCAGGCGCTCTCCTGCACGGTGACGGCGTCGATGCGAAGGCCGTTGACCGCCCGGATGACTTCTCCGTCAAAGGCTCCGCGGAACTGGAACGCGGCGGTGCGCAGATTGCGTTCCATTCGATCGCGCTCGGCTTCGCTGACCTGTCCAACCCAGCGGTACTGCAGCACCGCGAGCGCGGGCAACAGGAGGAGAAGGGCAATGGTCAAGACGTTCAGCCGCACGAATTTGCCGCTGGCCTTCTCGCGCAGCACGGTTGACCGGGTGATCGTCACGGGGCGAAATATAGCATGGGTCAATTCTCGTAAATTGCTGAAATAAAAGGTTTTACATTCTTAACAATCTCTTTGCTCCTACTTAATCACGTCGCGCGGAAAGGCTCTGACAATGGGATTCATGAAACGTGGACTGTCTCGCTCACTCGTCGCAGCCGTCGTGTCACTCGCGTTCGCGGGCAGCGCTCATGCGCAGGATGCCGCCAAGGGCGCCGCACTTCTCGCTGAAGCCCGCAAGGTGCTCGGCGGAGAAGACAAGCTCGCCGAGGTGAAGACGCTCGACATGAAGAGCGACTTCAAGCGCTCCGCCGGACGGAACACGATTGAAGGTGAGCTCGAGATTCGAATCGACCGCCCCGACAAGATGCGCCGCGACGAAGACCTGAGTCTTCCAGGTGGTGGGCCTGCGATCGTTCGCACTGAAGTGCTCAACGGGACAGAGGTCTGGGACGAGAACAGCGGTGCCGCAGGCTTCGGCGGATTTGGCGGCGGCGGCGGCCGTGGCGGATTTGGCGGTGGTGGCTTCGGCGGCGGGCGGGGCGGCGATCAAGCCGGCCAGGCTGCGGGCGATCCGGCTGCCGCCGGCCAGCGCGCCGGCCGCGCCATCGATCCCGCGCAGCTCAAGGAATTCCAGCGCCGCACGCGCCAGGCGGATTTCTCGCGCTTCAACCTGATGTGGCTGCTCGACACCGACACGGCGGTCGTGTGGGTGGGCACCGCGGAGGCTTCCGACGGTAAGGCCGACGTCCTCGAGATCACGTCAGCCGATGGCAGCCCCACTCGGCTGTTCCTGGATCAGAGCTCGCACATGCCGCTCATGCTGACGTGGCAGGGCGCCGCGGGCCGGGGCGGGCAGCGCGGGCGGGGCGGCGATCAGGCACCGCAGGGCGCAGCGTCACCTCAGACGCCGGCTCAGGCGCCACCTCCGGCGGCGCCTCCGACGTTCCAGTTGACGCTCGGTGAGTACAAGACGGTCAACGGCATCAAGCTGCCGCATCACATCACGCGCGGCACCAACAGTCAGACGATCGAGGAATGGACCGTCAAGAGCTACAAGCTCAACTCGTCCTTCAAGTCGGATGTATTCAGCAAATGACCCGCGTACCCGCACTCTTGATCGCGCTCATCCTCGTGCTGCCCGCCATGGCATCGCCGGCCTCTGCCCAGACCAATCAGGGCCAGGAGGCGCAGCTTCGCATCACGGTGGTCGACATTACGGGTGCGGGACTTCCGCTGGCGACCGTGCAGATCACGCCGGCCGGCGGATCGCTCATGGAGCTTCCGACCGACGATCGCGGTCTCTTGACGATCCCGTCGCTGAAGCCCGGCCCGGTCGCGGTGCAGGCGAAGTTCCCCGGCTTCACGCCGTTTGATGGGACGTTGACGCTCAAGCGCGGGAACAACAACCAGGTGATCACGCTGGGGATTGCCGGCGTGCAGGAAGAAGTGGTCGTCACCGATACGTCTGCCGACGACACGCGCGGCAACTCGATGACCACGGTGCTCGAAGACGATCAGATCGCCGAGCTCTCTGATGACCCCGACGAGTTTCAGGCGCAGCTCGAGGCGTTGACCGGCGGCGCGGGCGCCGTGTTCCAGGTTGACGGCTTTCGAGGCGGGCGCCTGCCGAGCAAGGACGAGATCCAGCAGATCCGCTTCCGCAACAACTCCTTCTCTGCGGATAACCACGACGCGGGACGGACGCAGGTGGAGATCATCACGCGCCCGGGCAGCGCGGGGTGGAGAGGCAACGCCAACTTCGGCCTGCGCAGCGACGTGCTCAACGCGAGAAACGCCTTCGCCCAGACGCAGACGCCCGAGCAGTTCCGCCGCTTCAGCACGGGTCTTCGCGGCCCGCTCATCAAGGGCAAGACATCGCTGCGTTTCAACGTCGACGGCAACCGATCGTTCGATTCGGGAACGATCGTCGCGCTCACGCCGGACGGCCGCATCGCCGATCAAGTCAAGCGTCCGTTCGAGCAGACCAACGTCACCGTGGGTCTCGAGCACGCGCTCTCGCAGACCCGGACGTTCAGGTTTGAGTACCGCCGGACCGACGACACTCGCAACAACCTGGGTGTTGGGGACTTCAGCCTGCTGGAGCGCGCCTACTCGCGCACCAACTCCGAGAACCAGGTTCGTGCGTCTCTGCAGACGGTGATCGGCAAGGCGAGCCTGAACCAGTTCCGCGTCCAGTTCAACCAGCAGGCCACGGCCTCCTCCTCTGCGTCGGACTTGCCCGCGATCATTGTCATCGACGCGTTCAGCAGGGGCGGCGCCGGCGTGTCGAACCAGGGGTCGACACGGTCGCTCGAGCTCTCCGACAACCTCGACTTCACGGTCGGGAAGCACGCCATGCGGGCGGGGTTGCTGCTCGAGGCGGGCGCGTACAACAACATCGACAACCGCAATGCGGCGGGCACGTTCACATTCGGCAGCCTCGAAGAGTTCGCGGCCGGGACGCCGGACACCTTCACCCAGCGGCTTGGCGAAATTCGCACGAACTTCTCCCAGTACCAGCTTGGCCTCTATTGGCAGGACGATGTGCGCTTGAATCGAAGCCTGTCGGTGAGCTACGGCGTCCGCGAGGAGCTGCAGTCGCACGTCGGTGACAGCGTGAACATCCTGCCGCGCTTCGGCTTCACGCTGAATCCATTCCGCTCGAAGACGACGATCCGCGGCGGATACGGAATCTTCCACGACTGGTATGACTCGAACCTCTACGACCAGACGCTGCGCGTCAACGGCGTGGCACAGCGCGACCTGCTGATTCTCAACCCGGGCTACCCGGACCCGGCCGGCGGCATCTCCTCGATCATCCTGCCGGGAGGCCGCATTCAGGCGGATCCCGATCTGAAGCTGCCGTACGTGCACCAGGCGTCGATTGGCATCGAGCGGCCGATCACGCCGACGCTCAACGTGCAGGCGTCGTTCATGCGCCTGATCGGCCGAAACCAGCTGCGCGCGCGAAACGTCAACGCGCCGGACGAATTCGGCGTCAAGCCGGAGCCACTGATTGGCACCGTCACGCAAATCGAATCAACCGGACGCTCGAGCACCAACCGGCTGAACCTGAGCACCAACTATCGGCCTGGACCGCGAACCTTCATCAACGTCGGTTACACGCTGTCGAGCATCAGGAACACCGGTGACAACCCGCTGACGTTGCCGGTCAACAGCTTCGATCCCGACGCCGAGTGGGGCCCGTCGTCGCAGGACGTACGGCATCGTCTCAACGCGATGGTGAACGTTGGCTTGCCCTTCGCGCTGCGCGCCAACATCAGCGCCAACGTGCAGTCGGCATCGCCCTACACGATTACGACTGGCCGCGATGACAACCAGGACGGCGTCAGCAACGATCGGCCGGACGGTGTCGGTCGCAACACGGCGCGCGGCGCGGCCCGATGGGAGCTCAACGCGCGACTGACTCGGGCCGTCAGCTTTGGCGGACCGGCCGCGGGCCAGCAGAGCGGTGCGCTGGGCCAGGCCGCGCCCGGACAAGGCGGCGGAGGCAGGGTGGGCGGACCCGGCGGCGGCGGCGGCGGATTTGGCAACGTGGCGAACCAGCGCTTCACCGTCGAGTTCTACGCGCAGGCGTTCAACCTGCTGAACCACACGAACTTCGTGAACTTCAGCGGCAACCAGCAGTCGCCGTTCTTCGGCCTTCCGACGTCGGCCTCCCAGGCCAGGCGCCTCGAGGTCGGGATGCAGCTCCGCTTCTGAGCTCGCGCACCCTGAAGGGCGCGCGCTACACCAATCGGCTGTAGCG
>CAMCNL010000297.1 GCA_945876205.1 Candidatus Sulfopaludibacter sp. SbA3
ACAGTCCCAGCGCCAGGAGCTTGACCACGACCATGGCGTTGTTGGCGCTGGAGGTCTCGCGCACGCCGCGCAGCAGGAACCACGTGACCAGCATCACGATCCCGAAGGCCGGCACGTTGATGAGGATCGGCATCCCCGCAATCTGCGGCGCCGTGTCGAGCAGCCCGTGGACGTCGGGATTCGAGCTGAGAAGCGCGGTGCGATACCCGGTCGTCAGAAAGACCGGCAGCGTCACGCCGATGCCGCGCAGGAGCGTGGTGAAGTAATCACCCCAGGAAATTGCCACCGCCACGTTGCCGACCGCGTACTCGAGGATCAGGTCCCAGCCGATGATCCAGGCGACCAGCTCGCCGAGCGTCGCATACGAGTAGGCGTAGGCGCTGCCCGCCTGCGGAATCATCGCCGCGAGCTCCGCGTAACAGAGCGCGGCGAGCGCGCACGCGAGGCCCAGCAGGATGAAGGAGAAGACGAGCGCCGGGCCGGCGCCGTAGCGGATGATCTCGCCGTTCGGCCCGGTCTGGCCCGCCGCCGCGGTGCCGATCGCGCCGAAAATACCCGCGCCGATCACGGCGCCGATCGCCAGCATGATCAGATCGCCGGCGCCCAGCACCCGCTTCAGCGCATGAGCGCCGTCGCTCGGCGGCTGCAGTTCGGCAATCGGCTTGCGCGCAAACAACTGCGACATGGGCAGGGAGTGTATCGCGTGACCGTGAAATATGCGACGGCGCCAGCGGGAGGTTCACGACGGTAAAGAGCGAAGAAGCCGAGCGCTTTGAAAGCTACGCCCACGCCAAAGAGGCGTTGTTCGATTACATCGAGGTGTTCTAACCTAATAACCAGCGGCGCCGCCACTCCACGCTCGGCCCGCTCGGGATGTCGCTACTTCAGATTGCCCCAAGCTTGGCTTGGAGATCCTGTACCAGGTTCTGCAGGACGACTTGATCGTACCCCCTGAAATAGGCTTTCAAAGCGCCGGTCTTCGAGTCTACGTTCGTGACGTCACCTGTCACCTGCAAGCGAATTTTTTCGACGGTAGTTGAATCGGTGGGCAACGTCACCAACTTCACACTGATCTGCAATTTATAGAACCAGTTGTCCTTGAGCGTCACTACGCTCTCGTTCCAGGTGGTTCTCAGATAGCCCGACGACTTCTCCATCGTCGCGATGTCGTAGTTGTGTTCGAGGACGGTGTTGAGTGCCGTCTGCCAGATTCGGTCGTAATCCTTCTGAATGTCCATGCGAACGGGCAGTTCACGCCAAATCGGGTCACCGACGACGAGTCTCGCCTTGAGGGGTTTTGGAATGGACTGCGCGTACACGCCGACCGCGCCAAACATGACGACGGCCACCAACACTGTCAGGCGTCTAAGTCTAGAAGTCATGGTCAAGCAACCTCGTGCAGCGCGTTTTCCTTGATTGTTCCCCGCCTCTACCGCCCCCCGCACAGAGCGGTGCGACAGGTTCATTCGTCTTACGGATTGTTCGCAAGGCGCATGCCGCGTCGTAGAGGTCATATTCCCGGGAGGTCTGGTGGTTCACGCGCCACGCCGCTCCGTGCAGGCGCGAAATTTTGCGCGGGCGCAGTCGATATTTCCCGGTGAAGAGATGGTGCGGTCTTGACAGAAGTTCGAGATCAGGCCGAATCCCAATGAGTTCCCGCTAACGCCGATGCGCCCGAAACCACGCGCTCCGGCGATCCGTCGTAGTCCGCCTTCCACGTGTTGCTTGTCAGCTCGATGGCAAGAGGCGGCTGTGTGGGTGTCGGTGCCGGCGTGCGCGCAACCGCTTCGACCAGCTTGCCAGGGCGCTTGGCTTACATCGCGCCGGCGGCCGTCGTGTACACGTAGTAGACGCCATACGAGGTGCGGGGCTCCAGCCGCAGGGTGAACGGCTGCTGGCGGAACACGCGATGACGCCGGATCCATCCGCGCGGCGTGTTGGACGCGGTCGTCACGATGACGTACTGGAAGTAATAGTCGTACTTCTTTCCCAGGGCCGCGGTGGCACCGTGATATTCCGCCACCGGGTTGGCGCCGAACGTGTACTCGCCCGGTGCCAGACAGCGGAAGACCACGTCGTACCAGGACCAGAACTCGATGCCGGGCCACGCCGAATGGCGCGCCGCCTTGTAGAGGCTGGTGATGATCTTGCCACCGTGGCTGATGGGCACCTTGAAGGCGGTCGCAAACGTCTCGGGATTGTCCATTCCGGGCGGCGAGGTGGTCTTCTGCCAGAAGTCGTCGAAGGGAGTCTCGTCCTCCACCCACGCCTCCGACAGCGGTTGTTTGGTGAGGAACCGCTCGACGAAGGCGCCACTCACGGACAGCCCGATTTCGTACTCGTCATTGGCGTAGTCCCGATAACCGCTGGGGGAGCGCGAATCGGACGTCTTGTCCCAGATGACCGTGCCGTTGTCCCCGAACGGGTTCACCACGATTTCCTGCCGCGCGAACGTCTGGGCGGCGACCGCGGCGACCGTCAGGATGAACGGCACGGCGAACAGCCAAGTCGGCCGGCGCAGACACACCCCTTTTTTTTGACGCATCTTGACACCAGGAATGATGTCTCCCTTGAGGGGTGCAAACCACCTGCCCGGGGAACGCCCACTCCTCCGCCTCACCGTCCCGTCCGCCGGCAAACGGATGAATGCGCGTCGTCGCCGGGCGGCTGCGGCGCCGCGATCGGTTTCCTCGAACACAGGTGCGATGCGGTGCGACCGTACCGCGACCGTATCGCCTGACCGCGAAATATGCGACGGCGCCAGCGGGATTTTCCGCGCCGATCGAGCCCGTGGTGACGAAACCGTGGGCCAAGTCATCCGCGTGCCCTGGTACCCGTGATGCACGCCTCCGTCTTGGTACCGCGCGGCCCATCACGGGAGGTTTCCATGACACGCCAGCCGTCCCCCCTGCTTCCTTTCCTCCTCGGTCTGGCGTTGCTCGCCACAGTGACCGCGGTGCCCGCCGGCGCACAGACAACAGACCGCATCGTGCTCCAGCCTGGAGAGGAGTGGTCGGGCGGGTTGCGGCTTGACGGGACTCTGGCCATCGAGGCGCGGCTGCTGTGGGAAAACCCCGCCGGCGCGAACTACGTGCTGGAGGTCATCGTCAACGGACAGCCCATCACCGATCCGCTGCTGAATAAGATGTCGCCGATGCGGTACGCGGACGGCCGCAACTACCCGTACCGCCAGCCGAACGCCGCGCGCTGGCTGCTCTTCTACAGCCATGACTATGCGGCGAACAACGGCCCGGCGGGCGGCGGATACGAAGTGAAGACAGATCCGGGGCAGGCCTATCGCTACGTGTGGAACGTCGCCCCGATGCTCGGCGGCAACCCGACCGCGCAGGTCCGATTCACCAACAGTTCGAATCCCCCTGTCCCGATCGAGCTGCGGCTGCTTCCGACCGAACCGCTCAATCGATACACGACCGCGCCGCCACCGTCGTCGCCATCAACGGCAGGCAGCGAGACGAAGAAGCCGGGCGGCGGGTGGCTGAAGGGGCTGGCCGATGCGGTCAAGGAAGTGGCGAAGGAAGTCGCGAAGCAGCCCTCGACAACCACCGGCGTCACGCCGCCCGCGTATCCCCCACCGACGACGAGTCCGGTGCCGTACGGATCGTCCACGGCGCAAGGCGTGCCGCACCTCGCGATCTACACAGTGCCGACGCTGCTCGGTCACGGGGACTTCAACTATCCGCTGGTGGTGCAACTGCAGGACGGCAGCGGGCGGCCGATGTATCCCGCCGCGCCGCTGACGGTCACCGTGACGTCCAACGACCCGAGCGTCGTGACCATCTACGCATCGAGCAGGCCGCCAACAACCACCCTGACGCTGAAACCAGCCGATCGGTCTGGCTCGGGCGGGATGTCGTGGACCGACGTCAGTATCATCGCGGCGAGTGCCTCAGTGGCGGGGACGGCCACCATCACCGCCACGGCGCCCGGGCTGCCGGCCGCTTCCGTCACTGTGACGGTGGTGCCGACGCGGACGCCGGACAACCGGAGCACGCCGGCCCAGACCGCCGCATCCGGCCGCGTCCGTCTCACGGTGCTGCCGCCGATCACCGAAACCGATCGCCAGCCGCTGACCTCCGTCGAACTGCTCGACGCACAGGGCCAACCGACCGGCATCGACTTCGGTCCCGGGGACTGGACGCTCGAATCCTCGAACCCCGCGGTGAGGGAGGGGTCTTCGGGTAGCTTCCGCACCGGACAGCTCGGCTATCCGCGCGCGCCGGGTCAGACGCAGTTGACGGTCATCCCGAAACGGCGCGGGGTCACCGGCAGCAGCGCGACCCTGACCGCCGTTGCGCCAGGCACAGCGGCGACGACGACCGAACGCGCGGCGCCGCCACCGGCTGTCGCTGTGACACCGCCGCTGCCGATGCCCGCGCCCGCACCGACGGGCCCGAGCGGCCGTGTGGCTCCCCGCAGTGACTTCGGTGAACCGGCGGTCACCGGCCGGATCTCGAACATCGTCACGGCACGGGACGTACAACGGGGCGTAGCCATCGACATCACTGATACGTTCAACCCCGACGTGAACCCGATCCACGTGTGGTTCCGCCTCGCGGGCTTCTCTCC
>CAMCNL010000298.1 GCA_945876205.1 Candidatus Sulfopaludibacter sp. SbA3
AGGCGTCGAACGCGCGAAGCCAATTGCTGAGCGGTTCAATCTGCGGCAAGGATGGCCTACCAACCTTCGCTCGCGATGCGATTGCACGCGAGCTACGGCTGGCAAGCCATAAACGGCGATCGAAGACATTCATCCCATGAGCGACGTTCAGATCACCCTGCCAGACGGATCCAGCCGTGCTGTGTCCGCCGGAACGCCGGTGCGCGACATCGCGTCGGCGATCTCGCCACGTCTGGCGAAGGCTGCTCTTGCGGCGGTGGTCGACGATCGCCTGGTGGATCTGTCCTTTCCGCTCGACACGGATGCGTCGGTCACGATCGTCACCCCCGAGAGTCCTGAAGCGCTGCACCTGCTGCGCCACAGCACGGCCCACTTGATGGCCGCGGCGGTCACCAAGCTGTTTCCCGGCGCGCAGTGCGGCATCGGCCCCGCCACCGACGAAGGCTTCTTCTACGACTTCGTCGTCTCCAAGCCGTTTGTCCCCGAAGACCTCGACAAGATTGAAAAGAAGATGCGCGAGCTCGCGCAGCAGGATCTGCCGTTCGATCGACAGGCGTGGCCCCGCGAGGAGGCCAAGCAGTTTTTCGGCAGCCGCAGCGAGCCGCTCAAGGTGCAGTTGATCGACGAGAAGACCGAAGGCCAGTCCGAGGTCTCCTGCTACACGATCAAGGACCGCGAGACCTTCGTCGACTTCTGCGTCGGCCCCCACGTGCCGTCGACCGGCAAGCTCAAGGCGTTCAAGCTGCTGACGACCTCGAACGCCTACTGGAAGGGCGACGCGCGCAACCAGCCGATGTCGCGCGTCTACGGCACCGCGTTCGCGTCCGACAAGGAACTGCAGACGCACCTGCACCGCCTCGAGGAAGCGAAGAAGCGCGACCACCGCAAGATCGGCCGCGACCAGAAGCTGTTCATCTTCCACCAGTGGGCTCCCGGCGCGACGTTCTGGCTCGCCAAGGGCGCGACGCTCTGGAACACGCTCGCCGACTACATGCGCGGCGTCCTCTTCCCCGCCGGCTACGTCGAGGTGAAGACGCCGATCCTCTTCAACAAGGCGCTCTGGGAAACGTCCGGACACTGGCAGCATTACCGCCAGAACATGTTCCAGGTCGAGAGCGGCGAAGGCGAGCAGATGGCGCTCAAGGCGATGAACTGCCCGGGCCACATGCTGGTGTTCGGCAGCGAGACTCGCAGTTACAAGGATCTCCCCATCCGCCTGCACGAGCAGACGGCGCTGCATCGCAACGAGGCGTCCGGCGTGCTCACCGGCCTGACCCGCGTGCGGCAGTTCAGCCAGGACGATGCGCACTGCTTCGTGATGGAGTCGCAGATCGCGGAAGAAGTCGAGAAGCTCCTGCGGCTCGTGCGGCGCGTCTACGGCGACTTCGGTCTCGAGTACTCGGTGAAGCTGTCGACGCGTCCCGAGGAGTTCCTCGGCGAAGTCGCGACGTGGGACAACGCCGAAGCGTCACTCACGCTCGCGCTCGACAACGCCGGACAGGTCTACACCCTCAACGAGGGCGACGGGGCCTTCTACGGTCCGAAGATTGATTTTGACGTCACCGATGCGATCGGCCGGAAGTGGCAGTGCGCCACGATTCAGCTCGACTACCAGATGCCGCAGCGGTTTGACCTCAAGTACATCGGCGCCGACAACGCGGAACACCGTCCGGTGGTCATCCACCGGGCAATTTTCGGCAGCTTTGAGCGGTTTGTGGCGCTTCTCATCGAGAATTTCGCCGGCGCGTGGCCGCTGTGGCTGGCGCCGGTCCAGGCGACCGTCCTGCCCCTGGCCGACCGGCACCTCGACTTTGCCCGCCAGGTCCGGGACGAACTGGCCCAGGCGGGGCTCCGGGTCGAACTCGATGATCGCGTGGAGAAGATTGGCTATAAGATCCGAGAGGCCCAGCTCCAGAAGGTTCCCTACATGCTTGTCGTCGGGGATCGCGAGGTGACTGAAGGCACGGTGTCGGTCCGCCATCGCTCCGGGGGCGATCTCGGGGCTCGGGCGGTGCAGACGTTCGTGGCCGACGCGCTGGACGAAATCCGGCGCAAGGATGCCGGTGGTCCGCCGCCGGTGGCCGAAGCTCAATCCGCGTAGGAGGTCATATCGCTTTCGATCGCTCGCCCCGCCGTGACGACCGCGTTCGTATCAACGATCGCATCCGGGTCCGTGAGATCCGGGTCATCGATGACACCGGACAGCAGCTCGGGATCATGCCGCCGCCGCAGGCGCTGGCCATCGCGAAGCAGAAGGGGCTCGACCTGGTCGAGATCTCTCCCACCGCGGTGCCGCCGGTCTGCCGGATCATGGATTTCGGCCAGTACCAGTACCAGGAGCAGAAGCGGGCTCGCGAGGCCAAGAAGCACCAGCGGGTGATCGAGGTCAAGGAGATCAAGTTCCGGCCCAAGGTGGACGTGCACGATTACGCCTTCAAGAAGGCGCACATCGAGCGCTTCCTGGCCGACGGCGACAAGGTGAAGGCGACGATCTTCTTCCGCGGACGCGAGATGGCGCACCCGGAGATCGGCCGGCGCATCCTCGAGAAGCTGATCGCCGAGCTCGCCGACATCGCGGTCGCCGAGACGATGCCGCGCCAGGAAGGCAACCAGATGCACGTCATCTTGAGCCAGAAGGCCGGCCGCAAGAGCGCACCGAAGCCCAAGCCGCAGGAAGCGGCGGAGCCCGCAACGACGACGACGGAAGAATAGAGACGGATATGCCTAAGCTGAAGACACATCGGGGCGCGGCCAAGCGCTTCAAGAAGACGGCGACCGGGAAGTTCATGCGCGCCAAGGCGTTCAAGCGCCACATCCTGACGAGCAAGACGACGCAGTCGAAGCGTCACAAGCGCGGCAGCGTGGAAGTGGATCCCGGCGACGCGTACAAGATCAAAATGATGCTCCCGTACAAATAGAGATTAGAGATTAGCCATGCCGAGAGTTAAACGAGGAACAGTTCGCCGGGCCAAGCGCAAGAAACTGCTGGCGCGTGCGAAAGGCTTTTACCAGACCAAGAGCAAGCTGTACCGCGCAGCAAAAGAGTCTGTCGACACGGCGGCGAAGTACGCCTACGTCGGCCGCAAGATCAAGAAGCGGGACTACCGCCGGCTCTGGGTCGTCCGCATCAACGCCGCGGCGCGCGAGAACGGGACCACCTACTCGCAGCTGATGCGTGGCCTCAAGGCCGCGGGCAACGCTCTCGACCGCAAGATGCTCGCCGACATGGCCGCCACGCAACCCGCAGCATTCGCCAAGGTGGCGGCGCAGGCGAAGGCCGCGCTTCCCGCCCAGGCGAATGCCTGACACCCTCGACCGATCCGGGATCGACGCGCTGCGCGCGGATTTTCGCGCGCGGCTCGTCGGCGCCCGCACCGACCGCGACCTCAAGACCCTCAACGACGAATTCCTGAGCCGCAAGTCCGGCTCGGTGACCGCGCTGATGAAGAACCTCGCGACGCTCGCGCCCGACGCGAAGCGCGAGTACGGTCAACTGGTCAACACCCTCAAGTCCGAGATCGAGACGGCGCTCGCCGAGACGCGCGCGGCGCTCGAATCGACGCGCCCGCCAGCGGGCGCCGTCGACGTCACCCTGCCCGGACGCGAGATCCCGATCGGCCGCATCCATCCGCTGATGCGCGTGCGGCAGCAGGTCGAGGACATCTTCACCCGCATGGGCTACGAGATCCTCGAAGGTCCCGAAGTCGAAGACGACTACCACAACTTCGAAGCGCTCAACATGCCGCCGGATCATCCCGCGCGCGACATGCAGGACACGCTCTACCTCGCGGCGCCGATCGTCGGCGGCACCTGGGGCGCGCACAAGGGCGCGATTCCCGAGGCGCAGCTCCGCGCGGCGACGCTGCTTCGCACGCACACCTCGGCGATGCAGATCCGCTACATGAAGACCTACACGCCGCCGGTGCGCATCATCGTGCCGGGGCGCGTGTATCGCCGCGACAACCTCGATCTCAGTCACACGCCGATGTTCCAGCAGTTCGAGGGGCTGGTCGTCGGTGAAGGCATCACCCTCGCCGATCTCAAGGGCACGCTCGAGGCGATGATGCACGAGCTCTTCGGCGACGTGAAGATCCGGTTGCGCCCCAGCTTCTTCCCGTACACCGAGCCAAGCGCCGAGGTCGACGTGAGCTGCCAGGGCTGCCACGGCGCCGGCTGCGGCACCTGCAAGCAGACGGGATGGCTCGAGATCCTCGGCAGCGGCATGGTGCACCCCGCGGTCTTCGAGGCGGTCGGCTACGACCCCGACAAGGTCGCCGGCTTCGCCTTCGGCCTCGGCATGGAGCGCGTCGCGATGCTCAAGTACGGCGTCGACGACATCCGCCTGTTCTACGAGAACGACCTGCGCTTCCTCGAGCAGTTTCCGCTATGAGAACAGCAGCTCGCTCCAGCTCCACCTGTGGGCACACGCCATGAAAGTGCTGGTCTCGTGGCTTCGCGACTTCGTCGACGTGCCGGGCACGCCAGAGGAGATCGCACGCACGATGTCCGTGCGCGGCTTCGCGGTGGAAGGCATTGAACCTGTTGGGGACTTGTCC
>CAMCNL010000299.1 GCA_945876205.1 Candidatus Sulfopaludibacter sp. SbA3
GTCGACGTCCGGGCCAGCCGTGATCAACAAGCCGCCGCCCGATCGCGCGAACCCCGCCAGCAGCTCACGGCCGCGCTGCTCCAGCCCTCGCGTGCCAAGGATGACGATGACGCTGGCGTCGGCCAGGGCCTGCGGCTGAAGATCCGAAAACGCGGGTCCGCTGACCGCCCGGAAGCGGAAGCCTCCCGGCCCTTCGGTAATCCCGACCGCGCGATCGAGATAAAACGATTCCGCGGGATTGCCCGAGGCCGTCACCGCGAGGATGAGCGGCGCGTCTGCCGCGTCGAGCACCGCGTAACGCACGTTGTCGGCCGCATATCCTCCGCGGTCGCTGACCGTCGCCGCGAGACGGCCCGATGCCTGCCCTTCGAGCGAGAGCCGCGCCTCGGCGCTTCCACCGCTGGTCATCGACACGGCAGCCGCGCCAATGCGGCGATCATCGATCGTGAACACCACCTCGGTCGTGACCGGGCGCGGAGAATAGTTCTGCACGATCGCCACGGCTTCGGTGCCCTCCACGCGGAGTGCGGTCGTCGCCGTATTGGCCGTTGGCCCTTCGATCCCTTCGACGTCCACCGTCAGGCGGTCGGGAACGCCTCCCTGGTCGGCGCTGTCCCACCCGGTCTGTTGCAGGTCGGTGATCACGACCAGCCGACCGGAACGATCGCCGAATTCCTCGGCGGCGCGAGCGAGCGCGGCCCGGTAGCGCGTCGCGCCCGCACCCACCTTCAGGTTGGCAATCGCCGCCCGTGCACGTCCGCGATCCTGCGACAACGGCGAGACGACCGTGCTGCCCGCGCCAAACGAGAGCACCCCCACCGAATGCCCGATCGGCGCGTCGGCAATGACCTGCTCGGCCGTCGCACGCGCGCGTTCGAACTCACCAGGGCCCGACATGCTCACAGAGGTGTCAACCAGCACCATCGTCGCCGGGGCGGCGAGCGCCGCGGCGGACTGCGACAGGTACGGACGCGCGAACGCCAGCGCCAGCAGGAGCAGCGCCGCTGCACGGAGCGCGAGCAGCACAAGCTCCCTCAGCCGGCGGCGCTGCGACCGCTCGACCGGCGCGCGCCGCAGGTAGCGCGTCGCGGCGAAATCCACCAGCGGCTCGGCGCGCTTGTAGAAGAGGTGAATCGCGATCGGAATCGCGACGGCCGCCGCTCCCGCGAGAAACAGGGGGGAGAGGAAGGAGATCATTTCCGCCCCTTCCCTCGCGTCGACAGGTATGACATCAGCGCGAACTCGAGCGGTTCCGAGGTGTCGAGTAACCGATAGTCGATATCCGCCCCCCCAAGCTCGCGCTTGTAACGATCGATCGTCGCGTTCAATTCGCCGAGGTACTGCTCGCGCACGACTGACGGCACCGCCATCAGCTCGTCGCCGCCCTCGAGATCCCGAAACCGTGACGCACGCGTGAATGGAAACGTCAGCTCCGCCGGATCCATGACGTGAAAGACCACGACGTCGGTGCCGCGAAACCTGAAATGCCGCAACCCTTCAATCACGCGCTCGGGCTCGTCGATCAGGTCTGAGATCAGGATCACGAGGCCGCGCTTGGCGATACCGTCGGCGAGCTGGTGCAGCGGCCTGGCGACATTCGTCTGCTTGCCAGGTGCCATCCTGTCGAGCGTGACCAGCAACGACCGCAAGTGACTTGGACGCGCGCTCGGCGGCAGCATCGACACGATCGCGTCATCGAACGTGGCGAGGCCGACCGCGTCGCGCTGCCGTTGCATCAGGTAGGCAAGCGAGCCCGCGAGCATCGACGCGTACTCGAGCTTGGTGACGCCCTTCGACCCGTAGCCCATCGACGCACTGACGTCGAGCAGCAGGTAGCAATTGAGGTTGGTCTCTTCCTCGAACTTCTTGACGTAGTAGCGGTCGGTGCGCGCGTAGACCTTCCAGTCGATGCTGGAGAGGTCGTCGCCGTGCATGTATTGGCGGTACTCGGCGAACTCGACGCTGAAGCCCTTGAACGGGCTGCGGTGCAGGCCGGAGAGAAACCCTTCGACCACCGTCCGCGCCTTCAGCTCGAGCGTCCCGAGCCGCGCAAGTATCGCGGGGTCGAGAAATCGCAGCTCGCGTGGGCGCGTGCCAGTGGACATTACATACCGCTTTTCGGCACGGAGACCGTCTCAATCAGACGCGCGATGATGCCGTCGGAGTTGAGATGCTCCGATTCGGCGTAGAAGTTGGTGACGATACGGTGACGCAGGATCGGGCCGGCGAGCGCCTGGATATCCTTGACGGCGACGTGGTGGCGGCCGTGCATCAGCGCCCGCGCCTTCGAACCGAGGATCATCGCCTGCGAGGCGCGCAGGCCGGCGCCCCACTTCACGTACTTGTTGACGACGTCAGGCGCGCCTGGCTGCCCCGGCCGCGATGACGCCACGAGCCGCACGGCGTAGCGCGCGATCTCGTCGCTGACGATCACCTGCCGCACCACCTGCTGAAACTCGAGGATGTCTGCGCCGCTCAGCACCCGCGAGACATTCGGCTGCTCCACACCCGTCGTCGCGGTCACCACCCGCACCTCGTCGTCCTCGGGCAGGTAGGTCATGACGATGTTGAACATGAAGCGATCGAGCTGCGCCTCGGGCAGCGGATACGTGCCTTCGAGCTCGATCGGGTTCTGTGTCGCGAGCACGAAGAACGGCCGTTCGAGCTGATAGGTGCGGCCGGCCGCCGTGACGTGGTACTCCTGCATCGCTTCGAGCAGCGCAGCCTGCGTCTTCGGCGGGGTGCGGTTGATCTCGTCGGCCAGGAGGATCTGCGCAAAGATCGGCCCGTGCACGAAGCGCAGCGCGCGCGTGCCGTGCTGCTCCTCGAGGATCTCCGTGCCGGTAATGTCCGAGGGCATCAGGTCGGGCGTGAACTGGATCCGCTTGAAGCTGAGGTCGAGGATGTCGGCGACCGTCTTGATCAGCAGCGTCTTGGCGAGTCCGGGGACGCCGGTGATCAGGCAATGGCCGCCGGTAAACAGCGCCATCAGCACCTGGTCGACGACCTCGTCCTGTCCGACGATCACCTTGCGCAGCTCGGTGAGGATCCGTGCACGTCCGTCCTGCACGCGCTCGGCGAAGTTGGTAACGGTGGTGGTGGTCACGGGGTCAGTGCGTCAGGGTGTAGACGATCTCGTTGATGAACATGCGGTACGAGTCTGCGGTGTGCTTGAGGTAGCCGGGGTACTCCTCTGCGTTTGACCACTCCACGCCGTCGCCCATGTCGGTGTTCCAGTTGGCGAGCACCATCGGCCGGCCGCTGTCGTCCAGGATGGCGCGCAGGCGCGCCACGAAGCCGCCCTTTTCCCACGTGCGTCCGGCGAAGAACGAGCCCAGCCCGGGCACTTGTGGATAGCCGGTGAGGTTGTAGAAGACCGAATAGATCGGATGCGGCGGCGCGAGATCCATCGGCTCGCGATCCGGAAACACCCGCTTCATCTCCTTGGCGAAGTTGTCCCACTCGTACGGGCCATGGAAGTCGTCCAGGGTGAGCGTGCCGCCGCGCAGCAGGAACTCGCGCAGGATCGCGACCTCGCTGTCGCGAAGACGCAGATTGCCTGGCTCGACCATGTAGATCCACGCATGGTCCCAGAGCCGGGGATCCTCGAGCGTGAGGACGATTGGGTCGTTGACCTGAATGGCGGTCGCGGTCCGCAGGCGGCGGGAGAGATTCTGTTCGGCCGCCGGCGCATCGATGGCCCACGGCTCGCCCCAGTAGTCGACGCGGTAGCGGCTGTCGACGGTGAAGGCGGAATACCGGATGCGGACGAAGGTCCACTGCAGGCCGGCGAAGCGACCGTCCTGGAGGACGGGGCCTTGCGCGAGGGCATTGGAGAGGCGCGCCGGCTCGATGAAGAGCATGACCGCGACAACGCCGGTCAGCGCCAGCGAGGCGGCGCGCAGGGTCACACGCCTCCGCCGGGGGCGCGCGGCTGCGTTTCGACAATCTTGAGCAGCAGATCCTGAGCCCGCTCGAACGAGGGCGCTATCTCGAGCGCGGCCAGCGCCTGGCGCTTCGCATCGGCGAGCTGCCCGGCCATGAAATGTGCCTCGGCCAGATCGAGGTACGCGGCGGCGCGATCCGGCGGCCCGCCGGCGACCGCGGCACGAAACGCCCGGATCGCCCGTTCGGCGTTGCGCTGTGTGATCGCGTAGCGTCCGACGGCCGACTGCGCCTGGACATCGAATGGATCGAGTCCCGCGATCATCTGATACACCGCGACGGTACGCGCCTCGTCGCCAAGCGGCGCGACCAGCGCCGCGAGCGTGCGGGCCGACTCGACGTCATTGGAATCGACCTTGACGAGCGCCTCGAGCGCCTGGATCGCACGCGTGTTGTCCTTGCGCTCGAGCGCAACGGCTGCGATAAGCGCGTTCGGGTTCTGCGGACCGTTGGCGGCGGGAATCAGGCGCGACGCGCGCTCGGCCGCCTGGATGGCGCCCGCGGCGTCGCCGGCGGCACGCAGCGCCACGGCGAGTGCCATTTGCACCCTGAAACTGCCGGGATTCTCCGACGCGAGCGCCTTCAACTGGTCGACCG
>CAMCNL010000300.1 GCA_945876205.1 Candidatus Sulfopaludibacter sp. SbA3
CCCCCTAATCCCTGCCCCCTACAGGTTTTCTCCCCATGAAGTTCTTACAGCTCTATCTCGTCGGCTATCTCATCCTCGTCATCGGCGCCGTCTGGGCGCTCTGGCAATCAGGCGTCCTCACACAAATCCCCGGCGTCTGGATCGGCATCGGCGCCGTCATCGTCATCGGACTCGGGATCATGCTCGCCGTCTCGTCGGGCAAGCCCGCCGTGACCACGACGACGCGCGAGTAGGCGCCGGCTCAACCGGCGCCTCTGTGGCACGCTCTGTGTTACTGCCCAGCATCATGCGGGGAGTACGTGCCTTATTTCTCTTTCTTCTCCTCTTGGCTACCGTCACCGCCGCCGCGTGCCGCGAAGAGGGTGACATCACCATCTCAGGTCTGCACTTCAACGGCGTCGAGCAGGTCGACAAGGGCGCCCTTGTCAACGCACTCCAGACCAGGAAAGGCTCGATCCTTCCCTGGGGCAAGAAGCGGTACTTCGATCGGCGCGCCTTCGAAGCGGACCTGAAACGGATCCAGGCCTTCTATCTCGATCGCGGGTTCCCGGACGCGCGCGTCGCCTCCTTCGACGTCTCGCTCAATAGCACCCAGGACAAGGTCGACGTCACCGTCAACATCTCCGAGGGCGAACCGATCACCGTCTCCGAGACCGAGCTGGTGGGCTTTGCGCCGCCGCTCTCGATGCGCGAATTTCGCAGGCTGAGATTCACCCTGCCCCTCCAGCCGAAACGTCCGCTCGATCGACAACTGCTCCGGGCGTCACGAGAGCGCGCGGTCAATGCGCTTCGCGACGTGGGGTATCCCTATGCCGAGGTCACACTCGACGAAGAGGACTCCGGGGCCAGGCAGAAGCGCATCGTGATGAAGGCGACGCCCGGCATTCTGGCGCATTTCGGAGCGGTGGAAATCGTCGGCGAGAAGACCGTCGGCGAGAACGTCGTCACGCGCCAACTGACCTTCAAGCCCGGCGATGTGTTCACGCGAGAAGAAATGCGCCAGAGCCAGCGCAAGCTGTATGGTCTCGAGCTCTTCGAGTTCGTCAACGTCGAAGGGCAGGAAGAGCGGGCGCAGCAGGCGCCCGAAGTGCCGGTGAAGGTCACGGTTGCCGAGGGCAAGCACCAGAAGGTGACGTTCGGTTTCGGCTACGGCACCGAGGAGCAGGCGCGAGCCCGAGTCCGGTGGGACCACCTGAACGTGTTCGGCGCGGCGCAGCACGCCGGCGTGGAGGCGAAGTGGTCGTCGCTCGACCGCGGCGTGCGAATGGAATACAGGGAGCCGTATTTCCTCGCGTCCAATTACTCCCTGAACTTCGAGGGCCAGGCGTGGCAGGCCGCGGAGCCGGTGTATTCGCTGAACACGCTCGGCGGGCGCATCACGCTGAGGCACCAGGCCAGTACGCAGCACTTCTGGTCGGTCTCCCTCATCAACGAGTACCAGCGCAGTTCGGTGTCGAACGCGGCGCTCGAGGATCTGTCGTTTCGCGATGACCTGATCTCGCTTGGCCTGGATCCCCGCTTCGGTGAATCTCGCGGGACGCTCTCGGCCCTCGCATTCGACGTCAGCCGCAACACCACGACGAGCCTGCTGGATGCGCGGCGAGGCTACGCGATCAACGGCCACCTCGAGCAGGCCGGCAGGTTGATGGGCGGCTCCTTCAACTACTGGTCGGTGCTTGGGGAAGTCCGACACTACCTGCCGGTGAACCGCAGACTGGTCGTCGCCAACCGCCTCCGGGTCGCAACGATCGACGCGCTTGGCGATCTGGGAACGGATGTGCCGTTCTACAAGCGCTACTTCATCGGCGGCTCCTCGAGCCTCCGCGGCTGGGGACGGCTGGACGTAAGCCCGCTCAGCGGATTCGGCCTGCCGATCGGCGGACACTCGATGCTCGAAGGATCGTCAGAGGTGCGGCTACCGCTGGTGGGCAAGTTTGGTGGCGTGGCGTTTCTCGACTACGGCAACGTCTGGTCGAACTCGTGGGATGTCAGTCTCCGCGATCTCCGCTATGACGTAGGCCCCGGACTCCGCTACCTGACGCCGATCGGTCCGGCGCGCGTTGATGTCGGCTACCAGCTCAATCCCATACCGAACTTGAAGGTCAACGGCGTCCCCGAGAAGCGCCAGTTTCGAATCCATTTTTCCATCGGCCAAGCTTTCTAATGCCGCTCGCACGCCGCTCCCTCCAGGTCGTCGCCTTCATTTGCACGCTGGTCGTTGGCACCGCGTCGATGGCGGTCATCGTCACCCAGACCACCTGGTTCAAGGAGTGGCTACGCGGCTTCATCGTCCGCCAGGCCGAGGACTACGTGAACGGGCGGCTGTCGATCGGGCGGCTCGACGGAAACCTGTTCTTCGGCGTCGAGCTCGAAGATGTCGACGTGACGATGAACGGGAAGACGGTCGTCGATATCAAGGACGTCGGCGTCAATTACAACGTGCTCACGCTTCTCGGTGGCGGCCTGGTGCTCGACACCATCACCATCAACCAGCCGGTATTTCGCATCGAGAACACCGAGACAGGCTGGAATATCGCCCACTTGATCAAGGCACGGACGCCTGATCCGGACGAGCCCAAGAACCGCAGGACGCTGGAGATTGGCGAGATCGGCGTCACCGACGGCACGATCTACCTCGAGGACAAGCCGGTCGGCACGTCCGGCATGGTGGTTCCGCCCAGGTTGGAACGGTTCGATGCCTCGGTCGGCATCACGAGCAACGAGGACGAGCTCACGATCGACATCAACCACGTGTCGTTGCTGGCACCGGACTCCGATTTCCAGATCAACGATCTGTCCGGTGTGATCCGGCGCACGGCCAATGCGGTGACGCTGGAGAACGTCTCGCTTCGCACCGAGGAGACCTCGCTCCGTGTGACGGGGACGGTCCACAACGTGGAGGGGAAGGCGCCGACGCTCGACGTGAAGGCCAGCTCCGACAAGTTGACGATGAGCGAGATTGCGAAGCTGCTGCCGGTGCTGGCGCCGTTCCACATGCAGCCTGCGTTCGAGATCACCGCGAAGGGTCCGCTTGATCGCATGGCGGTGGACGTCAACGTCCGCGAAGCGAACCTCGGCAACCTCATCGGCGAACTGATCGTCGACGCGAATGGGTCGGACAAGCGCATCGCCGGGGACGTGACGATGAACCACTTCAACATGGCGCCGCTGATTCCCCCCACAGTGAGCAAGGGCGGCGTTGAGACGCCCACCTCGATCAAGAGCGATATCACCGGACAGGCGCAGATCGACATCGGGTTGCCGTCGGCCGATCAGAAGCTCAATGGCACCTACGCGGTGCAGGCGTCGCGGGTGAGCTTCATGGGCTACGAAGCGCGGGACCTGAAGGCGCGCGGCCGGATTGACGACCGCCGGGTGAGGGTGGTCAACGGATCGGCGGCGGCGTACGGCGGGCGGGCCACGGCCAACGGCACCCTCGACATCGCGCCGCTCGCGCTCGACCTGACGGGCCGCGCGAACAACATCGACCTGCGCAATCTGCCACCGGTGTTCGCCGTGGTGAAGGGTGTGCCGAGCAACCTACAGTTCACCTATACGCTGAACGGACGCAACGACGTCTACTCGGGCGATGCCACGCTTGATGCGTCGACGGTGGCGGGCGCCTCCATTGCCGAGGGCCTGACGGCGCAGTTCACGTTTGGCGGCGGCGCGCCGGAATACGGGGCGCAGGGACAGGTGAGCAACCTCGACGTCCAGCAGGTCGGCCGCGCCTTCTCGATCGCCGTGCTGCAGGAGGAGCGGTTCAAGAGCCGCCTGAATGCGACGTTCGATCTCAAGGGCAGCGGCGGCGGCATCACGTATCCGCTGACCCTCGACGCGACCGGTACTGCGGTCGATTCGGAGATCTTCGGCGCCAGCTTTCCGCGCGTCGATTTCACCACCAACTTCGGCGGCGGCGACCTGCGCGTCAAGGCGATCGGACAGTTCGCGCACCTCGACCCGGCCATCGTCACCTCCAACACACGGCTGGAGGGAGCCCTCGACGGCGCCGTGGACGTGAACACGACGATTCGCGGCTATGCGAACGGCGTCACCGTCGACTCGTTCGACGCGTCAGGCCGCGTCAACATCGCGAATTCCACGCTTGGCGGCTTGAAGATCGACAGCGCGGTGGTTGACGGCACCTATGCGAACCGCGCCGGCGAGATTAACCAGTTCTCAATCGTGGGTCCCGACATCAACGCCACCGGCAAGGGCGCGATCGCGCTCAACCAGACCGGCGCCTCCAACCTCACCGCGCACCTCGAGAGCGCCACGCTCGAACGGATCGGCGAGCTGGTCGGCCAGCCGCTGAACGGCGCCGCCGTGATCGATGCGACAGTGACTGGCAACGCCACCGCGCTCGAGGCCACCGGGATGCTGCAGGGCAGCAACATCGGATATGGCGAGACGAAAGCGCTGTCGCTCAAGAGTGATTTCTCTGTGTCGGTGCCGGACCTGACGCCCGCGCGCAGCACCATCCAGGCCAAGAGCGAGGCGACGTTCGTGGAAATCGGCGG
>CAMCNL010000301.1 GCA_945876205.1 Candidatus Sulfopaludibacter sp. SbA3
CTAGGCCACGAAGGGCACGAAGACTTCAGCCACGAAGATCACGAAGAACACGAAGCCTCGCTGTGGGCGTTCGTCCCTTCGTGATCTTCGTGTCCTTCGTGGCTAATGTCTTCGTGCCCTTCGTGGTTAGGGAATTCTGCGCAGGTCGCCTCGATACTGGATCTTCTGGCCGGGGATGATCCGCGTGTCGAATTCGAGCGTCTCGTATCCGGGCGCGACGATCTCGATGTGGTACGTCCCTTCCTCGAGCTTCAGCGCCTGCGCGATGCCGTCGTAGTCGTCCACCTCGCCGGCAAAGTACCCGTCCACGAATACCTGCGCCTGCCGCGGACTGACACGCAGCCGGAGTTGGCCCATGTCGAACGAGCTGTAGGCGCGGCCGGGGTAGTAGCCGGGATAACCGTACCCGCCGGCGCTGTAGCTGTACGCCGAGTACGAGCCTGGATACCAGGCGTACGGGTCGTAATAGAAGTAGCCGAGCCCGAACGCGCCGTATCCATAGGGATACGACCGCCGCGGGTAGTAGTAGTAATTGTTGTAGACCGGCGGCCTCGCGTAGATCGTACGGCCGCCATTTCTGTTCCGGTCGTCGGCTCGATTCTCTCCACCGTTGCCCCTCGCGGGCGGCGGGGTTGCGCGGCGAGCCTGGTCGCGCGGTACCGCGGTGCCGACCCGGGGATTGTCGCCTTGCGGACGGCCACCACGCGGGGCGGCGCGCCTCTGGTCATCGGGGGTGGCGGCGGGCGCTTCCGCCGGGGCGGCTTCAGCGCGTGGCACGGGCGCGGGACGCGGCGCTTGCGAGCGCGGGATCGCCTGCCGCACCTCGGGCGCCGGCGTGGTTTCGGGCTGCTGACTCTGCTGGGTCTCTGCTCCGTCCTGCGCATGCGCCATCGGCGCGAAGGCGAGCAGGGCGGCGGTCACGATCACATGGGTGCGGAGCATAACGGTCTCCTTGGAAGCTATGGTGACCTCAGCAACAGTGCTGCCACGAAGCATCGATCGAAACACTGAATGAATCGGCACGATTCATCGGCGCTGCTCACTTTTTGAGGCATACTGGCCGACATGCATGCGACAACGATCCTTGCCGTGCGGCACCAGGATCGGACGGTGCTCGCGGGCGACGGTCAGGTGACCCTCGGCAACACCGTCCTCAAGCAGAGCGCCCGCAAGGTCCGCCGTCTCTATAACGAGTCTATTCTCGCCGGCTTTGCCGGATCGGCCGCCGACTCGTTCGCGCTCTTCGCCCGCTTCGAGTCGAAGCTCGAACAGTATCGTGGAAACCTCGAGCGCTCCGCCGTCGAGCTCGCGCGCGACTGGCGCACCGATCGCATCCTCCGCCGCCTCGAGGCCATGCTCATCGTCGCTGACAAGAGTCACACCTTCCTCCTCTCCGGCACCGGCGATCTGATCGAGCCCGACGATGGGATCGTGGCGGTGGGATCGGGCGGACCGTTTGCGATGTCGGCGGCCAGGGCGCTGGCGCGCCACAGCCATCTCGATGCCCGGCAGATCGCCGAAGAGGCGATGAAGATCGCCGCCGAGATTTGCATTTATACGAATCCCAATCTGACCATCGAAGAACTGTAGCGATGTTTACTTCCCCAAGCCACGGAGACACGGAGACACAGAGCCAGATTCTCTCCGTGTCTCTGTGTCTCTGTGGCCCGTTTCAATAAGATGGCTATCTTTCTCCCCGAACGCACGGCCACGGCCGTTCACGCGCTGACGCCCCGCGAGATTGTCAAAGAGCTCGACAAGTTCGTCATCGGCCAGGCCAAGGCCAAGCGCGCCGTGGCGATCGCCATGCGCAACCGGATCCGCCGGCAGCGCCTGTCGCCCGAGATCGCCGAGGAGGTGACGCCGAAGAACATCCTGATGATCGGTCCGACCGGCGTCGGCAAGACCGAGATCGCCCGCCGCCTCGCACGGCTGGCGCAGTCGCCGTTCATCAAGGTGGAGGCGTCGAAGTTTACCGAGGTCGGCTACGTGGGCCGCGACGTCGAGTCGATGGTGCGCGATCTCGTCGAGCTCTCGGTCGACATGGTGCGCGCCGAGAAGGCGGAGGAAGTGCACGACAAGGCGCAGCACGCCGCCGAGGAGCGCCTGCTCGACCTGCTGCTGCCGCCCTCGCATCCGCCGGCGCCGGGTGAGGACGCGAGCGTGGTCCGCGATCAGGTCAGCCGCACGCGCGAGCGGATGCGCGAGCAGCTTCGAGAAGGCCGTCTCGCCGAGCGCGTCGTCGAGATCGACGTCCGCGACAACGGCATGCCCTCCTTCGAGATCATCCAGGGCTCGTCGGTCGAGGAGATCGGCGTCAACCTGAAGGACATGATGGGCAACATGTTCCAGGGCCGGACCAAGAGCCGCCGGCTCAAGGTGCCCGACGCGCTGGCCGCGCTCGTGGCCGAGGAGCAGGGCAAGCTCGTGGACATGGAGTCGGTGAGCCGCACCGCCGTCCAGCGGGTGGAGCAGGCCGGGATCATCTTCATCGACGAAATCGACAAGATCGCCAGCCGCGACTCGAGCAGCGGCGGCGGCCACGGTCCCGATGTCAGCCGCGAAGGCGTGCAGCGTGACATCCTGCCGATCGTCGAGGGGACGACGGTCAATACCAAGCACGGGATGGTGAAGACCGATCACATCCTCTTCATCGCCGCCGGCGCGTTCCACGTGTCCAAGCCGTCAGACCTCATCCCCGAGCTGCAGGGACGGTTTCCGATCAGGGTGGAGCTCGAGCCGCTCACGCGCGACGACTTCGTGCGGATTCTCACCGAGCCGCGCAACGCGCTCGTCAAGCAGTACGTGGCGCTGCTCGGCACCGAAGAGCTGACGCTGACGTTCACGCCAGGCGCCGTGGGCCGGATCGCCGATTTCGCCGCGCGCGTGAACGAGATCACCGAGAATATCGGCGCCCGCCGCCTGCACACGGTGATGGAGCGGCTCCTCGACGAGATTTCCTTCGACGCCCCAGACCTCGGCACCACCGCGGTGACCATCGACGAGGCCTACGTCGATCGCATGCTCGCCGACATCGTCAAGAACGAAGATCTGTCCCGTTACATCCTCTAGTCCTCCGAAAACGTCCAGCCCCTTTGACGACGCCAGGCGCCCCTCTCCGCCGGGGCGATTGGCGTATTTTTGTTCCAGAATTGACGGTTTGTGCCATTTAGGCCACAGATCGATACGACAAAATTGTTTGAGCTAAATGGCGTTATTACAAGAAAGTACAAACATCTCCGCGCTACAATCTGGCGCAGGAGACCTGAATGCCCGTCCCGAAATTCGATTCCGACGCTGCCAGCGATTCACGCGATGCGCGACGCATGTCGACGCTGTTCGAGGCCAGCCAGGCGTTGTCGGGGACGCTGAACCTCAAGGCGGGGATGTCGCGCGTCCTCACCATCCTCATGCGCCACCACGGCGTGGTGCGCGGGATGATCACGCTCGTCCGCGAAGGCGAGCTGCACGTCGAGGCGGCGGAAGGGTTTGACGATCGCGCGCGATCGGTGCGCTACAAGATGGGCGAAGGCATCACCGGCAAGGTCGCGGAAAGCGGCAAGCCGATCGTCGTCCCGCGTGTCAGCCGCGAACCGACCTTCCTCAATCGCGCCGCCAAGCGCGGCGACGGAATCCGCCAGGAGCTGAGCTTCGTCTGCGTGCCGATCATGCTGCAGCGGGTGGCGGTCGGCGCGCTGGGCGTCGACCTGCGCTTCAAGGCCGAGCGCGATTTCGACAGCAGCGTGAAATTCTTCGGCATCGTCGCCTCGATGATCGCCCAGGCGCTCAACGTGCAGCGGCTGGTCGAGGAAGAGCGCCGCCGGCTGCTCGACGAAAACAGCCACCTGCGGCAGGAGCTGCGAGAGCGCTACGACTTCTCCAACATCATCGGCACGAGCGGACCGACGCGTTTGATGTACGAGCAGGTCGCCCAGGTCGCCCAGACGAACACCACCGTGCTGATTCGCGGTGAGTCGGGCACCGGCAAGGAGCTGATCGCGCACGCCATTCACTACAACTCACTGCGCGCGAAGAAGCCGTTCGTGAAGGTGAGCTGCGCGGCGCTGCCGGACACACTGATTGAATCGGAGCTGTTCGGCTACGAGAAGGGCGCGTTCACCGGCGCCACGGCGCGCAAGAAGGGCCGCTTCGAGCTGGCCGAAGGCGGCACGCTCTTCCTCGACGAGATCGGCGACATCAACCTCAGCACGCAGGTCAAGCTCCTGCGCGTCCTGCAGGAACGCGAGTTCGAGCGCGTCGGCGGCACCGACACGGTGAAGGTCAACGTGCGGATGATCGCCGCGACGAACAAGGACATGGAAAAGGGGATGCTGGAGGGGACCTTCCGCGAGGACCTCTACTACCGCCTCAACGTGTTCACGATCTTCGTGCCGCCGCTGCGCGACCGCAAGGCCGACCTCCTGCTGCTCGCCGACCATTTCCTCGAGAAGTTCTCACGCGAGCACGGCAAGGTGATCAAGCGCATCTCGACCCCCGCGATCG
>CAMCNL010000302.1 GCA_945876205.1 Candidatus Sulfopaludibacter sp. SbA3
GCGCTCGCGATCGCCGGCAGTCGCGCTGAGGCGATCACCCAGCTCCGCGAGCGGCTCGCCGTCGCGCCGGCCGACGACGATGTGCGCCTGTTGCTCGGAACGGTGCTCTCGTGGGATGGCTCGTACGACGAGGCGCGCACCCTTCTCCAGCAGGTGGTGGCCGCGCGTCCGGCCGACACCGACGCGCTCGGAGCGCTGCTGAATGTCCAAATCTGGTCCGGGCGCCCGCGCGAGGCGAAGGCGCTGGCCCAACGCGGGTTGGAACTGTCGCCGAACAGCAGCCAGTTCCTGCAGGGACGACAGCGCGCGGTGGACGCGATCGATCGGCTGCGCCCATGGGAAGTGTCGGCGAGCGAGAGTTACGACTGGTTCAGCGATCGACGCACGTCCTGGCGCGAACACCAGATGTCGGTGCGGCGCGCCACGCCGGCCGGCTCGATCATCGTGCGCGGGTCCCGCGCCGAGCGCTTCGACCTGTCCGATGACCAGTTCGAGGTCGAGATGTACCCGCGCTTCGGCGCCGGCACCTCCGCCTATCTCTCGGCCGGCTGGGCCCCCGACCAGCGGCTCTACCCCGAGTACCGCTATGCCGCCGATCTCTTTCAAGCGCTCGGCGCCGGTTTCGAAGGATCGCTCGGGTTCAGGCGGCTCGTGTTCAGCGCGAAGACCGATATCTACGTCGCCACGCTCAACAAGTACGTGGGCAACTGGCTGCTCACCAGCCGCCTGTTCTACGTGCCCGACAGGACCGGCGCCACATCGCGCTCGTACCACGGGGCGTTGCGACGCTATTTCGGCGCCGATGGGACCAGCTACGTCGGCGCGCGCTACAGCCACGGTTCCGCGCGGGAGGAAGTGCGGAACGTCAACGACTTCGAGGTACTCAGATCTAATACCGTCGCCGGCGAGGTGAGTACCGCCCTGGGCCCCCGGCTCCGCCTGGGCGTGTCCGGCAGCACCAGCGATCAGGATCGCGTGAATCTCCTGACGCTCCGCCAGAACTCCGTCTCCGCAGCACTCAGCGTCAAGTTCTGATCGATCCGCCCTGACCGGTTAACCGTCCATTACCCACACCGAAGCCGTCAGCCCGACCATGAGCTCATCAGGAAAGCTGGGCCGTGCGCAGCGATGTGCAGAATCTCTAAGGAAACTCTATGTCTCCGTACTTCCGTGGCCCGTGATCGGATTGGCACGCCGCCTGCTCTACAGGGGTCCAGATAGACAGTTTCCTCATCCCGTAGCGAAAGTGGCGGGACCAATCCTCAGTCACCCCACCTGTGCAAACGGGGGAGGCCACAAGCCTCCCTCCTGCCCCATCCATGCGCCCCTAACTCGGTCAGATTCAAGCAGTAACGTCCGTGTGACGGCTCGTCTGATGTGCGAAAATAGTCTACATATTGCGACTGCCCTAGAAGAAAGTCGCTATATGTTGTGGTTTCCGGCTTGACAAAGCAGATCACGGGGCGCACTATGGCCGGGCGCTAAACGAGGTTATGAAGGCAGGAAGCGCCCAGCATTCCGGCCGACCAGTTCTCCCCCAGGTCATCTCGGGGCGCACATCACAATAAGTTTTCGGGACGCACCAAGGGGTTCGTGCGTCCGCGTTCGGAGGAAAGAAATGGAAAAGGCGCAGACCCACACTGGGGCCCCCGATCTGGTCACGCGTGCGCGAAAGGGTGCGGATGCGAAGACCGCCGTGCAAGGGCTCGAGTTTCCGCGCTATTTCACGCTCCCTAACGTCGATCCGTTCGACGAGGTCGAGTGGGAAACGCGCTCGGCCGTCATCGGCAACGAGAAGGGCAAGGTCGTCTTCGAGCAGCGGGACGTCGAAATCCCGAAGTTCTGGTCGCAGCAGGCCACCAACATCGTCGTCTCGAAGTACTTCCGCGGCCAGATGGATGCGCCCGAGCGCGAGCACAGCGTCAAGCAGCTGATCGGCCGCGTCGTCGACACCATCACCAGGTGGGCGAAGGACCAGAACTATTTCTCCAGCCCCGACGCGCTCCAGTCGTTCAGCCACGAGCTGAAGCACCTGCTGGTCTACCAGAAGGCGGCGTTCAATAGTCCGGTCTGGTTCAACTGCGGCTTCGAGAAGGCGCCGCAATGCTCGGCGTGCTTCATCAACTCCGTCCAGGACACGATGGACTCGATCCTCACGCTGGCGAGGACCGAGGGCATGCTCTTCAAGTTCGGCTCGGGCACGGGCAGCAACCTGTCGGCGATTCGCTCGTCGCGCGAGCTCCTCGCCGGCGGCGGCACGGCGAGCGGTCCGGTGTCGTTCATGAAGGGATACGACGCGTTTGCAGGCGTCATCAAGTCGGGCGGCAAGACGCGCCGCGCGGCGAAGATGGTCATCCTCAACGCCGATCATCCGGACATCGAAGAGTTCATCCACTGCAAGGTCCAGGAAGAGAAGAAGGCGTGGGCGCTGATCGACGCCGGCTACGACGGCTCGTTCACGGGCGTGGCCTACGGCTCGGTCTTCTTCCAGAACTCCAACAACAGCGTGCGGGTCACCGACGACTTCATGCGCGGCGTGCTGGATGACGGCGAGTGGACGACCAAGGCCGTGCGCGACGGCTCGGTGATGGATACCTACAAGGCGCGCGACCTGATGCGCGGCATCGCCGAGGGCACGCACGTGTGCGGCGACCCGGGCATGCAGTTCGACACCACCGTCAACGAGTGGCACACCTGCCCGAATACGGACCGCATCAATGCGAGCAATCCGTGCTCGGAATACATGTTCCTCGACGACTCGGCCTGCAACCTGTCGTCGATCAACCTGATGAAGTTCGTCAAGGATGACGGCGAGTTCGACGTGGCGGCGTTCAAGTCGGCGTGCCGCACGATGCTCACCGCGCAGGAGATCATCGTCCCGAACTCGAGCTATCCGACCAAGGCGATCGAGAAGAACAGCCACGACTACCGGCCGCTCGGGCTTGGCTACGCCAACCTCGGCGCGCTGCTGATGTCGCGCGGCCTGCCTTACGACAGCGACGAGGGCCGGGCGTATGCGGCGGCGATTACCGCGGTGATGACCGGCGAGGGATACGCGCAGTCGGCGCGGATCGCGCGCGATCATGGCGGCCCGTTTGCCGGCTACGAGAAGAACCGCGAGCCGTTCCTGCGCGTGATGCGGAAGCATCGCGACGCGGTGGCCGAGATCAACGCGAGCGTGGTGCCCAACGATCTGATGGCGGGCGCCAAGCAGGCGTGGGACGAGGCGGTGGAGCTGGGTGAGGACTTCGGCTACCGGAACGCGCAGGCCACCGTGCTGGCGCCGACCGGCACCATCGGCTTCATGATGGACTGCGACACGACGGGCGTCGAGCCGGACATCGCGCTGGTCAAGTACAAGAAGCTGGTTGGCGGCGGGTTGATGAAGATCGTCAACCAGACCGTGCCGATGGCGCTCGAGAAGCTCGGCTACACGCAGCCCGAGGTCGAGGCGATCATCCACTTCATCGACGAGAACGAGACGATCGAGGGGGCGCCGTTCCTCAAGGACGAGCACCTGCCGGTGTTCGATTGCGCGTTCAAGCCGGCGCAGGGCCAGCGGTCGATCGACTACATGGGTCACATCCGGATGATGGGCGCGACGCAGCCGTTCATCTCGGGCGCGATCAGCAAGACGGTGAACGTGCCGCGCGAGGCGACGGTCGAAGACATCGAGAAGGCCTACATCGAGTCGTGGCGGCTGGGCGCGAAGGCGATCTCCATCTACCGCGACGGCAGCAAGCGCACGCAGCCGCTCAATACCTCGAGGGCCGGCGTCTCCGACACGCGCAACAACATGGGCACGTCGCCCGCCGAAGTCGTGCGCGAAGTGATCAAGGTCATCGAAACGCCGCGGCGGCGCAAGCTCCCGGACGAGCGGCAGGCGATCACGCACAAGTTCGACATCTCCGGGCACGAGGGCTACATCACCGTTGGTCTCTATGACGATGGGATGCCGGGAGAGATATTCCTGGTGATGGCGAAGGAAGGGTCCACTATTTCAGGGTTCGCCGACGCATTTGCGCAGGCGATTTCCTACGCGCTGCAGTACGGTGTGCCGCTGCAGGCGCTGGTGGACAAGTTCAGCCACGCGCGCTTCGAGCCGTCGGGGATGACCAAGAACCCCGAGGTCCGCTTCGCGAAGTCGATCGTCGACTACATCTTCCGGTGGATGGCGACCAAGTTCCTGAACACGGAAGCGCAGTACAACGCAGGCGTGAACATGAAGGAGCCTTCGGAAGCGAGTGCTGCGGTTCCGAGTGCCGAGGTTCCCAGTTCGGCCGCGCCGAAAGTGACCGTCCTGGCGCCCGAGAAGCCGAGAGGCAATGCCTTCGCGGCAATGCAGAACCAGGAAGACGCGCCGCCCTGCACCACGTGCGGCTCGATCATGATCCGCAGCGGCAGTTGCTACAAGTGCAGCAACTGCGGCACGACCAGCGGCTGCGCCTAGTCGCTAACTGAATTGATCGTGGGGCGAGCCTTGTCAGGCTCGCCCCA
>CAMCNL010000303.1 GCA_945876205.1 Candidatus Sulfopaludibacter sp. SbA3
GCACGGCATCTGCCTCGAGCACACGCGCCGCCACCTTGACGTTCGGCGAGAGCTGCACCTCCACGGACGTTGCATCGCCGATCACCCGGTGATTGGTGGCGATGAGGCCCTTCGCATCGACCAGGAATCCGGATGCGTGGCTACTCGGCGTCCAGAGGGAGACGACGCTGTCTTGCCATTGAAGCTGGAGGAACGAGGGATTGAATTCGAGCGGACCTGCAGCGATCGCGGCAGCACCCGTCTCGACTTCCGCGTTAGCAGCCGTCAGCTCGAGCGTTGCGTCGCTGCCGGCGGCGATGACGATGTGCTGGGTCCATTGGTAGGCCTTGCCTTCGAAGATGGCCGGCTGATCAGATTCGACGGTGTAGGTGCCCGGGCGCAGCCGCACGTTGACCGTGCCATCGAGCGCGGTGAGTACACGCCGGGGCGCAGCGCTTGGCGGTTCGTCGCTGATGAGCAGCGGATGGCGCGGCACCGGCGTCGCCTTGCCAGCGGCATCGACCAGGCCGGCCTTGATGTGGAGGATGCCGACCTCCTGGGCTGCGGCCCCGCCCGCGCCGCCGGCGCTCGAGGTGACGAACAGCAGCGTCGCGACGATCAGCCCGAATCTTCCTGCTCGGGTCACGCCTTCAGCTTCTCGGGCCAGATGCGAACGCCCGCCTTTCTGCCAGCGTCCCAGAGCTGGCGGTCGAATGTCGCGAGCGTGATGTCGGCGCCGACCGCCTCTTGCCAGGTCAAGGCCGACGCCAGTTGCACAGCGTCGTAGCCCCGCAGCGCGTAGTCCCAGGCGAGGGCCTCCGCGCGTGAGACGAGCGCCTCCGTCACGGGGACTTTGGCGATGTCTGGCCATTGACTCGCGAAGGCACGCTGAGCCTTGCGTCCACTCTCCGGTTCGATGATCCCAAGCCGGACCGCCTTTGCCAGTGCCGCTGCCACCTCGGCTCGACTCACCAGAGACGTCGCGACCACGTCGGCGCGGGCCGACAGAAGGCCGGTCTCTCGCGAGCCTGGCTCCGCGACGTAGCACTTGACCAGCGCGCTCGCGTCCAGGTAGACAATCACTCGCGATTCTCGCCGATCAGATCCGCCACCGTTTTCCGGCTGCGGCGCACTCGGGCAACCGGTGTCGCCGGCTTCAGTCGCCGCCCGCTCCACAAGATGCCACCCGCGGTGGTGAGCACCTCGAGTCGCTCGCGCAGTGAGCTGGCATCCGCGATCATTCGCGCCACCGGCCGACCGTGCTCGGTCACCACGATGGTGCCCCCACTCCTGACCTCGCGCACGCACTCGCTCAACTTGGATTTCAGCTCACGTATTCCGATGCGGCGTTCGGCCATAACCTTGCTCCCTGCAGACGATGAGACTACATTCTAACACCTGCAACCACATCAGACCTGGCCCGCGATACCGCCAACGAGCGCTACGGCAACCGCAACGCGCAGGCGCGGATCCGAATGATCCGAACCGAACGACAATAGGCCGCGTGACCCTCGACGACCTGCGGCATTACGCGGTGACCCGCAGCCTTTTCACGCCCACCACGCTCCAGCGCGCCCTCGACAAGCTGGGGTTCGTGCAGGCCGACCCGATCCGGGCACCGGCGCGCGCGCAGGATCTGACCTTGCGTCATCGGGTGACCGGCTACCGCGCCGGCGATCTCGAGCGCCGCTATGCCGAGCTCGACGTCCACGAAGATTTCTTCGTCAACTACGGCTTCGTCACCGGCGCCGTGCAGGCGCTGATGCATCCGCGTGGCGGTGCGACGCCGTGGACGAGTGGACGCGGACGGCATGTCCGGACGCTGCTCGACTTCGTCCGGACGCGCGGCTCGGTGCATCCGCGCGAGGTCGATGCGCACTTCGCGCATGGGAGCGTGACCAATTACTGGGGCGGTTCCTCGAGCGCCACTACTCACCTGCTGGACGCGATGCACTACCGCGGGCTGCTGCGCATCGCTCGGCGCGAGGGCGGGATCCGGATTTATGCGGCGCACGAGCACCAGGCGGTTCCGCGCAGCGCTACCGATCGCCGTGCGCGTCTCGACGCGCTGGTCGACGTCATCGTCTGCAAGTACGCCCCACTCCCCGCGGCGAGCCTGGCGGTGCTCGTCAGGCGCCTGCGCTACGCCGTGCCGCAGTGGACCGGCGAGCTGACTGCCGCGCTTCAGCGCGCGAAGCGTCGGCTTCCCCATGCGGACGTCGAAGGAGTGGATTGGTATTGGCCCGAAGAGCCGGTCTTCACAGTCGCCGGCAACGATGACGTCGTGCGTCTGCTCGCGCCGTTCGACCCCGTTGTCTGGGACCGTCGCCGCTTCGAGCTTTTGTGGGGATGGGCGTATCGATTCGAGGCGTATACGCCGGCCGCCAAGCGACAGCTTGGTTACTACGCGCTGCCGCTGCTGTGGCGCGACCATGTCATCGGCTGGGGAAATGTGTCGGTGAAGGATGGAACGCTGCATTCGGACGTCGGTTACATCGCATCGCAGCCCAGGAGCAGAGTGTTTCGGCGCGCACTCGAGGAAGAACTCGATCGCCTGCGCATCTTTCTCGGCGTTAAGTAGGGCGGGTCCTGAAGCTTGGCCGCCGCATCTGCGGCGGAGGCGGGACCCGCCCCGGCGAGAGAGAACTATCCCGGCAAGAAGCACTCGTGATGAAGACGGCTGCGGCGCCGGGACGCCGCAACCGTTATGAATGCTGTTACCGCCGCCGGCCGCGCGCTACCCCGTTGTTGTTGTTGTTGTTGCGCTGCGCGCGATATTCGTCCGACTGGCGCAACGCGTTCTCGAGGTCGCGCTCGCTCCAGTTGTTGGCCATGATCTGGTTAGTCCAGGCGCGAAGGCCTTCCGGGTCCGGGTTGCGGCCGAGCACGCCCAGGTAGCTGCGCCGCACGATCGTTTCGGCGTCGCGGTAGCTGTATCGGCTCTGGGCGCGGGCACGTGCGTTTCCGTCGACGCGCTGGTTCCCGTTGTTGCCGTTGCCGTAGACGTTGCCGTTGTTGGCGAATCGGCCGTTGTCGACGATATAGGACGACACGCGATCGTTGAAGCCCATGCCGCGCATGTCGCGGACGTCATAGTCGATCGTCTTGGCCTGGCCGCGGAGATTCGGATCCCGGTAGAGCGTCACGACGGCGTTGCCGAAGACGCGGACGGACGAGACTCTGTCGTTCATCCCGGACGGCACGCTGTCTGTGGCCGAGCCGACGGGAGAGCAGAAATAGCGGCCGCCAAAGTTGATGTCTTCGTAGAAGCAGACGCCCGATCGCGGCGTCGCTTCGCGGCCCCAGCGTTGGGCGGAGGCGGTCGACGCGTAGGTCAGGAGCGCCGCTCCCAGGAGAATGGCAATTGTCGTGTAGCGCTTCATGGTCTCTCCTCGAAGTGAGCGGGTCATGTGCTCACGACTGATATGGGGCAACGGTCGTGCCACAAAAACCGCGCATTTCTCGGCGGTATTTGCGCCTACTGGGCCGAGGGTGTACTCGTAAGGCGACAACCGCCGAGCTCACTGCGATACTGAACAGATGCCGAGTACTCCAGATCGTTCGACGCGGTCGCCTTCACGGCCCGCGGTGAAGCGCTGCGCCTGGGCCGGGAACGACCCGCTGATGCAGGCGTATCACGATGAGGAGTGGGGTGTTCCGCAGCACGACCCGCGGATGCTGTGGGAGATGCTGATGCTGGAGGGTTTCCAGGCCGGCCTCTCCTGGAGCGTCGTGCTGAAGAAGCGCGAAGAATTCCGAAAGGCGTTCGCCGGCTTCAACCCCGACAAGGTCGCCCGCTACGGCACGCGCGATATCGATCGCTTGATGAACAACGCCGGCATCATCCGAGCACGAGCCAAGATCGAAGCGACGATCGCCGGCGCCAGGATTTTCTGCGACATGCGCGACCGAGGCGAGGACTTCGACGACTACTGCTGGTCGTTCACCGACGGGAAGCCGGTGAAGGGCGATGGCAAGACCTTCCCAACGCAGACGCCGCTCTCCGAGACCATCTCAAAGGATCTGAAGCGCCGCGGCTTCAAGTTCGTCGGCCCCACCATCGTCTACGCCTGGATGCAGGCCGTCGGCCTCGTCAACGACCATTTCGTCGACTGCTTTCGCCGGGCCAAGTCGCCCACACCATGAGGTAGCTCCACCTCCCGGCCTCGCCCATCGATGACCGTTGTGGAGGTTCTAGGGGTTCGTGCAACTGCCGTCGCTGTACCGCCAGCAACTGACGCCCCCGTGACTCGAACATGCACCGCTACCGGTCGCGCTACTCAGGCTCCCGTCACGACAGACCGCGCCGATCCTGAAGCGTGGGCTCGGAGCGGGTGCCGAAGGAGGAGTGGGAGTGGGAGTGGGAGTGGGAGTGGGAGTGGGAGCTGGAGCCGGCGCCGGAGCCGGGGACGGTGATGGGGTGGGCGCGGGAACTGGCGTTGGAGCGGGCGTTGGCGCCGGTGTCGCCGGCGGCGGTTGCGCGCCCTCGCCTCTT
>CAMCNL010000304.1 GCA_945876205.1 Candidatus Sulfopaludibacter sp. SbA3
GGCGGCGATGCGGTCTGCGCCGACCACGACGAGATCCACATGTCCGAGTCGCATCATCGACGCTGACATGTTGTCGGTGATTACTGTGGTGTCGATGCCGTCCTTGATCAGCTCCCACGCCGTGAGGCGCGCGCCCTGGAGAAACGGCCGCGTTTCATCCGCCATCACGGCGATCTTCTTGCCCTGCTCCACCGCCGCCCGCACCACGCCCAATGCCGTGCCGTACCCGGCTGTCGCCAGCGCACCGGCGTTGCAGTGGGTCAGGATGCGCGCCGTGTCCGGCACCAGCGTCGCGCCATGCGCGCCCATCGCCTTGCAGCTCGCGACGTCCTCGTCATGGATCCGCCCCGCATCGTCCACCAGCCGCTGCTTGAGCTCGTCCACCGAGCACCCGCCTTGAGCGGCATCGGCGAATGTCTTCTTCATCCGCTCGATCGCCCAGAACAGGTTCACCGCCGTCGGCCGCGTCCCCGCCATCAGGTCGCAGGTTCTCTGGAACTCGGTGGTGAACTGCTTGGTTCCGGTCGCCTTGCTCTTGAGCATCCCCAGGGCGATCCCCATGGCCGCCGCCACGCCAATCGCCGGCGCCCCACGGATCACCATCGTCTTGATCGCCTTGGCCACGTCATTGGCCGTCTTGCAGGTGACGTAGATCTCGGACTTCGGCAGCTTCCGTTGATCGATCATCACGACGGAGTCGCCCTTCCATTCAATAGTCGGAAGCATGTGATGTTGATTGTAACGCGCGCTACAGGTGAGATTTGTCGAATGGGAGTGGGAGTAGATCTTTCAACTGGTGATGCGAGCGTTCTTTGCGGAGTGTCGAGAGGATGACTTCGATGTTGCCGGCGAATTCCCAGAGGATCTGGCGGCACGCTCCACACGGGGGCGAGGGGGCGTTGGTGTCGAATGCGACGGCGATGCGGCGGAACTTCAGGTGGCCTTCGGAGAGCGCCTTGAACATCGCCACGCGCTCGGCGCAGATGGTCAGGCCGTAGGTCGAGTTCTCGATGTTGCAGCCGGTGACGATCGTGCCATCGGCCGTTTCGAGCGCGGCGCCGACCTTGAAGTTCGAGTAATCGGCGTGCGCGTGCAGACGGGCCTGCCGCGCGGCGGCGACCAGGGCCGAGCTGTCCCTGGTCCGCGGCTTAGATGCGCTCAATGATGCCCTCCAGCAGCGAGATGAACGAGCCGCGCACGCGGCGCGCGGTTTCCATGACCTCGGCGTGGTTGAGCGGCTTCCGCATGCCGGCCGCCATGTTGGTGATGCACGAAATACCGAGCACCTGCATGCCCATGTGTCGTGCCGCGATCGCCTCTGGCGCCGTGGACATGCCCACCGCATCGGCGCCGATCGTGCGCAGGAAGCGGACCTCCGCCGGCGTCTCGTAGCTCGGCCCGTGCATCGCGGCATAGATGCCGTGCATCACCGGGAGCGCCTTTGCCTCGCCGGTGGCGTCGGCCATGGCGCGCAGGCGCTTCGAGTAGACCTCGGTCATGTCCGGGAATCGCGGCCCGAAGCCATCGTCATTGGGACCGATCAGCGGATTGCTTCCGAGCAGGTTGATGTGATCGTCGATCACCATCAGCGTCCCTTCGGCGAAGGCGGCGTTGATGCCGCCAGCCGCGTTGGTGAGGATGATGTTCTTGACCCCGATCCGCGCCATCACCCGCGTCGCGAACACCACGGTGTGCAGGTCGTGCCCTTCGTAGAAATGGACGCGCCCCGCCAGCACCGCGACGCGCTTGCCGGCGACGTTGCCGCACACCAACTGCCCCGCGTGCCCAGGCACCGAGGAGGTGGGCCAATGCGGCAGCTCCGCGTACGGCACCGAGACGCTGTCGGTCGGCGCGTCGGCGAAGTCGCCCAGACCTGACCCGAGCACGACCGCAACTTCCGGCACGTCGCCGGACCGCTCGCGAACAGCGGCCGCAGCGTCTTCAACCCATTGCCACATCGATGTCATCGTTCTTTCTCGTAGGGAATGCCAAGCGCGCTTGGCGCGCGTGACTGGCCGATAAACCCCGCCAGCATCACGATTGTGACGACGTAGGGGATCATCTGGACGAACTGCACGGGAATATCCTCGCCGGACGGAAGCTTGGCGACACCCTGCATCTGGATCGTAATCGCATCGGCAAATCCAAACAGCACGCAGGCGAGCAGCGTCTGCAGCGGACGCCACTTGCCGAAGATCAAGGCCGCGAGCGCGATGAATCCGCGCCCGGCGGTCATGTTGCGCAGGAAGAGCGATGACTGCCCAATCGACAGATACGCCCCACCGACACCGGCGAGGACGCCCGAGAGGATCACCGCCGCGTAGCGGATGCGGTTGACGCGCACGCCTGCGGCATCGGCCGCCTCGGGGTTTTCACCGACGGCCCTGAGGCGCAGCCCGAACGGCGTCCGGTAGAGGACGTGCGCGGTCGCGAGGGCGACGACGAGTGCCAGGAGCGAAATCACTGACACGTCCGTGAACACCCGCCACTGCGGCATGCCTGGAATCAGCTGGGCGAGCGACGGCATCAGCTGCTCTTTCGGCAGTTGCGGCGTCGATCCCGATGAGAGAAACAACGCGCCGCTCAAGACCGCAGGCAGGCCGAGAAAGAGGATATTGACGCCCGTTCCGGTGACGACTTCGTTCGCCTTGAAACGGATGCAGGCCACCGCAATCAGGTAGGCGACAAAGCCGCCCGCGAGCATGGCGCAGGCAAGGCCGGCCCACGGGTTGCCCGCGTAAAACGTCACGGCCGCGGCCGTGAACGCCCCCGCGAGCATCAATCCTTCGAGGGCGACGTTAATCACGCCCGACCGCTCGGAGTAGAGGCCGCCAATCGCGGCCCACACGAGCGGCGTCGCCAGCCGGATGGTCGAGAAGACCAGCGACATCGTGAACAGCTGGTCCATCAGACGCTGCCCACGACGGGCTCGGCGGCCTTGCCGCGGCCGAGGCGCCCAATCAGGTTGATCGGTCCGCGAAACATCGCTTCAGCGGCGACGAAGAGGATGACGAGCCCCTGGAGAATCTGGACGATGTCTTTCGACACCAGCTGCGTGAACGCGTCGACCGGCAGGCCGCCGCGCTGGAGGACGGCGAAGAGCAGCGCCGCGATGAAGACGCCGGCCGGGTGGTTGCGCCCGAGCAGCGCCACCGCGATTCCCGTGAAGCCGTAGTTGTCCGAGAAGCCGTCGTAGTAGCGGTAGCGGTATCCGAGCACCTCGTTGATACCCACCATGCCAGCCAGCCCGCCGGAGATCGCCATCGCGAGAATGATCTGCTTCCGGATCGAGACGCCGCCGTACTCGGCCGCCGCGGGATTCTGGCCGGTGGCGCGAAGCTCGTAGCCCCACTTCGTCTTCCACAGGAAGACATAGACAAGGACGCACGCGAGGATCGCCAGCAGGAACGCCATGTTCAGCGGGATCCGCGGCGGCAGCCCGGGAATGAATCCACCGAGCCGCGGCAGGTGAGCGGCAGCGCTGATCTCGGCGCTCTCCATGATCGAGTCGCCCGGCGTCCGGTAGTGATACTGCGTGAAGTAGCCGCACAGGGCGACGGCAATGAAGTTCAACATGATGGTGTTGATGACTTCATGCGAGCCGAAGCGCGCCTTGAGCACGCCGGGAATCGCGCCCCAGAACGCCCCCGCGGCGATCGCGGCGAGGCAGCAGAGCGGAATCAGGATGATGCCGGGGAGATTGGCGAGCGGGAGGTTCGCGGCACCTCCGGTGGCGGCCGGAATCACGACGCCACCGAGCTTGATGCCGACCCAGGCCGCCGCGAATGCCGCGACGTACAACTGTCCTTCGGCGCCGATGTTCAGCAGGCCGCACCGGAACGCGACGGCGACGGCGAGCCCGGTAAAGATCAGCGGTGTAGCGAAGAACAGCGTGTAACCGATCCCGTCGGGCCACGAGAAGGCGCTGCCAATCAGCAGCCGGTAGGTCTGCACCGGACTGTCGCCGATCAGCAGGATAACGACGCCGCCGACGAGAAAGGCGCAGGCGACGGCAACGATCGGGAACAGCGCTTCGCGGACGTATTTCATCGCGGTGTCGGCTCTGGGCTCTGGGCTTTGGGCCCTGGGACGCGGCCCCCGGTCATCATCAGGCCAATTTCTTCGTGCGTCACCGTCGAGGGGTCGACCTCACCGGCGACGCGCCCGTTGTGGAGGACGAGCAGGCGGTCAGACAGCGCCGTCACCTCCTCGAGCTCGGCCGACACGAGCAGCACCGCGCACCCTTGGTCGCGGAGCGCGACGATCTTCCTGTGAATGAACTCGATCGCGCCGATGTCGACCCCGCGCGTGGGCTGCGACACCAGGAGCAGCACGGGCGGCAGCTCGAACTCGCGCCCGATGATCAGCTTCTGCTGGTTGCCCCCCGACAGCGCGCGCGCGTGCAACCGCCTGTTCGGCGGCCGCACGTCGAACTCGCGGATGACATGCTCGGTGCGGTCGTCG
>CAMCNL010000305.1 GCA_945876205.1 Candidatus Sulfopaludibacter sp. SbA3
ATCTTTCAGGTTGATCGACCGCGGCACCACGGTGGGCAGCGCGATCACCGTCCACGCCGCGACGCCGGCGGGGCACTGCCCTTGCAGCCGACATGGCGCGCCCGAAGGCGCGTGAGACAAGGGAATCATGAGAGCGTTGACAACGTTCATCACGACGGCCGCCGTGCTGGGTTTCGGGGTCTTGACGGCGTCGGCGCAGCCGGCGGGCGCGGCGCCCCAGGCCACCCGAACGGGCCGGCAGATCTTCGAGACCGCGTGCGCCACCTGCCACGGCGCAGACGGGCGCGGGACACCGGCCGCCGAATCGAATTACCCGCTGGTGCCGCCCGATTTCAGCGACTGCAACTTCGCTTCGCGCGAAGGCGACATCGATTGGCTGGCCGTGAGCCACGACGGCGGGCCGGCGCGCGGCTTCGATCGCCTGATGCCGGCGTACGGGGAGGTGCTGACACGGGATGAACTCGAGCGCGCCTTCCTCCACATTCGCGGGTTCTGTACGAGCGGCGCCTGGCCGCGGGGCGAGTTGAACTTCCCGCGTGCCCTGGTCACCGAGAAGGCGTTTCCCGAAGACGAGACCGTGCTCACGATTGTCGCGGACAAGGGCGCGGTGACGAACAAGTTCATCTACGAACGCCGGTTCGGCGCACGCAACCAGATCGAGATGATCGTTCCGCTCGAATTCTCCAAGCGGGCGCCGGGCGACTGGACGGGTGGCGTGGGCGACCTCGCGTTCGCCTTCAAGCGCACGCTGGCGCACAGCCTTCGGCGTGGCAGCATCGTCAGCGCCGCGGCGGAGGTGGCGATTCCGACCGGGAGCACGGAGCGCGGCATCGGCAGCGGCACCGCCGTGCTCGAGCCGTTTGTCGCCTACGGGCAGATACTTCCGGCGGGCGGCTTCGTGCAGTTCCAGGCCGGCGGCGGCCTGCCGCTGAACCGCACGGATCCGGATGAGGCGTTCCTGCGGACCGCTCTCGGTCAGCGATTCAGACAAGGCGTGTGGGGACGGATGTGGTCGCCGATGCTCGAAGTCATCGGCGCGCGCGAAATAGTGTCAGGCAGCGCCACGCAGTGGGATCTCGTGCCGCAGATGCAGGTCACGCTGAGTACTCGACAACATATCAGGGCGGACGCTGGCGTTCGCATCCCCGTGAATGACCGTGCCGGACGTTCCAAGCAGTTCCTGATGTACGTGTTCTGGGACTGGTTCGACGGCGGCTTGCTCGCAGGCTGGTAGCATGTCCAAGACATTCGTTCGCTTGTCGCTCCTGGCCGTCGCGGTCCTGGCCGGCGGGTTCCTGACCTCGGTTGGCACGGCGCAAACCCCGGCGACGACGCCGGCCGCGCCCGCCGGCACGCTGTTTCGTCCATCCACAGAGTGCATGGCCTGTCATAACGGCCTGACGACGCCGAGCGGCGAGGACGTATCGATCGGCTCGACCTGGCGGGCGTCGATGATGGCGCATTCGGCTCTGGATCCGTACTGGCACGCGGGGGTCCGTCGCGAGGTCACCGACCACCCAGGGCAGCAGGCCGCCATCGAAAACGAGTGCTCGCGGTGCCACATGCCGATGGCGCATGTGCCGACACAGGCGCTCGGACGGCAGCAATCCGTCTTCGCCAATCTGCCCGTCGCCGGCGGCCCGGCGGGCGCCGATCCGTTTGCCGTCGAAGGCGTGTCGTGCTCGCTGTGCCACCAGATCACCAGCGACAGGTTGGGACAGAAGTCGAGCTTCACCGGTGGCTTCTCGGTCGACATGTCGACGCCGAACGAGAAGCGGCAGATGTTCGGCCCCTACGACGTGGACGGCGGGCATACGACGCTGATGCGGTCGGCGACCGGCTTCGTGCCGACCAAGGCGACGCATATCCAGCAGTCGGAGGTGTGCGCGACCTGCCACACGCTCTATACCCATACGCTCAACGCCGCCGGTGAGGCGATCAAGGAGTTCCCGGAACAGGTGCCGTACCAGGAGTGGCTCCAGAGTGAGTTCCGCGACACCCAGAGCTGCCAGTCGTGTCACATGCCGGTCGTCGAGCAACCCATGCCTATCACGTCCGTCCTGGGCGATCCGCGTGAGGGATTCTCGCGGCACGATTTCCGCGGCGCCAACTTCCTGATGCTGAGCGTGCTCAATCGATTCCGCGCCGACCTCGGCGTGATCGCGCGCCCGACGGAAATGGACGCGGCGATCGCGCGGACCAAGGCCTTCCTGCAAACCAGCACCGCCACCGTGTCGCTGGCACGCACGGAACAGGTCGGCGGCCGGGTCGAGGCCGACGTGATCGTCCGGAATCTCGCAGGACACAAGCTCCCGACCGCGTATCCCTCGCGCCGCGTCTGGCTCCGTGTCACGGTGCAGGATGGACAGGGCCGTGTCGTGTTCTCGTCCGGCCAGCTCGAGCCGACAGGCGCGATCGCGGGCAACGACAACGACCTGGATGGTGCGCGCTTCGAACCCCACTATCGCCAGATTCAGTCGCAGGACCAGGTGCAGATCTACGAGACCATCATGGGCACGCAAGCCGGTGCCGTGACCACAGGACTGCTGTCGTCGTTCTCGTATCTCAAGGACAACCGGATGGCACCGAGGGGATTCGACAAGCGAGCCGTGCCCGAGGACGTCGCCGTTCACGGCGACGCGCTCGACGACCCGGACTTCGTCGCGGGAGAAGATCGCGTGCGCTACGCGGTGGATGTTGCCGGCGCGCAGGGGCCGTTCACCGTCGAGGCGCAGCTCTGGTACCAGTCGATCGCCTACCGCTGGGCGCAGAATCTCCGCGGCTACAGCGCGGCGGAGCCGCAGCGTTTCGTCTCCTACTACGACCAGATGGGCCAGGCCTCGGGGCTGATGCTGGCTCGCGCGACGGGCGTCACCTCGCCAGCGGCCCCTCGCCGGTAGCGCCACGACGATCAGCGCCCAGCTTGCACCTACGTTGGGAGGGTGGCGTCCATGAGACACATGGCCTGGCGGTTGATCATCGTGGTCGCGCTAACGGGAGGCGCATGTGCAACTGTCGCGGCGGCACAGACCGTGGCGCTCGATCGCCTCATGCGGGTGAAGCTCGAGCACTCTCAGCAGATCCTCGGAGCCATAGTCACCAGTAATTGGGCCGAGCTCCAGCGGCACAGTGAGGAGTTGCAGCGTGTCGCCCAGGACCCGGCGTGGGCGGCGCTGACGACACCTGAATACGTGCGGCACACAGGGGTCTTCCTGCGCGCGAGCGAGGACCTCGTCGACGCCGCCAAACGGCGCGACGGGGAAGCCGCGCCGCTCGCCTACGTCTCGCTGACGATGAGCTGCGTGCAGTGCCATCGCTACATCGCACGAAGGCGCCTCGCCCAAGGACCGGCGGTGCGATAACCGCAGCGCACAGACGACCAGTTGACGAAAGCAGCAGTGCCGTTTGCCCGAGTCCTTCAACGACGTGCATCTTCTCGGTCATGCCCGCGGTCCTCGGTTGGGAGATCGATCCAGCCTTCGCGCTTAAGGGCGAGGACTCTGATCTCGAAGAGACGGACGTCCCGCTCCACACGGTGCCAGTCGTCCCGATGCAGGCGCATCAGGACCTCCGAATCCTCCTTTTCGAGGACTTCCCATCCTTTGGGGTCCGGCATCACGACGAGCCGGCGAACATGTCCGTGACTGGTCAGGCGGCGATTGAGTGCCACGGGAGGGTCTCCGGGCGGCGAAACGAACGCGCCGTGCTGGCAGTGGAGCAAGAACCGTGCGGTTACGCGGACGTTACAGACGGACGGGTCGAACGATTACCGCGCGAGTCCACAGGCGATCTGGAGTCTCTTTGTAACGTTCGACCGACACGAGGTGACGCGTGCCGGGATCGGTGCGGGATTTTTATCTGGGGCACGGGAACTTTGCCCGCCTTCCAATCAGCCTTGGGGGGCTGGTCACCCTGTGGTCACGACGATGGCGCGGCAGGCGCGCTTGCCGCCGCGGCGGTAGCTGTGGGGGATGCTCGAGTCGAAGTACACCGAATCGCCCTCATCGAGCGCGTGTTCGTCGACCCCGATAGTCATGTTCAGCGTTCCCTGGAGCACGTAGATGAACTCCGCGCCGGGGTGTCCGTGCGGCCGTAGCTTCTCGGCTGCGACCGGCAGAAATTCCGCGTAATACGTATTGAACCGCCGCTCGACGGCGGAGTAATCGAGCGACTCGAAATGAAACGCGCTGTCGGGCGTCTGCGGCCTCTCGGGAAGCCGCACGCGCTCGCGCTTGCGCACGACCGCGACGAGCGGTTTCTCGCGGGCGCCGGCGAAGAAGTACTCGAGGCCCACGCCGAACACCAGCGCGACCCGCAGGAGCGTCGGCAGCGTCGGAAACAGGCGGCCTCGCTCGATCTTCGAGAGCATCGCCGGCGACAGCCCGGTGTGCGGCCCGAGCTCGACGAGCCCCATCTTCTTCTTCAGCCGCAGCGTCCGAATCTTCGCCCCGATGTCGTAAT
>CAMCNL010000306.1 GCA_945876205.1 Candidatus Sulfopaludibacter sp. SbA3
CACGGCCAGCGTCACCACCGCACCGCCCGCCGCCACCGCGAGGCGTCCGCCTTTGATCGCGGAGAGATGTTTGCGAACGGTATTCATCTCGGTGATGTCGGCGCCCGACTCGAGGAGGAGCTCGCTCGTGCGGCGCTTATCCGCCAGCGACAGGTCGCCGGCGGGCTTCGCCATCAACGCGGAGGCGCCTCCCGAAATGAGCACCAGCAGAACGCTCCGTGGCGTCACCGACTCCGCCACCGCGAGCGCCCGGCGCGCGGCGGCGACGCTTCGTTCGTCAGGAACGGGATGGGCGCTGGGATACCAGACGGCGCCCGCGGGCAACGTCTCCGGCTGCCCCGGTCCGATGCCAGTCATCGACCGCGCCGGGACGGGGGCCGCGCTGGCGAATCCCCTCAACATCGGCGCGGCAGCCTTCCCCGCAGCCACCACGTCCACGGAGCTGGCCGATCGCAGTTGGTCGAGGAGAGCGGCATCGTTCAGCGCACGCTCGACCAGGCGCGCCGCATCAACGGCCTCGATCGCCGCCCGCACAATCGTGGCGAGATCGCGGCGTAGCTCTGGGAGCGGACGGTTAGTGGACGTGTCGGGGATCAGACCAGGCCGAGAGGCCCGTGACGACGTCAAATTGTCTGAGGAGACGGCTGACGACCCTGTCGGCGTCGCCCTTCGTGCAGAGGTGATCGATCTCGGACATTGCGCGGGTGAGGGCTTGCTCGACGTCGCTGATGGTGCTCTCTGAGTAGTACTCGCGCTGCTGATCGAGGCAGCGCTGGCACTTGAGGAACTCTTCTCGATAGAAATTCGAGAGAGGGTGAAAGGCCGATTCGCTCTGCGGACGCGAATCGGTGAGAAAACGGGACACCCGGTTCCGTGCAGCGGACATTCTTGGTATGACTCCAGTGTAACGAGCGTTCCGCGCGCCTGTCAATTCTGCAGCAGAGGGCTCGGCAAAGCCCTCAACCCCGCCATTTTTGTCTTACGCCGCGTGCCGCGACGCCGCAAATCCGCCGACGCTCCCGACCACCATGCCGCCCGCCACCAGGGCGGTGGTGAACCGCGCCGGCAGGAATTCGAGCGATCCGCCGTCCAGCAGTGCCCTCAGGTCAGTTCCCCACCAGGCGCCCACGGCTGCGAATCCCAGCCATAGAAAAGCCAGCGCCAGCACGGCGCCCAGGCCGCCCTGCATCAGGCCTTCGGCCACGAAGGGGCCGCGGATGAATGACATCGGCGATCCGACCAGCCGCATGATTTCGATCTCGTCCCGGCGCGAGTGCAGGCCAAGCCGCACGACCGTGGCCACGGTGACGCCAGCCGCGGCGGCCATGAGGAGGGCCAGCGCCAATCCGGCACCGCGCATGGCATTCAGGCCCGAGGCGAGCCTCGACAACCATTCCCGGTCGTACCTCACATCGGCAACTCCGGGCAACGCTGCAATCCGGCGCACCAGCGCGTCGGCACGGCCGTCGGCCCCGGCATTCGCGCGAACCCGCACCTCGAGCGATGCGGGAAACGGATTGTCGTCAAAGCCCTGGGTCAGCGACGCCAGGTCGGTGAACTGGCGGCGGAACCGCGCCAGCGCGTCGGTCTTGGAGATGTATTCCCGCTGATCCGTCGTCCCGCTCTGGTCGATGATGTTTTCGATCGCCCCGCGCTGCTCCGACGTCGCATCGTCGCGGAGGTAGACCGAAAACTCGGCGGCCGTCGTCCACTGCGCGAGGAGCCGCTGCGCGTTCCACGTCAGCAGGAGGAGCACGCCGAGCACCGTCATCGCCAGCGCGATGGCGATCACCGCAAACGCACTCGATCCCCGGCTGCGCCAGAGACTCGCCCACCCTTCGCGCGCGGCGTATTCGATCGCCCTCATGCGACGATCTCGACGACGCGGCCGGCATCGAGCGTGATCGTTCGGCGTCCGACGAGCCGGATCAACTCGCGGTCGTGAGTGGCCACCACCACCGTCGTGCCGCCGGCGTTGATCTCACGGAGCAGGTTCATGATTTCAAGGGACAGATCGGGGTCGAGATTCCCGGTCGGCTCGTCGGCAAGGAGGAGCGCCGGATCGTTGACGAGCGCGCGGGCAATCGCGATGCGCTGCTGTTCGCCGCCGGAGAGGTCCGAGGGATACGCGCTCATCCGGTGCTGAAGGCCCACCCACTTGAGCACTTGAAACGCGCGGCGGCGCTGCTGCGACACCGGCACGCCGAGCACTTCCGGCACGAAGGAGATGTTCTCGAGGACGGTGCGCGAGGGAATCAGCTTGAAGTCCTGGAAGACGAACCCGATGCCGCGCCGGTATTCCTGCGTCTCGCGGCGCGACAGCTTCGAGAGGTTGTGGCCGTTGACGAAGATCTCGCCTTCGCTCGGGCGCTCCTGCATCAGGAGCAAGCGAAGAAACGTGGACTTGCCGGCGCCGCTCGGACCGGTGAGAAACACGAACTCACCCTTGTCGACACTCAGCGACAGGTCGCGCAGCGCGTACAAACCGCGACTGTAAAACTTCGAGAGATGATGCGTCTCGATCACCGGTTGAGCTCGCGCTTGAGCAGCTCGTTGGCGAGCTTCGGATTGGCTTTGCCACCGCTGCCCTTCATGACCTGGCCGACGAGAAAGCCGAACGTCTGGTTCTTGCCGGCGCGGTACTGCGTGACGGCGTCGGCGTTCTTGCCCATGACGTCGTGGACGATCGCGAGGAGCGCCGCTTCGTCGCTATTCTGCGCAAGCCCATCAGCCGCTACTATGTCATCCGCCGATCGTCCCGAGTCAAACATCTTGCCAAAGACGTCCTTGGCGATCGAGCTGCTGATGGTGCCCTTGTCGACCAGCGCCACCAGGCCGGCGAGGGCGGCCGGGGTCAGCGGCACGTCGGCAATATTCATCCCGCGGTCATTGATGGTCCGCAGCAACTCCCCCATCACCCAGTTGCTGGCGGCCTTGGGATTGCCCGAATCGCGCGCCACCTGCTCGTAGTAATCCGCCAGCTCGGACGACTGCGTCAACACGCCCGCGTCGTACTCCGGCAGCGCGTACGCCGCCACGAACCGCCGGCGCCTCGCCTCGGGCAACTCCGGCATCGTCGCGCGCACGGCCTCGATGCGGGCCGTGTCGACGACGAGCGGCGGAAGGTCGGGCTCGGGGAAGTAGCGGTAGTCGTGCGCCTCTTCCTTGCTGCGCATCGAGTGGGTCCGGCCCGTGGACGAATCCCAGAGCCGGGTCTCCTGCATCACGCGCCCGCCCTCCTCGAGCACTTCGATCTGGCGGGTGATCTCGTACTCAATCGCCTTCTGCAGGTAGCGGAAGGAGTTGACGTTCTTGACTTCGGCCTTGGTGCCGAACTTCGCCTGGCCCGCGGGCCTGACCGAGACGTTGGCATCGCAGCGGAGGCTTCCCTCCTCCATGTTGCCGTCGTTGACGCCAATGGAGACGAGCACCTCACGGAGGTGCGTAAAGAACTCCGCGGCCTCGGCCGCCGACCGCATGTCGGGTTCCGACACGATCTCGATGAGCGGCACGCCGCTTCGGTTGTAGTCGACGTAGGTGTTGCGGTCGGAGTCGAAAAATCCCTCGTGCAGCGACTTGCCCGCATCCTCTTCCATGTGGATGCGCGTCAGCCCGATCTGCGTCGTCTTCCCCGCCGCCGTCACCTCGACGGCCCCGCCGAGCGCGAGCGGCTTCTCGTACTGCGAGATCTGGTAGCCCTTGGGAAGGTCGGGATAGAAGTAGTTCTTGCGGGCAAAAATCGATTCCGGCTGCACGGCGCAGCCGAGGGCCAGGGCCGCCTTGATGGCGAAGTCGACCGCCTGGCGGTTGAGGACCGGCAGCGCCCCCGGGAGCCCCAGGCAGGTCGGGCAGACCTGGGAGTTGGGAGGTGCGCCAAAGGCCGTGCTGCAGCCGCAGAAGATCTTTGTCCTGGTGCGGAGCTGCGCGTGGATTTCCAGGCCGATTACCGGCTCGTATTTCACTATGAGTTGGGCCTCGCTCTGCGGCGTACGGAAGCCGAATCGTACATGGATTGCGGTATAGTTGTCACACTCCGCGCTGGCGCCCGCCGCAATCGAATTGTTAAGACGCGGTAAACACCAGCCCGCAGCCGCCGTATACATGTCCAGAACGCCCCCTCAGCGCGCCTCGTCACCCGTTGCGGCGGGTACTCCGGCAGCAGCGGCCCCGTTGTCCAGAGATTCCTCGCTTGCAGCCGAAATCAAGGCGCTCGTCGTCGCCGGTCATCGTGATGCGGCCCGGGAGCGGTTCGGGGATCTGGTGGTGCTCCAGCAGCGCCGGGCGGTTCGCATCGCGTACCAATATCTTCGGGATACGCACGACGCGGATGAGGCCGTGCAGGACGCCTTCGTCAAGGTGTTCAGCCACATCACCAGCTATCGCGAGGACCTGCCCTTCGAGGTCTGGTTCACGCGGATCCTGGTGAACGGCTGCCTCGACCTGCGGAAG
>CAMCNL010000307.1 GCA_945876205.1 Candidatus Sulfopaludibacter sp. SbA3
TCTTCGTCGGAGACCTCGACGGGAACCCGGCCCGTGAACGCTTCGAGAAACTTCACCTGCGCGCGCGACCACGCCGCCTTGTCGCTGCGGTCTTTGTTCGGCAGCAGGTTGATGAAGTTGGTGAAGGCGTTGGCGGCCTCGTCGAAGCGATTGAGGCGCTCGTAGATCGTGCCGATCATGTGATGGATCTCGCCGTCGCGGGGCGCGGCGGCGACGGCGGTGAGCGCTTCGCTCAGGGCCTGGTCGAGCTGGTTGCGCGTGGCGAGCGACCGCGCCAGGCCGAAGCGGACGCGGGACGAGCCCGGCGCGAGCGCCATGGCGTCGCGGTATTCGCCATCCGATTCGTCGAACAGGCCGGCCGCCCAGAGAGCGTCGCCGTAGAGCGTCAGCGCCTCGGAGTCTGTCGGCGCATCGGCGGCCAGCGACTCGCCCTCCTCGCGCGCCATGCGGAAATCGCCGAGGCGAAGCGCGGTCTTGACCTTTCCCTTGCGCGCGCGCAGCGCGAGCAAGGGATCGTCAGCGCGGGCGGCGCGTTCGAAGGCGCCGAGCGCCTCGGGGTAGCGCGTTTCCTCGATCAGCAGGTTCGCGATTTGAATCTGCAGTTCCGCATCGCCGCTGGAGATCGCTCCAGCCGCGCGCAAGCCGAGGGTACAGGCCGCCACGAGCGCGGCGGGGATCAACGCACACCTGAGGAACCGTTGCACCTGCGCCCTCACCTTCCTGGCGGGTTGCCGTTCCGAACGGTCAGCTACTTCTGGTAGAAATCCGCGTTGACCGGGATGAAGCTCGCCCACTTCTCCGGGGTTTCGTCGAGCGCGAAGATCGCTTCCACCGGACACGCGGGCACGCAGGCACCGCAGTCGATGCACTCATCGGGATGGATGTACAGCATCTCCGTGGTTTCGAAGGCGGGTTCGTCCTTGCGCGGGTGGATGCAGTCCACCGGGCAGACGTCGACGCACGCACTGTCCTTCGTACCGATGCACGGCTCGCAGATGATATAGGCCACGTAGGGTCTCCTGAGGGCTCCTGAAGGCTTTTTCCTGCGAAAGTATACATTGGCAGGTTTGGGGTTACCATTCTCGTAAATCATGACCAGCCTTCGCGCGTGGCGCTTCGGCGGTCCGCCGAAGCCTTGGCGGAGGCGGAAATCGGTCGCCGTGTTCGCGGCGTGGCTGGTCATGGCGGGCACCGCCCTCGCGCAAGCCCTGCCGTCGGAGCCGATCAGCATCGCGGGTGGACGCCTTGTCCTCGGCGGCGATGTCGCGGTGCCGGTGGCGCCCTCCGATCCCGGGTATTTCAACTACACCGACTACGAACACAACACGCTGCTGCGGACCGACAACTTCGATCGCCCGGGCATCGTGCGGGTGTTCTGCGACATCCATTCGCACATGAGCGCCTTCGTCCTCATGTTCGGCCACCGCTATTTCGCGCTGACCGACACCGACGGCACCTACCGCATCGACAACGTTCCGCCCGGCACCTACAACGTCGCCGCGTGGCACGAGGGCGACGTGCGCGATACGCGAACGCTCGTGATCCCCGGGCAGGGCGGCGTCGTCGAGCAGAACTTCGAGGTGCAGTGATGCGCCTGACCGCCTCGCTCACCAACCGCGTCTTTCTGGCGTGCACGCTGCTCGCAGTGTTGTCGCTGGGCTTTGCGTTCTATTTCGTGAACGAGCGGGTGGCGAGCGAGGCCGAGGCCGATCTTCGTCGCGGGTTGGCCGAAGCGGCGACGATCGTGGACGAACACCGCGCGACGCTGACCGATACCTTCACCCGCCTGGCGAGGCTCGTCGCCGACCTGCCAAAGCTCAAGGCGGCGATGGCCACCAACGATCCTCCCACCGTCCAGCCGCTCGCCGACGAGTACCGGCAGCAGATGAACGCCGACCTGCTGCTGCTGCTCGATCCGCAGGGCGGTGTGCTCGGCGCGGCAGGCGCCGACGCGTCTGGCCTTCCCCTGTCGGTTCGTACGTCCGCGACCGACGGCGAGAGCTCGACGTTCCTGCCGCACGAGCGCGGCGTGCTGCAGCTGGTCAGCGTCCCCGTCTTCGTCGGCGGCGAGCTACCAGAGATCCTCGGCCGGCTGACGGTCGGATTCTTTCTCGACGATCGGCTCGCCCAGCAGTTCAAGGAGCTCACCGGGAGCGAAATCGCCTTCGGCGCGCAGGGACGGATCCTCGCCTCGACGCTGCCTGCCGACGCGCGTCCCCAGCTCGCGGCCGTCATCGGCACGTCTGGAATCGCCTCGGTCACGCTTGGCGGAGAGGAGTTCGTCGCGCTCGCCCAGCCGCTCGTGCCGTCGACAGGTAGCTTTACCACCGCCCCCGTGGCGCTCATCCTGAGGTCGCGTACGCAGCGCCTGCTGCTGCTCAACACGATTCGAACAGGCATGGCCGGCGTACTGATCGTCACGGTGCTGCTGGCGACGATCTTCAGCTACGCGGTCGCGCGAACGATGACGCGTCCCCTCGCGGCGATCACGACCGCCATGCGGGATGTCGCCGCCACGGGCGACCTCACCCGCAAGGTCACGCTCCACAGCCGTCCCTGGGACGATGAGGACGCGCGGGTGCTGGCCGGCACGTTCAACACGCTCACTGAATCGATCGCGCGCTTTCAGCGGGACGCCGCGCAGAAAGAACGGCTCTCGTCGCTCGGACGGCTGTCGACCGTCATCGCGCACGAGATCCGCAATCCCCTGATGATCATCAAGGCGTCGCTGGCAACGCTCCACGGCGAGCGCGTCAAGCCGTCGGAGCTTCGCGAAGCGGTCGCCGACATCGACGGCGAAATCGGCCGGCTGAACCGCATCGTCACCGAGGTGCTCGACTTCGCCAAGCCGATCCGTTTCGACATGGCCGAAGCGGGGCTGAATGACATCTGTCGCGAATCCGCGGCCGCCGCATGGGCCGGCGATCCGGATCCGCGCGTCCGGCTCGATCTCGATGAGGCCATACCCGGCGTCGTCACCGATGCGGAACGTCTCCGCACCGCGCTCGTGAACATCCTGACGAATGCACGGCACGCCGTGCAGGCGTCGCCGCGGCTCGATCCCGTCGTGCTTCGCACGCGCCGCGATAACGGCCACGTCACGGTCACCATCCAGGACCGGGGCGTCGGCATCACCCCAGAGGATATGGCTCGCATCTTCGATCCCTACTTCACCACCAGGCGGGCCGGCACCGGCCTCGGCCTCCCGATCGCCAAGAACATCATCGAAGGGCTCGGCGGCGCCCTGTCGGTGTCCAGCCAGCCGGGAGAAGGCACGGAAATCTCCATCGATCTGCCTCTTGCCGGTACGCCGTCATGACGTCGTCCAACGGCTCGATCCTGCTGGTGGACGACGAGGAGAAGATCCTCAAGCGGCTGGGCCGCTCGCTGCGCGACGAAGGGCACGAGGTCATCGAGGCCACGACCATTCGCGAGGCACAGCAGCAGATGGCGCAGCGGACCTTCGATCTGATGGTCGTCGACAACGTGATGCCGGGCATGACCGGGCTCGATTTCATTCGCGAGCTGGCGCAGACCATGCCGCCGGCCGAAAGGCCGCAGATCGTGATGATGACGGCGCACGGCTCGACGCAGCTCGTACGCGAGGCGTTCAAGCTTGGCGTCGAAGACTTTCTCGAGAAGCCGTTCGAGGTCGACGAGCTGCTGGCGCTGGCGCGGCGCGCCGTGAAGAGCCTGCGGCTGCAGACCGAGCGCCAGTACCTGATCAGCGAGCGCGACGCCGACTTCAACTACTACGGCATCGTCGGCCGCAGCAAGGGGATGGAGCAGGTGATCGATCGCGCGGAGCTCGTCGCGCAGACGAAGAGCACCGTGCTGATCACGGGCGAGACCGGCACCGGCAAGGAAATGGTGGCGCGGCTGATCCATCACCGGAGCGCGCAGCGCGACATGCCGCTCATCAAGGTGAACTGCGCCGCGATCCCCGAGACGCTGCTCGAATCAGAGCTGTTCGGCCACGTGCGCGGCGCGTTTACCGGCGCGACGATGACCAAGCGCGGCAAGTTCGCGCTCGCCGACGGGGGCTCGATCTTCCTCGACGAGATTGGCACGCTGACGATCGCCATCCAGGCCAAGCTCCTCCGCGTGCTGCAGGAGCGCGAGTTCGAGCCGCTTGGCGCCGAGCGGACGCAGAAGGTCGACGTCAGGGTGATTGCCGCCACCAACCGCGATCTCAAGGTGATGGTCGCCGAGGGGAAGTTCCAGGAAGACCTCTACTACCGCCTGAACGTGATTCCGATCGGCATTCCGCCGCTGCGCGAGCGCCGCGAGGACATTCCGGTCCTGATCGAGCACTTCGTCGAGAAGCATCGCCAGCGCACCGGCAAGCGTGTCGACGCGGTGGACGAGGAAGTCGTGAAGGCGCTGCAGCGCTACGACTGGCCCGGCAACG
>CAMCNL010000308.1 GCA_945876205.1 Candidatus Sulfopaludibacter sp. SbA3
ATCTCGCGCACGCGGTGGCGCCGCATCGGCAACTACCTGCAGGCGACCGTGGTCATTTACGACCCCGTGTACCTGACGGAGCCGTACATCCGCAGCACGATGATGTGGGTGAACGACCCTGCCGGCAGCATGCAGCCCTACCCGTGCGAGGAGGCGACCGAAACCGCCGTGCCGCGGGGATCGGTGCCCAACTTCCTCCCCGGCAAGAGTCCGCTCCCGGGCTTCGACCCGGAGCTCGCCGACAAGTTCGGCACGCCGATCGAAGCGCGCCTCGGCGGGCCGGAGACGATGTATCCCGAGTTCATCAAGAAGATGAAGACCTTCAAGGTGCCGACGAAGAAGGCGCCCGAGGGTGACCTAGGGCAATAGCTCCTCACGGGCCACGGAGGCACCGGGACATCGAGGCTGAACCTGACGTTCAGCCCCAGAACACCCGGTGCCCCCGTCGCTCCAATGCTTCCGCAATAGCCTTCTCCATGCGCTCGGCGTCCTTCCTGGTGGCGCACGCCGCAATCCCCTCCATGAGGTCGTAGCGAAGACGGACTCCGTACCGGTGTGCCTTGGTGGCAGCGAGCTTCCCTCCCGCCTTGTGTTGCGCGAACCGGTGTTCCGGACTGTGCGCGGTTTGGCCGACGTACACGGGGGCGAGCGCACATGGCTTCCTGGTGCAGTCGCGGGAGAGTTCGATGACGTAGATCGTGTAGGTCCGAGCGGAGCGTGCGGCGCGCTTCGCCATTGAGAGGATTATCGGCGTGTGTTGGAATTGAGCCAGGTCAGGCTGGAAAATGGTCGGGGCGAGAGGATTCGAACCTCCGACATCCTGCTCCCAAAGCAGGCGCGCTACCTGGCTGCGCCACGCCCCGACTTGTCCGCCAAAGCCCGAAGGGCGACGGCGGACGAATTGATTATCCCACACGCCCTACGTCTCGCGGACCGTAAAGGTCCGCGCCGCATCGAACGAAGCTCACACGCCGAATTGCGCCAGGTGGTGATTCAGGTGCTTCGCCTGCAGCCGGCTGACGTCGCGCCCGCTCATGCGGCCGAATGCCGGGTGATCATCCCAGGGTTCGTCCATCGGTTTCGCGGCCAGCGCTTCGACCAGCTGGATGCACTTGGTCCGCTCGCTCTCGAAGTCGTGGTTGCTGGTGGCAATGAACTCGGGCGCGGTGGGGTTGCCCTTCCCCCAGGGCAGGTTCATCACGATGAACTTCAGCACCGGCTTCGGGATCGGGATCTTCGCCGCGGCGAGTCTGGCCGTAGCGACCGAAGCCGCTTCACCACCTCAGAACGAAATGTCGAATCATGCAGAATCGGCATCGGTCCCTAGAACGTGAGCTGGGCGCTGAGCTGGATGATGCGCGGGTCGACGATCGCTGTCGGCTGCAGCCAGCGCGACCCGTAAGCCGTGCCAATCGTCAGGATCGAGCTCGAATTGAACGCGTTGTAGAGATCGAGGTTGCCCTGCAGGCGCATCCGCGATGACAGGTTCAGGAGCTTGGTGATCCGCAGGTCCACTCTGGTGACGCGTCCATCGGTCTGCGTGCCCGGCGCAATCAGCGGCACCGTCGCGGTGCCGGTGCACGGCGTGCGCGTGCCGCATGACGCCAGATTCCGGCCGAGCGTTGGCGCGATCTGGGCGTTGCTCGCGGCGTAGGACGCGGTGATCTGCGGCCCTGACGTGTTCTGGAAGATCCCGCTGACGACAAAGCCCGCTGGCAGCGGATAGCTGCCGTTGAACTTCAACTGCGTCTGCGCGCCAAACGGCACCACCGTGCGGCAATTCAGCAACTGCTGCGGCGAGTCGACGACGAAGCAGGTGTCGGTGACCGAGCGTCCCGTGTCGATGCCGCCGCCAAACCGCATTCCTGAGCGGAAGCGGGTATTGAGGCCCAGGCTCACGAACTGGTTGATCTGTTTCTGCTCGCCGAACTTCGACGCCCGACTGACGACGTTGTTGACGAGGCCGAACTTCGCCAGCGACACGTCATACAGGCCGCACACCGGATACCCGCCGCCATCGGGCAGCCGCGCGTCCTTCGGCGCCGTCACGCAGTAGGGGCTGTAATCAGATGGCGCGACCAGCGTGTTGTCTGTGACGAACTGATTGCCGAACCAGTTGCGATAGTAGCCGGCGGTCAGCGCCACGCCCGGCGTGAGCTGATGCTGCACCTCGCTGGACATGTCCCAGTTGTACGGACGATGCCCGAACCCGCGGATCACATCGTCGGCATAGCGCGTCGTGATGGCCGACTTTCCAAAGTCGGTGTTCGACACCGCCGCGCACTCACCGTTGAGGGCGAAGTTCGAGAGGTTGCAGTCGGGAATGTAGTTGCCGTTGCTGTCAGTCCACGTACGGGTGACGCTGTTGACCGAGGTCTGCACCGGGTTATTGAGGCCGGTGAGATCGACGCCGTACTTGGCGACGTAGCGTCCGAGCGACACCTTGAGCGCCGTCCGCCCGTTGCCGAAGAGGTCGTAGGCGGCGCCGAGGCGCGGCGTGACGTCTTTCCACGACGGCACGTTCTTCACGGCGTCGAACCTCCGCTCGGGAATCCAGCCGGAGGGGGTGGCGGGGATGACTTGTGCCGGCACCTCGCCATTGAAATATTCGAACCGCACACCGAGGTTGAGGGTCAGACGCTTGATCGTCCACTGATCCTGCACGTAGATGCCAAGATCGGCTTTCATCTTCTCGAGCGAATCGTAGGGCGTGGCGTACTGCGTAATCTGGTTCGGCACACCGTTGTTGAAGCGGTAGTTCACGTTGCCGCCCGTCACGCCGGTATACGCGTAGCGGAAGCCTTCTTCCATCTGGAACCCGGCCTTGAACGCGTGCGAGCCGGTCACGTACGACGCCGAGATGCGCTGCGAGTTGCGATGCGTGTAGCCCTTGAATGCGTAGGTCGCCATGGCGTTATAGGCGAAGCCAAGCGCCTGGTCGGTAATCGACACGGTATCCATCGTCGTTCCCTCGGGGAGGAAGCGATCGGAGTGCGAGACCATCCAGGTCGCGCCGGCCTCGAGCAGGAGGCGGCTGGTCGCCGGCGAATTCCAGGTCGTCTGATACAGGTGCTGCGGCCGGAAGTAGAAATAGGTGATCGCCTCAGGCGGAATGCCAACGCCGGTGGTCGATCCGCAGTTGCACGCGTCCTGCAGATCGCCGAAGCCGCTGAACTTGTTGCGCGGCGTTGCCTGCCACGTGAACCGCGCGGCGCCGGACTTGTACCACTGGTAGCGCTTCGCCGGCCGCGACAGGTCGGGCGTGTAGAACGGCGTACCCTGCGTCTTGTTGAAGAAGGAGCCGGCATCCTGCACGCCGTTGCCCCACCGGCGGAGTGAGGTGAAGAACCAGACCTTGTCGGTCTTGATCGGTCCGCCGAACGTGAACTGGTTGTCGTAGATCTTGAGGATCTCGCTGGTCGTGCTGAGGCCGCGCTTCCGCAACTCATCGGTGAGATTGCTGGTGCCAAGCTTGTCGTTGGTGAAGAGGCCGAGCAGGCTTCCCCCAAAGCGATTGCCGCCTTCTTTCGGAACCGCGTTGACGACGATGCCGTCGGCGGTGCTTTCGGCGGAGATGCCGCTGGTCTGCACCGTGATCTCTTCGATGGTGCCCGCATTGAGCGCGTAGCCGGTGGCGCCGTTGGATTGCATGTTCTGGATGCTCATGCCGTCCATCTGCACTTTCGTGCCGGCCTTGCCGTGAAACGTGCCACCAAGCTGCACCGCATAGCTGCCGGCGACGTCGGACATGCCCGTCAGACCAGGCGTGAGCGTGATGACGGCGTTCTGCGACTTCGTACTGGTCGGCAGAATGTCGAGGAGCTCGGCCGAGAGCACCGTCTGCTTGCGCACGTTCTGCGTGTCGACGAGCGGGCTGGCGCCGCTGACGGTGATCGTCTCGTCGATCGACCCGACCTGCATGTCGCCGTTGATGGTGGCCGAGAAGCCGGCGGCCAGCTCGATACCGTCGCGCTTCTGCGTGCTGAACCCTGGCAGCGTAAAGGTGACTGTATAGGTCCCCGGCAGAAGGCCGATGATGTTGTAGCGGCCCTCGCCGTCGGTGACGGCGGTGCGCGCCTTCTCAATCAGGGCCGGGCTCGATGCTTCGACCGTGACGCCGGGGAGCACGGCGCCCGACGTGTCTTTCACGAGTCCCGCGATGCCGCTCGCCTGCTGCGCCCACGCCGCCCCGGCAAACAACACGCAGGCCACCGCTACGACGCCCGCCCGCACACTGTTGGTCATGATGGCCTCATCTCCGCTGGTGGAATTTTCGGGATGAGGATACCGCACGTCAGGCGTGGCAGCGCGCTATAATCAAGGCCGTTTTTCCCCGTAAAACCCATGGCACTCATAACCCGCGTACTGAAGCTGGGCGCTGCCCTGCTCGTCCTCTTCCACATCGCCTC
>CAMCNL010000309.1 GCA_945876205.1 Candidatus Sulfopaludibacter sp. SbA3
CTTCACAAGAAGGCGACCCACGGCGTCGTGCCGATGGAGAACTCGATCGGCGGCACGATCCACCGGAACTACGACCTGCTGGTCGATCACGAAATCCCGATCACCGGCGAGATCGAGCTCGACGTCGTCCATTGCCTGCAGGCGCTGCCAGGCACCAAGCTCGAAGACATCAAGATCGTCTATTCGCATCCGCAGGCGCTGGCGCAGTGCGAGCGCTTCCTGAAGGATCTCGGCGTGACCGTCGAAGCGGTGTACGACACGGCCGGAGGGGCGAAGCTCGTGGCCGAGCAGAAGCTCGTCGGCGCCGCCGCCCTGGCCTCCCGCCGCGCCGCGGAGGTGTTCGGTCTCGAGGTGATCCAGGAGGCGGTGCAGGACTACGAGTACAACATCACGCGCTTCTTCGTGATTGGCGGCTCGCTGCCGACCAACGCCGACAAGACGACGATCGTGTTCGCGCTGCCGAGCACGCCAGGCTCGCTCTTCAAGGCGCTGAGCGTGTTCGCCCTGCGCGACATCAACCTGACCAAGCTGGAAAGCCGTCCTATCCGCGGCACACCGTGGGAATACCTCTTCTACGTCGACATCGACGCCAGGCGCGAAGACCTTCCCACCTCGCGCGCGCTGACGCAGCTCGGCGAGTTCGCCAAGTGGGTGCGGGTGCTTGGAACGTATAAAGGCTGGGAGCGGGCGAAACCCGGACGCGTCTAACGACCCTGCTTATACGTCCCCTTGGCCATCTTCGACATGCCCTTGGGGATGCTCAGGGACTTCCACTGCGGGCCGTTGAAGTGTTTCGCGAGGAACACGATCTGGCCGACGTGATACGCCGCGTGATTCGTGAGGCGGTTGATCGCTTCGATCGCCAGGAACGCTTCACCGCGGATCGTCACGGTCTTCTGAAGATCCCCGGCGGTCAGCGACTCCATCTGTCCCAGCGCGATCGTCCACCCCTCTTCCCACCAGCCGACGACGACGTCGCGCGACACCTGGTCAGGCATCTCGAACTCGGCGTCGCGGTCGCGGTCGGGCTTCTCGCCGTCGGTCGTCAGGAAATCACGAAAGCGCGAGCGCAGGTTGCCCGCGAGATGCTTGACGATCAGCGCGATGCTGTTGGCGTCGGGATCGATCAGCGCATGGAGGTCGGCGTCGGACACCTGCGACAGGGCCCGATCGCCGAGCGCCTTGTAGTTGCGAAAGGTTCGAACCAGATCGACAAGGCAGACCGATCCCAGCGTCTGGTCAGCCATATCGTTACCGGGCCGGTGCCGGTGCGGGTGCGGCCGGGCGCGGTTCCGAAGACGACGGCACGATGCTCTTCATCCGCATCGTCGTCACCATGCTGCCGTAGACCTCGTTGTTGTGAATGACGTTCAGCATCAACAACGCCATCCGCGCCTGGCGGACCTGGCGTCCGTTCTCCTGGGTGATGTCGACGATCTCGGCGCCCGACGCATCGGTCAACGCCGTGTACGCGGAATCACAGTAGGCGAACGAATCAGTGACCGCCTTGACGATGTCGGCTTTGGAGGTGAGGGTCTTCTCCAACTCCTTGCCGGCGTTCGGGTTCTTCTCGAGCTTCGCCTGCGAGCACCAGAGGAAGTTGTAGGTGGCGACGTGGGCGACGTGCTGGCCGAACGTGCGCACCTCGGTCTGGGGGCCGGGACGCAGGCCGTAGAACTCCTCGGGCATCTTCTCCGCGGAGCGCATGATGTTGTTCTTGTTGCCGTTGAAGTAATTGCGCAGGGCACCGGCGGGCGTGGGAGGCGGCGCGGGCGCCTGTGCGGCGGCGGCCGTGGCAAACGACAGGGCGATGAGGACGAGCAAGAGTCTGTTTATCATGCGCTGATTATAACGAGGCGCGTGCCTCCGGCGTCACGAACGGCGCCGGCGCAACTGCAGCATGAACAGGGCGAACACCGACACCGTCGTCAGCACGAGGGCAGCCCGGATCGTCCAGACCGTCGACCCCGCGTCTCCCGGCGGCTCGACAGCCGGCGCGATAGGCTGCGGTACGACGGGCGTCGATCCCCCGAATCCGGCGGATCCGCCTGCATCCGGTGCGCCTGGCGCGGTCGTGGCCGCCCCCGCGCCGCTGCCCGCAACCAGCAGGACGCGCACGCCGCTTTCCGCGGGCATCACGAACGCGTCAGATTCGAGCCGCTCGTCACCCACGAGGGTGGAGGCGCGCACCTCGCCCCCGATCGGCAGATGCGCGAATTGCGCCCGCCCGTCAGGGCCGGTCAGCGCGCGCTCGGTCTTTCCGCCCGCCAGCCGCACGTCAACGGCCTGTCCGGCCAGATCGCCTGTGAAGGCGCCCTGTACCACGCGCACCGTCAACATGCCGGGTGCCAGCGCGCCATCATTGAGCGGCATGCCCGCCGCTCGGACCATGGTCTGAGACTCGGCGCCATTGCCCGGGGGGGCAGGGGCCGGTTGCGCGGCGGCCGCTCCCGGCAGGAGCGCCGCGATCAGCAGGGCGACACGTCTCATCGAGCGTCCTCCATGTGTCATCGCAGTCGGTACGACAGGGACGTCATCATGCGGATCTCGTTCATCCCGTCGTCTTTCGCGTAGTCCATGGTGAACATGAGCGAGGCGTTCCGGGTGAGCGTCGCCGACGCGGAACCGGAGAACCGCCGCGTCGACGGACGCGTTTCGATGATCAGGCCGTCGGTGCGCTGGAACCGAATCACCGACAGCGACGTGGAATAGTCGCCCGACACGTAGGCCGACCGGCCGATCGCGCGGCCGACGGAAAAGTACCGCGAGTGATACGCGCCGCCAGGGCGCGCCATACGTGAATCGGACGCCGACACGTCGAGACCGCTGCGAAACAGGTTGCCGGCATGACCGCCGAGGATCGTCCGGCCCGTCGCCTGGTCGTCCCTGTTATTGCGGTCCAGGGAGTATCCGGCGTACACGCGCGTGCGTGGCAGGACCTCGACGGTGGCGCGTCCTCCGGCCGACTCGTAGCGGAGGCCGTCGATGGCCTGAGCCGTGAGCGGACGACCGTTGAGCACATCCTCCGTCAGGCGCCGCGCGTCGAGACTGTGGCCGCGGTTGTAGCTGCCGGCCAACTCGACGCGCTCGGCCGGCGTCACGCGGACGTTCGCGAGGAAATAGGACAAGCCCCGCTGCGCCGCGCCGCCGGCGGGACCCTGAACGTCGAACTCCGCCGCCTGGTAGGCGAAGACCCGCTTGCCAGCCGGCACGAAGTTGGTGACGCTCAGCACCGATCGTTCGGTGAGCGCGCCCTGGCGGATCTGCGTGTAGCCGATGACATGACGCCTGAGGAACCCCTTCTCGATGGCGACATAGCCGCCCTGCTTGCGCACGTCGGACGCGTAACCGATGTCGTAGATCGCCGGCTCGAGGCCGGCGAACGCGCCGACGCGAAGCCTGGTCCTGGTGTCGGAGGCGGGCTGGCGGTACTCGAACAAGCCGCCCGCGAGCGCGCCCGAGGTACCGAGATCGGTGAGCCACATGTGGCCGGCGCGCACACGAAAGCGGCCGTCGCCACCAAACCGCATCCCGACGAAGCCGTCGTAGATCGACACGCGCTGGGGGCGCTCCACACCCATGTACCTGGAGAGGCGCAGGTCGAGGCCGACCTCGGCCCCGTCGACATCGGCGTCGGGCGTCTTGAGCGTCACGCCCGTGGACACCTGGGTGTCGTTCTGTGTCTCCCCCCCTTCGAGATCGCGCGCCGCCGTGTTCACCGTGACCGATACGCGGCCCTGCAACCGAGGCGCCGTAGCCTGCGCGCGCGCCGGCATCGCAGCGCCCAGCAGCAGCGTGCCGGCAATCAATGCGTACCATCCCGAGCCTGGCGTCATGTCACACCTCATGTCAGTCGCCGCGCCCCGTGGGATGGCAGCTGTAGCAGGCGAGCGAATCGTAGCGATAGCCGCTTCTCCCCCTATGCTCGCTGTCCATCCGCGCGCGGTCGTGCTCGTGGCAGACGATGCACGTGAACGTCTGGAAGCTCGACGTCTGGTGACAGGTGACGCACGACGCCTTGTGCCGGCCAGAGGCGATCGGGAAGCGGTGATTGAAGGTCCCCTGTGAGAACGACGTGTCGGTCGCGCGATGACAGCTCTCGCAGTTGGTCGGGAAGCCTGCCGCCGCATGATTCGGCGAGCTCGTCCGGTCGTAGGCCGTGCGGTGACAGCCGACGCAGTCGCGCCGCGTGCCCTTGTAGACGTTGTTCACGTGGCAACTGGCGCAGGCCGTCTGCGCGTGCCGCCCCACGAGCGCGAAGACCGTGGCGTGATTGAAGGTAGCCCCCTTGAAGCTGGAGTCCGTCGCCCGGTGACAGCTCTCGCACGCCGTCGAAAAGCCCGCCGCCGCATGATTCGGCGAGCTCGTCCGGTCGTAGGCCGTGCGGTGACAGCCGACGCAGTCGCGC
>CAMCNL010000310.1 GCA_945876205.1 Candidatus Sulfopaludibacter sp. SbA3
GTTCGTCAGCGACACGCCGCCGGAGTCGCTGGTCACGCGCGCGGCCGCGCGGTTCAAGGACACCGACGGCAACATCGCCGAGGTCGTGCGCGCGATTGTGACGTCGCCGGAATTCTTCGCCCCCGCCGCGCGCCTGGCCAAGGTCAAGACACCGCTCGAATTCGTCGTCAGCGCGGTGCGCACGACGGGCGGCGGCCTCACCGACACCAGACCGATGCTCAGGGCGCTGCGCGACCTCGGCATGCCCCTCTATATGTGCCAGCCGCCCACCGGCTACGACGATGCCGCGGAGACCTGGGTGTCGCCGGGCGCGCTCGTGACGCGCATCAACGTGGCCCAGCAGATCGCCGGCAGCCGCGCGGCCGAAATCGGTTCACCCGCATTCCAGAAGAGATGAACATGACTTCACGAAGACTCTTCATTAAATCGGGTGCGATGCGCCTGCTGCGCGCCGCGGCGCCAGGCACCTACCGGCCCGCCGCGGGCGTGACCTATCCACGCTCGGCATTCGGGCAGGCGATGCAGGAAATCGCGCGCCTCGCCAAGGCCGACGTCGGCCTCGAGGTCGCCTTCGCCGAATCAAACAACTGGGATCACCACGTCAACGAGGCGGCGTCACCGGCCAGGTCGCCACACGCCTGGCCGACCTCACCGCGGGCCTGGCGGCGCTCGCCACCGATCTTGGCGATCGCATGTCCGACACGATCATCATCACGATGTCCGAGTTCGGACGCGCCGTGGCCGAGAACGGCAACCGCGGCACCGACCATGGCCACGGCAACGCGATGCTGCTGCTTGGCGGCCCGGTCAAAGGCGGGCACGTCCACGGACGCTGGCCGGGACTCACGAACGATCAGCGCTTCGAAGGACGCGATCTCGCGATCACCACCGATTTCCGTGACGTCTTCACCGACGTCATCGCGAAACATCTTGGCGCGGCGCCGGCCACGCTCGCGCGCGTCTTTCCGGGATTCACCGCGCGCGGGGGGCTGGGCGTGGTTTAAGATGCAGATGGATGCCCCCTCGCAAGTCGAATGTCGCGAAGTCCAAGTGCGCGCTGTGCGCCGCCAAGGACGTCTCAGAACCGCGCGGTGAGGAGCGCTATTGCCGCGACTGCTGGGAAAAGAAGATTGCCGTCGAGGAAATCGTCGCCCGGGAATTTGCGCTCAAGCGCTACATCCGGGCGCACAGCGCCGAGAAATACCTGATCTACCACTCGACCATCAAACGGCCCTGCGGCCAGATCATCGTCGTCGACGACGGTTATGACTTGTTTCTCACGATCGTGCTCTACCCGAATTTCGGCTGGGACGAAGAGGCGTATCACCTCGAGGGAGATACGGAAGGCCGCAGCTTTGCGGAGATTCTCGTGGATGTCGTCGCAACCGAGGTCATCGAGCCCTGGGGGGGCGGGAAGTGGCACCTGGAAATCTTCCGGGCGGCCAACCCCGAACCTGAGGACTGGAATGGGGAGATGTAAGTGCCTATAATCCCAGTCACAATGACGGGGCACTCCGCCCGTCGGAGGGAAAACATCATGAACCGTCACATGCATTCGTTGCTCGTTCTTACCGGCGCCATCCTGCTGGTCACGGGCGCTGCGTCCGCTCAGGCCCCGAAGCCGGCGGCCCCTGCGGCTGCCGCCGCGCCAGCCAGGCTGGCACCACCCGTGCGCGGGCAGGCGGAAATCGGATACACCAAGCCGGTGAGCAAGCGCACCGGCTCAAACATCGTCACGACGATCAAGGTCAAAAACCTGTCGCTGGGTTCGATCGCTGGTCTGAAGGTCGATGAATTCTGGTACGACAAGGGCGGCGACCCGGTCACGGGCGACACCTTCCGCTACCGCAAGCCGCTACAGCCGCAGGAAGTGATTACGGTCACCCTGACGACGCCGGTCAACCCGAAGATGGACCGGAATCAGTACAAGTTCGAACACCTGAACGGCACGATCAAGACGACGCTGCTGCCGAAGCTCTAATCAGGCGATCCGCAAGATCAGCGGCGACGGGTATCCGCCACTCGTCGCCGCTCGACGCTTTCCACAACGCAATCCCCCACAGGATCACGCCGGTGACCCACGTCACCGCTGCCGCGGCGACCAGGGCTGAAAACGCCCAGGGCAAGAACGACAGCGACAGCGCCGCCAGCATCCCGCACAGCGCGATGATGAGCGCGACGGCGCCGAAGGTGATGGTCGCCTGCGCGGCGTGAAATCGCACGAAGGGGTCACGGCGCTCCAGAAACCAGAAGAGCGCGCCCGTCACCCACCAGCCGGCATAGGCCAGCGCCGCGGCGGTGTTGGAAGGAAGACCAGTCGAGCTCGTCATATGTTGCCTGGCCCAAAGGACCCGGCGTCCAGAGTGCAACGTCACTGCCAGAAGTTGAGCGCAACGGTAATCAACAAGGCGTTGACGAAATCGATAAAGAACGCGCCCACCAGCGGAACCACGAGGTAAGCCTTCGGAGCGGGACCGTAACGCTCGACCAGCGCGCCCATGTTGGCCATGGCGTTGGCCGTGGTGCCGAGCATGAAGCCGCAGAAACCGCCGGACATGACGACCGCGTCGTAGTCGCGCCCCATCAGCCGCGGGATGACGAACAGGCAGACGGCGGCCACCAGCATGACCTGCAACGTGAGCATGACGACCAGCGGGCCGATCAGGCCGCCGAGCTCCCACAGGCGCAGCGTCATCAACGCCATGACCAGGAACAGCGCCAGCGCGACGTTGCCGAGGTCGTCGATCGTCCGCTGCGACATCCCGACCAGCCCCGTCGCATCGTCGATGTTCCGGAAGACGGCCGCCACGAGCATCGCGCCGATGTAGGCCGGCAGGGTCAGGCCGGCCGACGCCATCCATCCGCTCACCCACGATCCCAGCCACATCGCCGTCATCATCAGCACGAGGTGCTTCACGAGGCGGTACGCTTCGGCGTCCTCACCGGCAGGCGCCGACGCGGCTGGCTCGGGGAATTGCGGCTCGACGAGGTTGGCCAGCGTGACGGCCGCTGACTGCGGCCTGGGGCGCCGCGCGTGACGTTCGATGAGAAACGTGCCGATCGGTCCGCCGAGCAATCCTCCCGCGACGATGCCGACCATCGCGGCGGCGACGGCCAGCGTCGATGCGCCAACGACGCCGGCCTTCTCGAAGAGCGGTGCGAACGCCAGCCCGGTGGCGGGTCCGCCGGTCAACGTGACCGACCCGGCAAGCACACCCATGAGCGGATGCTGGCCCAGTGCCATCGCGGCAAGGCCGCCGACGACGTTCTGCAAGGCCGCGACGACGGTCGCGATGATGGTGAAGGCGATGACCAGCGGTCCGCCGCGCCGCAGCAGCGTGACGCTCGCGCCGAAGCCGACCGACGTGAAGAACGCGATCATCAGCGGCGTCTGGAGCGTGGTGTCGAAGACGAGCGGCTGCCAGTTGCGCAGGTAGGCGACGGTGAGGACGCCGGCGACGGGAAGTCCACCCGCGACCGGCGCCGGGATGTTGTACCGCGAGAGCGGCGGGATCAGTTTCTTGAGGCCGTAGCCGACAAACAGGATGATGCCGGCGAAGGCGACCGTCTGTATGAGGTCGAGCTTCATGCCCCGATCACGGGCCACAGAGACACAGAGACACGGAGGTTCTCTTTTCTCTGTGTCTCCGTGTCTCCGTGGCCTGTGGCGGTGAACGGCGCCGCCGTCATCGGATTCGGATCAGCACATCTCTACCGACGCCGGTATCGCCGCCGCTCAGACGCGAGCGGCCTTCCACGTGCACGAGGTACGGCCCTGGCGCGAATTCCAGCGTCGACAGGCGCGCGGCGTAGCCGTAGCCGCCGCGGCCGCCCTGGAGGTCCGTGGATGACCGCTCTTCGCGATTCTCGTAGACGACGCGGCCGTCGTTGGACCGGATCGTCATGGTGATGTCGAAGTTGTGCGGTGGCGCGCCCGCGGCGTTCTCATAGAACTCGGCGAAGAACGCGATCTCTTCGCCGCGCGTGAACTCGCGCAGCGTCGACCGCGGTGCCGGCAGCATCTGCTTGAACGAATCCTTCGGAGAGACGCTCGGCGCCTGGGCGGCCGAGCCCGACGTCATCGTGATGCCGCTCATGGTCAACGGCGCCTTGTAGAAGTCGGGAACGTCGACGTCGTAGAGGACGCTCCCGGACTTGGCGGTGTCGGCCGCGGCGACGCGCAGTTGGTAGCGTCCGGGGGGAAGACTCATCTCAGACACCACGCGGAAGCCTCGTTCCTGGAGGCGCGCGTGCGTGTCGGGCTTCATCGTCAGGTCGACGGCATGGCGGTCGCCGGGGAACGTCTTGCCGTTGGCGTCGGTGGCGACGAACGACACCTCGAGGCGGTCGTTGAAGGTGCCGTCCTTCTCGACGAAGGTGAAATCGGACCCGGCCAGCT
>CAMCNL010000311.1 GCA_945876205.1 Candidatus Sulfopaludibacter sp. SbA3
CCCGGACACCACGGTCGAATCGCTGGGCGCGCTGCGTCCCGCCTTTCGGAAGGATGGGACGGTCACGGCCGGCAACGCCCCGCCGGTCAACGACGGCGCCGCAGCCCTCGTCGTCATGTCAGCCGCACGGGCCGCGCAACTGACACTCACGCCGATGGCGCGGATCGTGGGCCAGGCGACGAGCGGGCTTCCGCCGAAGTACGTGCTGATGACCCCGGTCGAGGCTGTTCGCCGCCTGGTCGAGAAAGTGAAATGGAAGATTGAGGACGTGGACCTGTTCGAATTGAACGAGGCGTTCTCCGTGCAGGCCATCGCCGTGCTGCGGGACCTCGGTATCGATCCCGCCAAGGTCAACGTCAACGGCGGCGCCGTGGCCATGGGTCACCCGATTGGCGCAAGTGGCGCGCGTATTCTGACGACGCTGCTCTACGCGCTCGAGCAGCGAAATCTGAAACGCGGCATCGCCACGCTCTGCCTCGGCGGAGGCAATGGCGTGGCTGTGGCTATCGAGCGAGCGTCGTAACAGGAATCCTGCGCAGGTCGCCGACCGCAGGACCATTGAGCACGGCGCCGTCCGGTGAGAAGCGCGAGCCGTGACACGGGCAATCCCACGTCTGCTCCGCCTCGTTCCACCCGACATCGCATCCCAGGTGCGTGCAGACCGCCGAACAGGCGTGGATGACGCCCGTCGCGTCGCGACACACCGCGACCTTGCCTTCGTCGGATTCGAAGATGCCGCCATCGCCTGGACGCAGCGCCTGGATCGGCTGGTCTTCCACATCGATCGACGTCAACCGGTTGGTGATCAGGTGCACCGCGACCTGGATGTTCTCCTTCACGTAGTCGTAGGCCGATGCGAGCAATTTGATGCGCGTGGCGTCGAAAAGCTCCGCATACGGATTGGGCTTGCCGAGGATCTGATCGCTCACGATCATGCCGGCAGAGGTGCCGAACGTCATGCCGTTGCCGCTATAGCCGGTGGCGACGTAGACCCGCTGCGACATGGCATTGAGCCCGATGAACGGCAGGCCGTCAGCGGGTTCGATGATCTGGCCCGACCACCGGAACGCGACCTCGCTGATGCCGTACCGCTGCCGCGCATACGTGAGCAGCCGGTCGTAACACGCCTCAGTCTCCACCTCTTCGCCGGTCTTGTGATCCTCGCCTCCGACGATCAGGTACGTCTGTCCACCGAGACGCTGCCAACGCGTGTAGTGATAGGGATTGTCGGTATCCCACAACAGTCCTGACACCTCGGGCGGATCGATTGCGGCGGCGATCGCGTACGACCGGTACGCAGCAAGTTTGGTGTGCAACAGCACGCGGTTGTTCACCGGCACGTTCGCGGCGACGAACACGTGGTTCGCACGCACGGTTCCCGCGGTCGTCTCGACGCGGCACGGCTCATCGTCGTGCACGCCGACCACTCGGGTGGCGTCGCAGATCCGGACCCCGGTGGCCAGCGCCTGGTCGACCAACGCCTCGAGGTAGGCGGTCGCATGCACCTGGCCCTGGTTGTTCCACCGGATCGCGCCGCGCGTCGGGAATGGGGTTGGCGGGTGGTCGTCCCACACGACGTCGCAGCCAGCCGTACGCGCCGCGTCGAGCTCGTCGGCCAGCCACTCGAGGTCCCACTCGCGCTCGGTGTACAGGTATCCAGGCAGACGCTGGAAGCCGCACTGCACGCCGCCGCAAATCGAGCGCTCGATCCAGTCGATCGCCTCGCGGCTCGCGCGGGCGACCAGGCGCGCGCCGTCTGACCCGAAATCCTTCGCAATCCGCTGGTACCGGCCGTCGACCGCCTCGGTAAGGTGGCTCGTGGTGTTGCCGGTTTCGCCGCTCCCAATCCGGTCGCGCTCGAGGATGGTGACCCGCTGGCCCGCGCGGCTCAGGATGACGGCAGCGGTGAGACCCGTGATTCCGCCGCCTACGATGGCGATGTCTGTCTCGTGATTCCCGGACAGCGGTGTAAAGCTGCGGAGCTGATGCGTGGCGTGCCAGAGCGATTCAGTGCGGCTCGACATTAAATAGACCTCGATCAAGTGCTAGCAGAATCTGCGCCCATTCCGGGCGCTGCCCCGCTGTAGAACCTGCCGGTCATCGACCAGAGGGGCGAAAGTGTCAGCTCTCTGTAAGTGATTGACTTATCTAGGCGAGACGCCTTAACTGTGCACAGATTTGCCCTTGACTTTCGTGCGGCACGCTCCTAGGATCAACCCCGGCCGTGACCTCCCCTGTCACACACACAGGCCACCATCTCTCCGAAGGAGACCACATGGCGCTCGACGAACAGAAAGAACGCAACAAGGCCCTCGATATCGCGGTCGTTCAGATTGAAAAGCAGTTCGGCAAGGGATCGATCATGCGGCTCGGCCAGCACGGCGCGATTGCCCCGATGGAGTCGATCTCAACCGGCTCGATCAGCATCGACTATGCGCTCGGCATCGGCGGCATGCCGCGCGGGCGCGTCGTCGAAATCTTCGGGCCGGAGTCTTCGGGCAAGACGACGCTGTCGCTGCAGGTGATTGCGGAAGCGCAGAAGGCCGGCGGCATGGCGGCGTTTGTCGACGCGGAGCATGCGCTCGACGCGAAATACGCGCAGAAGCTCGGCATCGATCTCGACAATCTTCTCGTGTCGCAGCCCGATAACGGCGAGCAGGCGCTCGAGATCGTCGAGGTACTGATCAGGTCCGGCGGTGTGGACGTCGTGGTGGTCGACTCGGTGGCCGCGCTCGTGCCGAAGGCGGAAATCGAGGGCGAGATGGGCGACGCGCAGATGGGACTTCAGGCGAGGCTGATGTCGCAGGCGCTCCGCAAGCTCACCGGCGTGGTCTCGAAGTCAAAGACGACGCTGATCTTCATCAACCAGCTGCGCGAGAAGATCGGCGTGATGTTCGGCAACCCCGAAACGACGACCGGCGGTCGCGCGCTGAAGTTTTACGCCTCGGTACGCGTCGACATCCGCCGCATCGCCAGCATCAAGGACGGCGACGTCGTGATCGGCGGCCGCACGCGCGTCAAAATCGTGAAGAACAAGGTAGCGCCGCCCTTCCGCGAGGCCGAGTTCGACATCATGTACGGCGAGGGCATCTCGAAAGAGGGCGACCTGCTCGACCTGGCGGTCGAGAAGCGGATCGTCGAGAAGAGCGGCTCGTGGTTCGCGTACAGCGGTGAACGGCTGGGCCAGGGACGGGAGAATGCCAAGACGTTCCTCAAAGAGAATCCGCAAATCCGGATGGCGATTGAAGATCGCCTGAGGCGTGAGCTGGGGTTGGGACGGGGCGAGCTCGCTGAGGTTGCCGCGGCGGTGTAACGAAACTCTGTAGCGGCTTACTCTTTCTTCCGCAGGCGGGGCACGAGCTTCCACCCTTTCGGCTTGTCGGCAGCGGTCCAGCCAACGTGGGTCGCTTCCTCTGACCGCTCACGCTTCTCATCGGGCGTGAGCGCGTCACACAGCTCAACGTATCCGTCGAGCAGCAACGCCGAGCTGAGATTGGGTGCGACTAGGTGGTGGCCAGGGAGGGAGTTGAACCCCCGACACCACGATTTTCAATCGTGTGCTCTACCAACTGAGCTACCTGGCCATGGTGTGTGTCGCGAGAAATAGATGAGGACGCTGAGTATATCACGTGAAAACTGGAGCATTCGTCATCAGCAGAGGCTGTGAAGAAGTGGTGATCGATCGAAGCGGTTGGCAAGCCTGTTGAAAGTACCGCGGCGAGGCGTGTTATGTCTGTTCGTACCGACGCTGCGACCTTTCCAGCGTTTCTCCTGAAGTTCTCCATGGCCCCAATGGCTTTTGGAGCCCTTTTCGCCAGTGCAACCGCGCTGATTCAACGCCGCGTCCACCGTCCACCGGTGCAGCACATGAGCGAGGAATGGCTCCGGAGCTACGAGAAAAACGACCGCCACGATCTCCCGTGATAGGCTGAATACGTACCTTTCACACCTATTAACTGGAGTTTTTGTGATCCGAGTTGTTCCGCTCGTCGCCGTCCTCGCGCTCGGCGCCTGCTCGAAGAGTACCCCCGCCGCGGCCGCCAATACTCCCGTCGCGGCGCCTGTGGCCAACGCCACACAACTCGCACCGCAAGCGCAAACTCCCCCGCCCCAGCCCGTTCCCGCTCAGTTGCCCGAAGTCATCGCCCGCGTCAACGGCGAGGCGATCAGCAAGGGCGACTTCGACGAAGCGGTCAAGGAACTCGAAGCGAGCGCCGGTCAGCCGGTCCCGGCCGAGCAACGCAACCAGGTGCTGCGCGGAGTGCTCGACCAGCTCATCGGCTACCGCCTCCTGGTGCAGGAAACGAAGGCGCGAAAAATCACGGTGGCCGACA